>JADGOL010000099.1 GCA_017882995.1 Acidimicrobiales bacterium | reverse complement strand
CCACGCGTCGGCCATCCTCGGCATGGACATCCACGGTCATGTCGTGCAGCGCCTGTGGGTCGAGCACGCATCGGACATCGCCCGCGAGTACTACGCGAGCTTCACCCTCGACCGGGCCGCCAAGCTCCACCTCTGCATGGTGTCGGCCAAGGGGGGAGTCGAGATCGAGGAGGTGGCCGCCACCGATCCCACCGCCATCGCCAAGCTCCACGTCGACCCGGTCGACGGGCTCTCGGTCGCCGCCGCGGCGCGCCTCGTCGAGGAGGCGGGACTCGACCCCGAAGCCCGCGCCCCGGCTGCCGAGCTCCTGGTGGCGCTGTACCGGTGCTACGTCGAGGGCGACTGCGACCTGGCTGAGATCAACCCCTTGATCCTGACCACCGACGGCCGCGTCCATGCCCTTGACGCCAAGGTCACGCTCGACGACAGCGCCGCCTTCCGCCATCCCGAATGGGAGGAGTTCGCGGAGACCGACACCCTCGACGAGCGTGAGCTTCTCGCCAAGGAGAAGGGCCTCAACTACATCGGACTGTCGGGGTCGGTCGGCATCATCGCCAACGGCGCCGGTCTCGCCATGTCCACGCTCGACGTGGTCACCCAGGCCGGCGGCAGCGCCGCGAACTTCCTGGACATCGGGGGCGGTGCCAACGCTGATGTCATGGCGGCCGCCCTCGAGGTCATCAACACCGACCAGGCCGTGCGGTCGATCTTCGTGAACATCTTCGGTGGCATCACCCGCTGCGACGAGGTGGCCAACGGCATCGTCGAGGCCCTGGGACGGGTCGATCTGCGCTCGCCCATCGTGTTACGCCTCGACGGCACGAACGCCGAGGCGGGGCACGCCATCCTCGCCTCGCACATCTCGGATCGTCTGGTCGTGGACGAGACCATGCTCGGCGCCGCCCGGCGTGCCGTGGCGCTGGCAGGAGGAGTCAAGTGAGCATCTTCGTCGACGAGAAGACCAAGGTGATCGTCCAGGGCCTGACCGGCAGCCAGGGCCGGTTCCACGGCCTGCGCAACCGCGACTACGGCACCCAGGTGGTGGCGGGGGTGACACCGGGCAAGGGTGGCACCGACGTGGACGGCGTGCCCGTCTACGACAGTGTCGGCGACGCCGTGCGGGCCACGGGGGCCGACGCGTCGTTCGTGGTCGTTCCCCCCAAGGGCGCGTCGGCCGCCATCCTCGAAGCGGCCGCGGCCGGCGTCAGCTTCATCGTGTGCATCACCGAGGGGATCCCCGCCCAGGACGAGGCGCGCTTCTACAACGTGCTGCGCCGCGACTACCCCGGCGTGCGCCTGCTCGGCCCCAACTGCCCCGGCGTCATCTCGCCGGGGAAGTGCAACATCGGCATCACCTCGGGAGACATCGCCCTCCCCGGAGGTCCCGTGGGGATCGTGAGTCGCTCGGGGACCCTCACCTATCAGGCACTGCACGAGCTGTCCCAACAGAAGGTGGGCCAGACCACCTGCGTCGGCATCGGTGGCGACCCCGTTCCCGGGACCAGCTTCATCGACTGCCTGGCCGCGTTCGAGGAGGATCCCGACACCCGTGCCGTGATGATGATCGGGGAGATCGGCGGCTCGGCCGAAGAAGAGGCGGCGCAATTCATCAAGGACAACATGTCCAAGCCCGTCGTCTGTTACGTCGCCGGGGTGACCGCTCCTCCGGGGCGCAAGATGGGACACGCCGGCGCCATCATCTCGGGATCCCAGGGCACCGCCCAGGCCAAGATGGCCGCGCTGGCCGACGCCGGTGCCATCGTGACGCTGAACCCGACCGAGGCGGGCGAGCGCATGGTGGAAATCGTCAAGACCCTCGACTGAGGCGTGGGGAATCCGCAGAGCCGCTGGTAGCGTGGCCGACGTGCGCGTGGCGGTGCTCGTGTCGGGTACTGGCAGCATCCTCGACGCCATGCTCGGTGAGGATGTCCCGGTCGCGCTCGTGCTCGCCGATCGAAGGTGTCGCGCCCTGGAGATCGCCACTGACGCGGGTATCGCCACCGAGCTTGTCGACCGACAGGACTTCGGAGGATTCGGGGGAGGTTTCGATCGTTGGGGTTTCACGCGCCGGGTGAAAGACGTGCTCGTCGCGCATGACATCGACCTCATCGCCATGGCTGGCTTCGGCACCGTGTTCGCCCGGCCGCTGTTCGACGCCTTCCCCAGCCGGATCCTCAACACCCATCCCGCCATCCTTCCGGCGTTCCCGGGGTGGCACGCCGTCGAAGAGGCTCTCGCCGCGGGGGTGGAGACGACGGGCTGTACCGTCCACCTCGCCACGGTCGAGACTGACGCCGGGCCGGTGCTCGCGCAGGAGGAGGTCCCGGTCCTCGCCGACGACACCGTGGAGACCCTGCACGAGCGGATCAAGCGGTGCGAGCGCCAGCTCTACCCTCGGGTCATCAAGGACTACATCGAGTCCCTGATGGGCACGGCACCGACACCGGGCTCGTAGCGCCAAGTCAGGTTCGGTCCCACCGGGAGGTCGATCCCGCCCGTGGCACCCATCTAATGTCAGAGCGTGGAGTGCTGGCACCGCGGTACGTCGGAGGTCTGTGAGCGGGTGACACGCCGATGAGGGCGTTGTTGTCGGTGTACGACAAGACCGGTCTCATCGACCTGGCCCAAGGCCTCGTCGACCTCGGGTGGGAGCTCATCGCCAGCGGCAAGACCGCAGCCGCCCTCGCCGAAGCCGGGATCGCCGTCACCGAGGTGGCCGAGCTCACCGGTGCCCCCGAGATGCTCGGGGGCAGGGTGAAGACGCTTCACCCCAAGGTGCACGGTGGCATCCTGGCCGACCGTTCCGACCCTTCCCATGTGGCCGACCTCGCCGCCCAGCACATCGAGCCCATCGACCTCGTGGTGTGCAACCTCTACCCGTTCTCCTCGGACCCGTCCATCGAGCTGATCGACGTCGGCGGTCCCACCATGGTGCGCGCCGCGGCCAAGAACCATGCGCACGTGGGTGTCGTCGTCGACCCGACCGACTACCCGCTCGTCCTCGACGAGTTACGCGCCGGGGGCTCGTTGTCGATCGACACGCGCCGGCAACTGGCCCGCGCCGCCTTTGCCCATACCGCCTCCTACGACGCCGCCATCGTGGCGTGGTTCGACGCCGGGGGGGCGGGCGGGGACGCCGAGCTGCTTCCGCCGACGCTGCACCTGGCGCTCGAACGCGCCGACGAGCTCCGCTACGGCGAGAACCCCCATCAGCGGGGGGCCCGCTACCGCGACCGGAGCCGGCCCACGTGGTGGGACGGCGTCGTCCAGCACGGCGGCACGGCGCTGTCGTACCTGAACCTGTTCGACACCGACGCGGCGTGGCGCCTCGTGGCCGAGCTCGGCACCGGTCGGGATGCGGCGGTGGCCATCATCAAACACGCCAACCCGTGTGGGGCGGCGCTCGCCCCCACCCTCGCCGACGCCTACCGGCGGGCGCTCGAGTGTGACCCCGTGTCGGCGTTCGGCGGTGTGGTCGCCCTCGGTGGCCCGTGCACGTTGGATGTGGCCCAGGCCGTCGCCGAGGGCCCCCAGGCCGACGTGGTGGTGGCGCCGTCGTTCGATCCCGATGCGCTCGAGGCCCTGGCGGCGCGGCGCAAGGCCACCCGGCTCCTGCAGGCGCCGCCCCATGGCGCCGCCACACTCGAGCTGCGCAGCCTCGGCGGGGGTTTTCTCGTCCAGGACCGCGACGACCTGGCCACGACCCGGTCGGACTGGCAGGTGCCGACCAAGGTGGCTCCCACCGACAGCCAATGGCGCGACATCGAGTTGGCATGGCGGGTCTGTGCCCGGACGTCGTCGAATGCCATCGTGGTGGTCGCCGGCGGGCAGGCTCTGGGTGTCGGCGCGGGGCAGCAGAGCAGGGTGGAGGCAGCTCAAATCGCGGTGAGCAAGGCGGGGGACCGGTCCCGGGGTGGTGCGGCGGCCAGCGACGCCTTCTTCCCGTTCCGCGACGGCCTCGACGTGCTGGCGGAGGCGGGGGTGGCGGCCGTCGTGCAGCCCGGTGGATCGGTACGAGACGGTGAGGTGGTGGCTGCCGCCGACGAGCACGGCATCGCCATGGTGCTCACCGCCGAACGTCACTTCCGACACTGAGCGGGCCGCTGTGACGGCGCGACTCCTCGACGGTGAAGCCCTGGCGGCGCGTTTTCGTGCCGAGGTCACCGACCGGGTGGCGAGGTTGGTGTCCGAAGGGATCCGACCCGGACTGGGAACGATCCTCGTCGGTGACGACACGCCCAGCGAGCGCTACGTGGCGTTGAAGCACTCCGATTGCAAGGAGGTCGGCATCGCCTCGGTGCACGAGCACCTGCCCGCGGAGACGAGCCAGGAAGAGCTCGAAGCGGTGATCCGTCGATTCAACGCCGATCCCGCCGTCCATGCCTACCTCGTCCAGCTCCCGCTGCCGAAGGGTCTCGACGAGGAAGCCGCGCTGCTGGCGATGGACGACGCCAAGGACGTCGACGGACTGCACCCGGTGAACCTCGGGCGCCTCGTCATGGGGACGCCCGGGCCCCTGCCGTGCACACCGGCGGGCATCATCGAGCTCCTCCACGCCTACGACGTGCCCGTGGAGGGCCGCCACGTCGTCGTGATCGGTCGCGGCATCACCATCGGCCGCCCCCTGGCCCTGCTCCTCGCCCTCAAGCGCCCGGGATGCAACGCGGCGGTGACCGTGGTCCACACCGGAGTGCCAGACCTCGCCGAGTACGTCCGCCGTGCCGACATCGTGGTGGCCGCGGCGGGCTCGGCCGGGCTGGTCACGCCCGACATGGTGAAGCCCGGCGCCGCCGTGGTGGGTGCCGGCACGACCTGGGAGGGTCGCAAGGTCCTCTCCGACGTCGAGGAGTCCGTGGCCGAGGTGGCGGGGTGGATCACGCCCCGCATCGGCGGCGTGGGCCCCATGACCCGCGCCATGCTCCTCCGCAACGCGGTGCGCGCCGCCGAGCGAAGCGGGTAGAGGCCGAGCGAAGCGGGTAGAGGCCGAGCGAAGCGGGTAGAGGCCGAGCGAAGCGGGGAACCGATCCCGAGCAGACCCCGCGCCAGCCGGCCCGAGACTAAGAACCGGCCCGACACTACGATGGCCTGGTCATGGCCTTGATCTCGGAGATGCTCGAAGGCGGCGCCACCTACTCCTTCGAGTTCTTCCCGCCCAAGAACGACGCCGAGCAGATCACGCTGGTTCGCACCCTGCGCGAGCTCGAGCCCCTGGCGCCGTCGTTCGTGTCGGTCACCTACCGGGGGGGACGGGAGTCCCGCCAGCGCACCCATGACCTGGTGGCGGGCATCTTGCGCACCACCACCCTCACCCCCATGGCGCACCTCGTGTGCGTGGCCCACACCCGTCTGGAGCTGGCCGACATCCTGGTCCAGTTCCGGAAGTCGGGCGTGGAGAACCTCATGGCCCTGGGAGGCGACCCCCCGACCGATCCCTCGGCCGGGCCCGGTGAGCTCCTCCACGCCGTGGAGCTCGTGAACCTCGCCCGGGAGATCGGGGGCTTCTCGATCGGCGTCGCCGCCCATCCCGCCGGCCACCCGGCCTCGCCCGACATGGAGTCCGACCGCGACCTCCTGGCCGCCAAGCTCCGACTAGCTGACTTCGGCGTGACCCAATTCTTCTTCGAGGCCGAGGAATACGTGGGCTTGATCGACGACCTCGCGGCGCGTGGTGTCCACAAGCCGGTGCTGCCCGGGATCATGCCGGTGACGGCCCTGCGCTCGATACCCCGGATGGCCGAGATGGGCGCGGCGCTCCCGGACTGGGCCGTGGCCCGCCTGGAAGAGGCGTCGGCCCGAGGCGGTGACGACGCCGTCCGCCAGGCCGGCGTGGCCATGGCCACCGAGCTGTGCGAGAAGCTGCTCGAGGCCGGCGCCCCGGGCCTGCACTTCTACACTCTCAACCGGTCGAGCGCGACCCGAGAGATCTACGCAGCGCTGGGGCTCTCCACCAACGCTTAGGCTCGTCGGTCATGGCACAACCCATCACCATGAGCCCCGACGGGGCCCTCCAGGTCCCCGACGAGCCGATCATCCCCTTCATCGAGGGAGACGGGACCGGCGTCGACATCTGGCCCGCGGCGCGTCTGGTCTTCGACGCGGCGGCCGCCAAGCAGGGGAAGAAGATCGCCTGGAAGGAGGTCCTGGCAGGGGAGAAGGCCTTCAAAGAGACCGGCGACTGGCTCCCGGACAAGACCGTCGAGGCCTTCCGCGAGCACCTCATCGGCATCAAGGGGCCCCTCACCACGCCGATCGGCGGAGGGATCCGCTCCCTGAACGTGGCCCTGCGCCTGATCCTCGACCTCTACGTCTGCCTCCGCCCGGTGCGCTGGTTCACCGGCGTCCCGTCGCCGGTTCGTCATCCCGAGAAGGTCGACATGGTGATCTTCCGGGAGAACACCGAGGACGTCTACGCCGGGCTCGAAGTCCAGGCGGGCACGCCCGAGGCGGACCGCCTGTCGGCCTTCTTGCACGACGAGCTCGGCTGGGAGATCCGGCCCCAGTCCGGCATCGGGATCAAGCCCATCTCCGAGTTCGGCTCCAAGCGTCTGGTACGCGCCGCCATCGAGTACGCGCTGAGCCACGAGCGCGAGAGCGTCACGCTCGTGCACAAGGGCAACATCCAGAAGTTCACCGAGGGGGCGTTTCGCAACTGGGGCTATGACCTCGTCCGCGACGAGTTCTCGGACGTGGCGGTGGGTTGGGACGACTGCGACGGGAAGCCGGGCTCCAAGTTGCTCGTGAAGGACACCATCGCCGACATCACCCTCCAACAGGTCCTCACCCGCCCCGAGGACTTCGACGTGATCGCCACCACCAACCTCAACGGCGACTACCTGTCCGACGCGTTGGCGGCCCAGGTGGGCGGGATCGGCATCGCGCCCGGCGGGAACATCAACTACGTCACCGGCCACGGCGTCTTCGAGGCGACGCATGGCACCGCGCCGAAGTACGCGGGCCAGGACAAGGTCAACCCCGGTTCGGTGATCCTGTCGGGGGTGCTCATGTTCGAACACCTCGGTTGGGGCGATGCCGCCGCCGACATCGTTCGTGCCCTCGAGGCCACCATCGCGGACAAGATCGTGACCTACGACTTCGCCCGGCTGATGGACGGCGCCACCGAGGTGAAGTGCTCGGAGTTCGCGGCCGCCATCGTCGACCGCCTCTGACATTCGGTAGCCTCGGCGTCCATGGCACCGTCGAAAACCCCCGTCCACGTCACCGTCACCGGCGCCGCCGGGCAGATCGGCTACTCGCTGCTGTTCCGGATCGCCTCGGGCGAGATGTTCGGCCCGGACCAGCCTGTGGTGCTCCGACTGCTCGAGATCGAGCCGGCCATGGGTGCGCTCGAGGGTGTGGTGATGGAGCTCGACGACTGTGCCTTTCCACTCCTGGCCGGGATCGAGCCGACCTCCGAGGCCAAGACCGCCTTCGACGCGACGTCGTGGGCGTTGCTCGTGGGGTCGATCCCCCGCAAGGCGGGCATGGAGCGCAACGACCTGCTCACGGTGAACGGCGGCATCTTCGGCCCCCAGGGCGAGGCCATCGCCGCCCACGCCGCCTCCGACGTGCGGGTGCTCGTGGTCGGCAACCCGTGCAACACCAACTGCCTCATCGCCAGGGCGCACGCACCGGAGATCCCCGACGACCGGTTCTTCGCCATGACGCGCCTCGACCAGAACCGCGCCCAGAGCCTTCTGGCTCACAAGGCCGGGGTGCCGGTGGCTGCAGTGACGAGCGTCGCCATCTGGGGCAATCACTCCTCCACGCAGTACCCCGACTTCGAGAACGCCCGGATCAACACCAAGGGCGTGCCGACGGTGATCACGGATGCGGAGTGGCTCCGGGGGGAGTTCATCACCACCGTCCAGCAGCGCGGCGCGCAGATCATCGCGGCGCGTGGGGCGTCGTCGGCGGCGTCGGCCGCCAACGCCGTGGTCGACTCCGTGCGGTCCATCGTGACGCCGACACCGAAAGAGGACTGCGTCTCGTTGGCCGTCGTGTCCCACGGCGAGTACGGATCGCCCGAGGGCCTCGTCTTCGGTCTCCCCATCCATTCCGACGGATCCACGTGGCACGTGGTGGAAGGCCTCGAGCACAGCGACTTCGCCCGCGACCGGATACGGGTCACGACCGAAGAGCTCGACTCCGAGCGCGCCGCGGTGCGCGACCTGCTGGGCTGATTGCTCAGACGGCTGTCACACGACAGCCGAAAGAATCAGACGGTGGCGGGAACCGCCGGTTGCGGGATGTCGATCCCCATGCGCTGGAGGAAGGCGAGCTTCCGCGCCAGTGACTGACGCCAGGCCGAGAGGTCGGCTTCGAAGTGGGCACGGTCACCCTCTTCGTACGCATGCTCCAACTCGTCGAATGCGGCGTCCTCCGCGTCGAGCAACTCGCGGTAGCGACGGAGGGCCTGGTCGTCCAGTACGCCGGGCACGGTCATGGAACCTCCCCTCGTCGGCTTCCGTTTCGGGAAGCCGTACCTCACGTCCGACTCTATCCCCGTCTGGTCGCTAGTACTCGGTGACGTCGCGCAACGCTTGGAGCTGGCCCTGCACCGCACCCAGCACCGCCTGAGCCTCGGCCAGGACCGAGAGATCCCCCCGGACCCGCACCCGACCGGCCGCGATGGCATCGGCGGGGGCCAGCTCCCCGGCCGCCATGGACACGGCGTCGGCCCAGGTCAGCCGGATGGTGACCGCCGCGTCCGACGCCTCGCCGTCGGTCATGGTGACCCGCCCGTCGACGACCCGGAGCGTGGCCCGCACATCGCCGTCGGGGCCCCCGGTCACGACCTGGCCCATGCTGAACCGCCCGTCGCGCACCGCCAGGCCGGCATCGGGCCCCGGGGGGGCGATGGCCAGGTCCACCAGGGCTTCGTTGAACGCCGCCATCCACTCCGGGCTGAGGAACCGGGTCACGGCCGCGGCGCGCCCGTCGACAGGACCACTCAGCTGTGGTCGGTGGCCGACACCACCGGGCGCGTCGGCTGTTCCTGGCGGGTAGGCGTGTGCTGGCCGGGCGCGTCGAGGGCGGCCTCGAGCGCGGAGCGCTTGGTGCGGCGCAGGATCTTTCGTCCCAGCCACGCCACCGGGTCGTAAGAGGCGTCGACGACCCGTTCTTTGAGCGGGATGATGGCGTTGTCGGTGATCTTGATGTGCTCGGGACACACCTCGGTGCAGCACTTGGTGATGTTGCACATGCCGAGCCCCATGCGCTCACGCAGCAGCTCGCGCCGGTCGTCGGTGTCCAGGGGATGGGACTCGAGCTCCATGAACCGGATGAACATGCGCGGCCCGGCGTACGAGGCCTTGTTCTCCTCGTGGTCACGGATGACGTGGCACACGTCCTGGCACATGAAGCATTCGATGCACTTGCGGAATTCCTGCCCCCGCTCGATGTCGATCTGCTGCATGCGGTAGGTGCCGTCGGCCTCGGGCTCCCGGGGCTTGAACGGTGGCACCTGTCGGGCCATCGTGTAGTTGAACGCCACGTCGGTGACGAGGTCGCGGATGATGGGGAACGTTCGCATGGGCGCCACCACGACGGGCTCGCCCTCGGGCAGCACGTCCATACGGGTCATGCACATGAGCTTGGGCAGCCCGTTGATCTCGGCCGAGCACGAGCCGCACTTCCCGGCCTTGCAATTCCACCGGCAGGCGAGGTCGGGCGCGGGGCCGGCCTGGATGCGGTGGATGACGTCGAGCACGACTTCGCCCTCCACCGCGGGCATGACGTATTCGGTGAACGTGCCACCGTCCTCGTCGCCGCGCCACACCCGCATCGTCACGTCGGCCATCAGTGTGGCTCCTCCTCGAAGAGCTCTTTGAGCTCGGCCGGCATCTCGAGCAACGGCTCGGGCTCGAGGGTGTAGTTCCCGTCGCCGTCGATGCGCTGCACGAGGTTGACCTTGCCGAGCTCGGGATCGGGCTTGGGGTAGTCCTCGCGGGTGTGGCCCCCTCTGCTCTCTCGTCGTTCGAGGGCACCCTTGGCCACCAACCGCGACGTGGTGAGCATGGAGGGGAGATCGGTGGCGAGGTTCCATCCCGGGTTGTAGGCGCGCCCGCCCGACACCGACATCTTCTGCGCCCGCTCGCTCAACGAGTCGAGCTCGCCAAGCGCTCGGCGGAGCTCGTCCTCGGTGCGGATGATGCCCACGAGCTGCTGCATCATCTGCTGGATCGCACTCTGCAGGTCATAGGGGCTCTCCCCGCCGTCGCGCCCGAAGGGGGCCTCGGCCTCGGCGACCACCGCGGCGACCTCGGCCCCGTCGACGGCCGGTGCCCGGGTGCGGCCCTGGGCGAACTGCGCGGCGGCCATGCCGGCCCGACGGCCGAACACGAGGAGATCCGACAGCGAGTTCCCTCCCAGCCGGTTGGCCCCGTGCATGCCCCCCGCCACCT
Source organism: Acidimicrobiales bacterium (assembly GCA_017882995.1). Taxonomy (GTDB): domain Bacteria; phylum Actinomycetota; class Acidimicrobiia; order Acidimicrobiales; family UBA8190; genus Chersky-840. The sequence continues at coordinate 20,616 of JADGOL010000099.1, read as the reverse complement.
CACCGGCGGCAAAGAGGCCCGGTACCGTCGTCTGCTCGGTCTCGGCGTCGACGCGCACGCCGCCCATCATGTAGTGACACGTCGGGCCCACTTCCATGGGCTGGGCGGTGATGTCGACGCCGGCGAGCTCTTTGAACTGGTGGTACATCGACGGCAACCGCCGCCGGATCTCATCGGCGCTGCGCCGGGTGGCGATGTCGAGGAACACCCCACCATGGGGCCCACCCCGGCCCGCCTTCACCTCGGAGTTGATCGACCGCGCCACCTCGTCGCGCGGTAGGAGCTCGGGCGGGCGACGGTTGTTGAGGTGGTCGTCGTACCAGCGGTCCCCCTCCTCTTCGGAATCCGCGGTCTCGGCCGCGAACATGGGGGGGATGTAGTCGAACATGAACCGCCGACCCTCGCTGTTGCGCAGCACCCCACCGTCGCCCCGCACGCCCTCGGTCACGAGGATGCCCCGCACCGACAGCGGCCACACCATTCCCGTGGGGTGGAACTGCACGCACTCCATGTCGATCATGTCCGCGCCCGCCCATGCCGCCATGGCGTGGCCGTCGCCGGTGGACTCCCACGAGTTCGACGTGTACAGCCATGACTTGCCGATGCTGCCGGTGGCGAGCACGAAAGCCCGGGCGGTGAAGCTCACCATCTCCCCGGTGGGCCGCCAGTACCCGACGGCCGTGCTCACGGCGCCCTCGGCGTCTTTGAGGAGCCGCAGGATCTTGCATTCCATGAACACGTCGATGTCGAGGGTGATCGCCCGCTGCTGCAGGGTCCGGATCAGCTCCAGGCCCGTCCGGTCACCGACATGGGCGAGGCGCGCGTAGCGGTGGCCGCCGAAGTCGCGCTGGAGGATCCGCCCGTCCTTGGTGCGGTCGAACAGGGCCCCCCACCGCTCGAGCTCGTAGATGCGGTCGGGCGACTCCTGGGCGTGCAACTGGGCCATGCGCCAGTTGTTGAGCATCTTCCCGCCCCGCATGGTGTCGCGGAAGTGGACCTTCCAGTTGTCCTCGGACCACACGTTCCCCATGGCCGCGGCGGCGCCACCCTCGGCCATGACGGTGTGGGCCTTGCCCAGGAGCGACTTGCACACGAGCGCGGTGCGCTGCCCGAGCTCGCGGGCCTCGATGGCGGCGCGCAGCCCCGCCCCGCCGGCACCGATGACGACGACGTCGTAATCGTGGGTCTCGATATCGTGGCTGTTGTCGGGCACCGGACCGCTCAGAAGATCTTCGGGTCGGAGAACACGCCGCTCGCCACGAGCCGCACGTACAGGTCCGCGAACGCCACCAGGGCCAGGCTCGCCCACGCGATCTGCATGTGCCGGGCATTGAGCGGGGTGGTGAGCTTCCACAGCCGGTAGCGGATCGGGTGCTTCGAGAACTCGTTGACCTGACCGCCACACAGATGGCGACAGGCGTGGCACGACGCCGAGTAGAGCCACAACAAGGTGGCGTTGGCCACGAGCACAAGGGTGCCCACGCTCACGCCGATCCCACCGTCGCCGGGGAGCCGGAACGCCATGACGGCGTCGATGGTGAGGACCACGTTGAACACCAGGGCCAGCACGAAGAAGTACCGGTGCAGGTTCTGCAAGATGAGCGGGAAGCGCGTCTCACCGGTGTAGCGGGAGTGGCCGTCGGACACCGCACACCCCGGAGGCGACTGCCAGAAGCCCCGGTAATAGGCCTTGCGGTAGTAGTAACACGTGGCTCGGAACCCCCCGGGAATGGTGAGTGCCAGGAGGCCCGGGGAGATCTTCCACCACGAGATGTGCCAGCCCCCGGTGACGGTCCCGTAGCAATTGGCGGTGATGCAGGGCGAGTACAGCGGCGAGATGAGGTCACGGTGCGACGCCGCGCCCACGAAGAAGTGCGAGTTCTGGAACACCGCCCACGTGGCGTAGACGACGACGACGGTCAGAAACGCCACGGTGGCCGCCGGGCTGCGCCACCAGCCGTCGCGCCGCAGCGTGCGGACGTCGGGCCCGCCCCGCACCCCGCCCAGCTCGACCGGGACAGGCTTGAGATCCTGGAGTGTCGTACTCACGCGCTCGTAGTCCTCCTCTAGATCCCTCGGCGCGCGCGGCCACCCCTGACACTTCGCACCGGCCCGGTCGTCGACGCCGTCCATCGGACTCCGCCGCACTGCCGGGCTCTGACGGCTCATCATCTTTCCCCTCGGACCGGGTGGGGCGCAATCCAATCTTCATATTCACCTATCCATATTCACCGGCCAGGCCACCCTCACCGACGGGCGTCTTGCGGCGCGAGGTCCCCCTCATGGGTGGAGACGGGCGCTGTCGAAGGGCAGGGCGCGCACGCCTAGGCTCGCCGCCATGAGCGCCACCATCCCTCCCGATCCCCCGTCCGACCTTCCCTCCACGCTCGGCGAGCTCCGGGCGTCGGGCTGGGAGTCCACACCGGTCCACGAAGAGCTCCGCCGCAACGCGGCCGCCCGCATCGCCGGGGGGCTGGGCCTCGTGGAGGGGGTCCTCGGGTTCGACGACACGGTGCTGCCCCAGCTCGAGAACGCCCTCCTGGCCGGGCACGACATCATCCTCCTGGGCGAGCGGGGCCAGGCCAAGACCCGGCTGGTGCGGTCGCTCACGTCGCTCCTCGACGAGTGGCTGCCGGTGGTGGCGGGGTCCGAGATCCGCGACGACCCCTACTTCCCGGTGTCGCGCCACGCCCGCGACCTCGTGGTCGAGGAGGGTGACGCCACCCCGCTGTCGTGGGTCCACCGGGATCTTCGCTTCTCGGAGAAGCTCGCCACGCCCGACACCTCGATCGCGGATCTCATCGGGGAGGTCGACCCCATCAAGATCGCCGAGGGTCGCTACCTGTCGGACGAATTGACCCTCCACTACGGGCTGGTCCCGAGGTCGAACCGGGGGATCTTCGCCATCAACGAGCTCCCCGACCTCGCCGAGCGGATCCAGGTGGGCCTGTTGAACGTGCTCGAGGAGCGCGACGTCCAGATCCGGGGCTTCACGGTGCGGCTGCCGCTCGACGTCGTCCTCGTGGCGACGGCGAACCCCGAGGACTACACGAACCGGGGCCGGATCATCACGCCGCTCAAGGACCGTTTCGGAGCCCAGATCCGCACCCACTACCCCGAGGACACCGAGACCGAGCTCGCCATCGTCCACCAAGAGGCCCGACCTCCCATCAGCGCGCCGGGCGGGCCCCGGGTGGAGATCCCCGACTTCATGGCCGAGATCGTCGCCGAGCTGTCGCAGCTGGCCCGCCAGAGCCCGCACGTCAACCAGCGTTCGGGCGTATCGGTCCGCCTCAGCATCTCGAACTACGAGACCCTGGCCGCCAACGCCGTGCGACGGTCGCTGCGCCTGCGTGAGCCCGACGCCGTGCCCCGCATCAGCGACCTGGCCTCGCTCATCGCCTCGACCCAGGGCAAGATCGAGATCGAGGCGCTCGAGGAGGGCCGAGAGGAGCGCATCCTCCAGGGGCTCCTGTCCGCCTCGGTGCTCAGCGTGTTCCGCCGTCGTTGTCCGACCGAGCAGCTCGGGCCGATCGTGAACGCCTTCGACGAGGCCCGGGTGGTCCACGCCGGTGACGACCTGCCTGCCTCGGCCTATGCCGAGATCCTGGCCCAGGTCCCCGCGCTCGAAGGGCCCGTGCTGGCCCTGGCGGGCGGGGAGACCCCGGGCGCGGTCGCCTCGGCGGCGGAGTTCATCCTCGAGGGCCTCCACCTCACCAAGCGCCTCAACAAAGAGGCCGCCGGGGCCAAGGCCACCTACCGGGGCCGGGGATGACACGGCGCTGGGACTACCGGCGTTGGGACGGTTCCCAGACCGGGTTCGAGGACGAGGTCGACGCCTTGTTCTCCGAACTCGCCGACGACCTCCTCTATCACGGCGATCCCGACGCGGCGCTGCGCCGACTCCTCACCTCGGGGTTCCGCCGGCCCGACGGCGAGCAGGTCCAGGGACTCCGTGAGCTCATGGAGCGCCTGCGCCAAAGGCGTCAGGAGGAGCTCGAGAGCGGAGATCTGGGAGGGGCGTTCCACGAGATCGCCCAGGAGCTCGACGACGTCGTCAACGAGGAGCGCGAGGGTCTCCAGTCCCTCGCCGAGGACGCCCGCCAATCCGGCGACGAGCGCCGGCGGGAGGTCACCGACGACGTCGTGGCCGAGCGCAGCGTCGAGCTCGACCTCCTGCCCCCCGACCTCGCCGGACGGGTCCGCGGCCTCCAGAACTACGACTTCGTCTCCTCCGAGGCACGCGAGCACTTCGAGCAGCTCCTCGAGAAGCTGCGCGAGGAGCTCGCCAAGAGCTTCTTCGACCAGATGTCCGAGGCGATGACGAACCCCGATCCCGAACAGCTCGAACGGGTCCGCCAGATGCTCGACGCCCTCAACCGGATGATGGAACAGCGCCAGGCCGGTCAGGACCTCGACCCCAGCTTCGAGTCGTTCATGGAGTCATTCGGGGACTTCTTCCCAGGCAACCCCCAGACCCTCGACGAGCTCCTCGAGCAGTTCGCGGCCCAGATGGCCGCGGTCCAGGCCGCCCTCGACTCCATGTCCCCCGAGCAACGAGCCCAGCTCCAGGCGCTCGCCGCGTCACTGTTCGAGGACATGGACCTGCGCTGGCAGATGGACCGCTTGGCCGAGAACCTGCGCCAGGCCGTGCCCGGGGCGGGCTGGGGCCGCCGGTATCAGTACAGCGGAAACGACCCCATGGGCCTCGCCGAGGCGGCCGCCTCGGCGCGCCGGCTGGGCGAGATGGACCAGCTCGAGCAGTTCCTGCGATCAGCGACCTCCCCTGGGGCGCTGGCCGAGGTGGACCTGGACGAGGTGTCGAAGTACCTCGGCGAGGATGGGGCCCGGTCCCTCGAGACCCTGGCCCGCCTGGCCAAGCAGCTCGAGGAAGCCGGCCTCATCGAGCAGCGCGAAGGCCGCTACGAGCTCACCGCCCTGGGCATCCGCCGCATCGGGCAACAGGCACTGACCGAACTGTTCTCGAAGCTCGCCAAGGACCGCCTGGGTGGTCATCGCAACACCTACGTCGGCACGGGACACGAGCCCGAGGGCCAGACCAAGCCCTATGAGTTCGGCGACCCCTTCACGCTCGACATCCAGCGCACCATGCACAACGCCGTGACCCGCTCAGGGGCCGGTACCCCGGTGCACCTCGCCCCCGAAGACTTCGAGATCTCGCGCACCGAGCACATGACCCAGGCGTCGACGGTGCTCATGGTCGACCTCTCACTGTCGATGCCGATGCGCGACAACTTCCTCGCCGCCAAGAAGGTGGCCATCGCGCTGCACACATTGATCTCGACCAAATTCCCCCGTGACTTCTTGGGACTGGTGGGTTTCTCCGAGGTGGCGCGCGAGATCAAGCCACAGGACCTCCCCGAAGTGTCGTGGGACTTCGTCTACGGAACGAACATGCAACACGGGCTCATGTTGGCGCGCCGCATGCTGGCTCACCGCGTCGGGACCAAGCAGATCATCATGATCACCGACGGGGAGCCGACCGCCCACATCGTCCCCGACGGAGCGGGGAGCTTCACCGTGGACTTCAACTATCCGCCCACCGCCGAGACGGTCCGCGTGACGCTCACCGAGGTGGTCCGGTGCACGCGTGCGGGGATCACCATCAACACGTTCATGCTCGACGCCAACCGCTCGCTGCAGGGATTCGTCGAGCAGATGACGAAACTCAACCGGGGCCGGGCTTTTTTCACCACTCCCGAGACCCTCGGCGACTACGTCCTGGTCGACTTCCTCGAGCATCGCCGCACCGTCCGCTCGGCCACTCGTCGCGGCGCCTAGCCCCCTGGCAGTCACACTCCGCCGGTCTGGAGTCGGTCGTTGCCTGTGGATAACTGAGTAGGAGCGGATTTGTCAGCGCGTCGCGGCGACAACACCACGGTGCGTCGAACGTTCCTCCGTTCTGTGACGGCGCGCCCGTCACGCTGCGTGGACGGACGGGTGTCATCGAACCGACGTCGGTTCGATATTGCCCCTTGCGCCTCCCAGAACGATCAACGATGATGACACCGCTGTAATTCACACAGCTGTAATTACAAAGATGCCACTTAGATGGTGAGGGGAGGCGTACCCGGTGGACGCAGTTTCACTGTTGTGGGGCCGCCAGGACCGCGACTGGCAGTCGAGGGCCAACTGCATGGGAGTAGATCCCGATCTTTTCTTCCCGGAGCGTGGAGCATCCACGCGCGAAGCCAAGGAAGTCTGCCGGGGCTGCGTGGTGCGCGAGGACTGTCTCGAGTACGCGTTGGCCAACGGTGAGAAGTTCGGGATCTGGGGAGGACTCTCTGAACGCGAGCGTCGACGTCTGCGTCGAGCCCGCGCCATGAGCCGCCGCGCCGCGGCAACCGCTTCGGCTTCGTAGATCCTCGGCCTCCTGGGGCGGGCGGTCGCCCTCAGGAGAAGCCGGGTCTCGACAGAAGCACCTCGATCGTCTTTTCGGGACCGAGGTCCAATTCGGCGCGACGCGTCGACGCCACGGCCTCGACGACCGCGGCGGGAGCCAGGCCCACGAGCTCGGCTCGCTCCACCTCGGTGCCCGATTGCTCGGCCAGGCGGCGCACGGCGTCGTAGACCTGGGCCGGTCCGACCACCAACGGGTCGACGAGGTTGCACGAGACCTGGGTGGTGGTTCCCACGGCCAGCCCCAGGGCCCGGACCGCCGGTCCCCGGATCGCGCCGGCCACGGCCCGGGCCACGGCGAGGTCGGGCGTGGCGAGCCACACGTTGTAGGCCACCAGCACATGGCGCGCCCCCACCGCACATGCCCCCGCCCTGGGGTGGGGACCGGTCGGCCCGGTATCGGGTGCGAGCCGGCCGAAGGCCTCTCGTCGCACCTCGGGCAGGGTCCGCTCGGGCCCGTAGAGGAAGCAGGGCAGCGCCAGCTCGGCGCCGGCCCAGGTCGCGAACCGGTCACGCGCCTCGATGGCCGAGCCCAGGTCGGTCCCGGGCCGTCCCGGGCTCCCGTCGGGGTGAAGCGGCACGAAGGGCACCACGTCGAGTGCTCCGAGCCGGGGATGGACCCCGTCGTGGTGGCGGAGGTCGATGTGCTGCACCGTGGCCCGGGCCACGGCCCGCACGGCGTCCTCGAGGCGTGCCCCGGGGCCCGCCAGGGTCAGGACCGAGCGGTGGTGGTCGGGGTCGGTATGCACGTCGAGCAGGGCGTCTGACCCGGCCCGGGCGATGGCGGCCACGACTTCGGTGTCACGGCCCTCGCTCACGTTGACGACGCACTCGAGCACGACGGAGGTTCCCACCGGCTTCATCCTGGGCACCTCTGCGGTGCCTCGGGCGTCAGCTGCGGCTGGCCTGGAGGCTCGAGATCCGGCGCCGGCGCAGGATCCGGCGCCGCTCGCGCTCAGAGGTGCCGCCCCACACGCCGTGGTCCACGTGGTTGTCGAGGGCGTACTCGAGGCACGGGGCCTTCACGGGGCACTCGGAGCACGTCTTCTGGGCGAGCTGCACCCCGATGCCGTCGCTCGGGAAGAACAGGGCAGGGTCCAAGTCCCTGCACTTGCCCTGGGCCATCCATCCGTTGTCCATGGCTCCTCCGATGCCACGGTCACATTACCAGTGGCTCCTTGTGACCAACCTGTGAGAATGCCGGCTTTTTCGACGCCCCCGGCCAGGCCACCGGTCATGGTGCTGGCACGACCGGTGGCCCTTGGGGACGGCCCGGGGACGTCTGTGCGGGTGGCGTTTGCGACCCTGCATACGTCGGGCGAGGCCGGATCCGTCACCAGTTAGTCTGGGCGCCGGACACGAGGAGGCGCGGTGGTCGACGAGATCGAGGAGCAGGAAGAGCCCCAACCGCCGCGCGGACACGTCCGGGTGGTCTACCTCGGCCCCGTGGCACCGCACTGGGAGGTCCAGTCGACCTACGGCGAGGCGTCGCTGATCGACCCCTTCCGGGACCGGACGATCGCCCGCCTGACCCTGCTCCCACCGCATGATCCCCAATTCCGTCGCAACCGCGAGCGCGTCGTGCGCGATGCCGAGCGCGAGAACCTCGAGCTCGAGTGGGACCTCGGCCTCCCCGAGGAAGAGGCCCCGCCCGCAACCGAGGCGGCGACGACCGTCTGAGCATTCCCCTGGGTCCGGTCGGTGGTTTCCAGCCGGACCGGCGACGTGTCGGCGCAGGCCGGCTACGTACCGGGCTCGGTCAGGTCGATCCGTTCCAACCACAGGCCCGGGGCATCGACCTCGGCCGGAGTGGGCAGGGTGTGGGCGCTCGACCACAGCCGGGCCAGGCCCTCCTCGCCGGCGCGTTCGAACACGCCGCGCACGAAGGCCGCACCCCGATCGATCTGCGTCGGACCCAGGTCGAGGCCGAGCATGAGCTCGGCGGCCCGGTCCGAGCTCTCCCGGTCGACCTGGTGGCGTCGCCACGCCTCGGTGATCGCGCCCCGTCCCCCCAAGAGCCTCATGGCGGCCAGGTCGAGGATGTGCTCGACGTAGCCGAGCAGTGCGGCGACCACGGCCAACAGGTCTTCGGCGGCGCGCCGGCGCGCCGGTGAGGGCTCGAGGCTCATCAGCGCCGTCGGGTCACCGAGCAGGCTCTGGAGTGCATCGGGCTGGGTGAGGTCCATGCCCTGGAGGTTGTCGACCAAACCGGCGGTGTCCTCGGCCATGCCTTGGACCACCCGCACCAGAAGCTCGCGAAAACGGTCGGCCACGTGCGGTCGCGACAACACCGCGTGCGCCGTCAGTTCGCGCAAGCACACCCACAACCGCACCTGGTCGGGGTCGAGGCTCCAGTCCTCGGCGAACCGAGCGGCATTGGCGGGCACCACCAGAAGTCGGGGTGCGTTGCGGGGGATGGGGAGCTCGTAGGGGCCCATCGTCGATCGCGCCAGGTGCCCCACCGCAGAGCCCAACTGCATGGCGGCCAGCATCGGCCCCATCGTCGCCATCCAGCGCGCCAGGAGGTCTGCGGGCCCCGTCGCCGAACCCGAGGCGACGTCGGGGTCGAACGCGCCCGGGTTCTCGAGATGGCCCGAGACGTCGAAGTCATCGAGCGAGTCGAGGTCACGCGACGTGTCGACGTAGCCGAGGGTGCCCTTGGGAGGGGGGCGACCCGTGTCGGGTCTGGCCGCATCGGCACCTGCGTCGGTGCTCTTCGGATCGGGAGGTGCGGGTGGTTCGGCCATCGCCTCGAGCAAGAACCGCCAGTCCTCGACGGTCTGCCACGCCCACGCCCCCGGGGCGACGGCCGCGATCTCGATGGTCGCACCTGTCGACGTGATGGGGAGACCCGTGAGCTCGGCCACGTGCAGCTCGGCCACGTGCGCCAGCTCCTCGAACTTCATCCGATCGGCGGGATCGACGTTGGGCTCGGGCTCCCCGCCGCTCGCCACGCCCTGCGCCAGCGTCCGCGCCAGGTCGATGCGGGCTCCGCCCGGCGACGAGCCGCCCATGAGCTGGAGCAGGTCACCCAGGATCTGTTCCAGGAAGTTGCCGCCCGCGCCCGGGCCGGGGAATGCCACTCCTGGCATCGTAGGCGGGGCGTCGCCGGACCCGGTCCGCGCCAACCCCGATGCTGTGGGTGCGGGAGCCTCGGGGTGCGTCAGCCTCCGGGTGCGTCAGCCAACTTCACCGCGACCACGGTCTGGCCGGCGCCCCGTTCCACATGGAGCTGCACGGTGGTCCCCGGCGCCACGGTGTACAGGCGTTCTTGGAGGTCCGCAACGGAGTCCACACGGTGGGTGTCGACGCCCATCACGAGGTCACCGGGTTCGAGGCCTGCCTTCAAGGCCGGGCTCCCGGGCAAGATGCTCTTCACTTGCGCACCCGGGGCCGTCGAGGTCAACGGATCGGTGCACTTCACACCGAGCCAACCGTGGTCGACGCGGTGCGTCTTGGCGAGCTCCAGTCCTACTCCTTCGGCGAGCGGCGCCGGCACGAACAACCCGATGGTGTCGTTCCCGAGACTCATCTGTCCGTCGAGGATTCCGAGGACACGCCCGTGACTGTCGAGCAGCACGCCGCCCCACGACGTCGGGCCCAGTGGCATCTCCGCCTGGATGGTGTTGACGAGGTTGATCCCGCCGTCGAGCTGGACGCCGGTCCCGACTTCTTGGACCATGCCCACCGCCGCCGCGGCCGGTGCTCCCGAAGCCGACGAGGGCGGAGCGCCGGTGCACAGACACACGACGATGTCGAGGTCATTCTGTTGGACGTCCTCATCGGCGAAGGTGGCAGGCGTCAGCCCGCCGTCGGTGCTGATGACCGCGACGCCCGAGTGTGCGTCGGACCCGACCACGTGCCCACGCATCCGCCTCCCCGTGGCGGTGACGACATCGATCTGCGACGCGCCCGCCACCGCGGATGCGGCGGTCACGACGAAGTCTCCTCCGGGGAGCACCACGCCGGTCATTCGTACCGGCCCGTTGCCGTCGACGGGCTCGAGGCCCACGAGCGACGGCCGGATCGCGGCGACCAGTTGCATCACGTCGTGGCCGACGACGGGTGTGGAGGTGAGTGATGTGGTCGAGACGGGAATGATGTTCGATCCGGCCCCGGGATCGGCCTTGAGCGCCGCTGTCGTTCCCTTCGAGTCGATGAACGTGAACACGACGGCGAGGGTGGTGGCGATGGCGGCCGCGCCCACGACGCCGGCGGCTAATGCCGCCCGACGGGCCCGGCGACGCTGGCGCCGGGCCGCGCCCGAGGTGAGGTACGGAGAGACCGGTCCGGGGAGGCCGAGGCCCGAGACCTCCGACGGGTGGCGCCACAACCGGTCTTCTGGTGAGAGCCAGCCGCGCTGAGAGGCGCCCGCCTCGTCGCCGGCGCCTTCGGGATCTTCGGGATTCTCCCCTCCGGTGAACGGGCCCCCACGTTCCATCGTGCCCCGAGGTTACTGTCGAGCCTCGAACAAAGGACGTCGCGGCGGTGCCACGTCGCGCCGCCCGAGGCGTGCCTGGGTGGTTACCCATAGCATGGTCCCGTGCGAGCGGGGCGACGTGGCTAGGGACCTCGCCATCGATCTCGGCACCGCCAACACCCTCGTCTACGCGCGGGGCAAGGGGATCGTGCTCAACGAGCCGACGGTGATCGCCCTCAACACCCGGACGCACGAGGTCCTCGCCATGGGACAAGACGCATGGCAGATGATCGGGCGCACCCCGGGGTACATCGTGGCGGTGCGCCCCCTTCGACAAGGCGCGATCACCGACTTCGACATCACCGAGCGGATGATCCGTCTGTTGCTGCAGCGCTGCGGCGTGTCCCGTCTCAACCGTCCGCGTGTGCTCATCTGTGTGCCGTCGGCCATCACGAGTGTGGAGCGTCGGGCCGTGAAGGAGGCGACGCATCGGGCGGGGGCCTCGGCTGCGTATCTGATCGAGCAACCGATGGCCGCGGCCATCGGCGCCGGGCTCTCGATCCACGAGCCCATCGGCAACATGGTGGTGGACGTGGGAGGAGGGACCTCGGAGACCGCGGTCATCTCGCTCGGTGGGGTGGTGGCGTCCGAAGCCATCCGCTGTGGCGGCTTCGACATCGATGCTGCCATCCAGACCTATGTGCGCCGCGAGCACGGGGTCGCCATCGGTGAACGCACCGCAGAGGAGATCAAGCTCGCCATCGGGTCCGCCGCTCCCTACGCCGACGAGGTGAAGGCCGAGGTCCGGGGCCGAGAGCTCATGACCGGGATGCCCAAGACGGTCGTGCTGACCCCCGGGGAGCTGCGCGGCGCGGTCGAGGACCAGGTGCGCCAGATCATCACGGCCGCGGTGAATTGTCTCGGCGGCGCGCCGCCCGAGCTGGCCCAGGACATCATCTTCCAGGGCATCCATCTCGTCGGGGGCGGGGCACTGCTTCGGGGCATGGCGCGCCGGCTCGCCAACGAGACGGCCGTGCCGGTGCATCTCGTCGACACACCGCTCGAGTGCGTGGCCCTCGGGGCGGGGCAGTGCCTGGAGTCCTTCGACAAGCTGCGCCAGCTCTTCGTCGCCGCCGACGCCTGAACGCGCCGCCGAGGGGAGCCCCCGACCCGTCAGGACCGGCCGAGCAGATCCTCCGCCGCCTGGCGCACCTGCCAGTCACGGTCCTGAAGACACCGGCGAAGGGCCACGTCGACGCGGGGGTCGTCGAAGGCGGCGAGCGCGATGGTGGCGCGTCGCCGAATCGCAGGCTTGTCCTCGAGCGCCCCGAGCACGCTCTCCAAGGCGACGCGGTCGCCGATGGCGCCGAGTGCGGCCACCGCCGCCTCGCGACAAAGCGGGTCGACATGCGCCCTCGTCACGAGCTCGAGAGCTTCGACGACGCGGGGACCGCAGTTCGATCCCGCCTCGCCCAGGCTCCACGCCGCGGACTCCACCACCGAAGGATCGGCGTCCGATACCAGTGCCCCCAACAACGCGTCGAGGACCTCCGCAACGGTCGCATCAGCCCCATCGGTGTGACCGGTGTGATCGGTGGCAACGGTGGAATCGGTGTGATCGGTGGCATCGGCTTCTGGGGTGGCAAAGGCCCGACCCGCCAGTGCACAGGCGCGGCGGCGCACTGCGGGATCGGGATCGGTCATGGCGCGGGTGAGTGTGTCGGTCTCGAGCGCTCCCATACGGCTGAGGGCCCCCAGCGCGGCGGCGCGCACCGCGGGGTCCTGGTCGCGCACGAGCCGCGCCGCCGTCTCGAGATCGCCGGTGTGGCCCGCCACGACCGCTTCGCGTACCGGGGCGCCCAGGAGCAAGGAACGAACCATGGCAGGCTGGTGATCTCCTGATCCACCCTTCCCCATGTCGACCTCCCAATCCACGCTACCGCCGACCACCGATCCGACCTCCACGCGCCGTCGTCGTTGGCCGGTGGTCTTGGTCGGGGTACTGATCCTGGTGGCCGGGTTCGTGATCGCGACGTCGCTCATCACCGCCCCTTACACCGAGCTCGTCCCCGGCGACGCCCAGCCTGTGTCCAACCTCATCACCGTGCCCCATGGGCGCGCCCACCCGATCCAGGGCAAGGTCCTGCTCACCGATGTCGGTGTCCAGACGCTGCATTACCTCGAGTACTACTGGGCACAGATCTTCTCGGCCCCGGCCAACACGATCGTCCCCACCGGTGACCTGACCTACAACCTCCCCGAGAGCGAGTTCGTGGCCCAGGGGAAGGTCGACATGGCCGAATCACAGCTGACGGCGAGATCCGTGGCGCTGCGGCAACTGGGCTACTCGGTTCCCATGCGGGACGTAGGCGTGACGATCTACGTCATCGACCCTTCCTCGCCGGCCTGGGGCAGGCTGCAGGTCGGTGACGTCGTGACCTCGATCGATGGAGTGCCGACCACGAGCCCGGTGGCGTTGCAAGACGCCGTACGGACCCATCGACCCGGGGACACCGTCACGATCCGGGTGGGGTCGATCGCGGACCCCACGCCCGGCCGCGACGTCTCGGTCCGCCTGGGATCGATCACGTCGAATCACGCCCAGGTGGCATACCTCGGCATCGGCGATCCCGCTGTCCCGTTCCAGGGAATGGGAACGCAACCGGCGTACGACTTCCCGTTCGACGTGAGCATCAACAGCGACGGCATCGGGGGACCGTCGGCGGGGTTGGCGTGGACCCTCGGCATCCTGAACACGTTGGGGGGCGGGAATCTCACCGGCGGTCGTATCGTGGCGGCCACGGGGACCATCCGTCCCGACGGCACCATCGGCGACGTGGGCGGTGTGCAGCAGAAGACCGTCGCCGTCGAGCGTGCCGGGGCGACGCTGTTCCTCGTGCCCCAGACACCCACTCACGCCGAGCTGAAGATCGCCCGGGCCATGGCCACACCGGGGCTCACGGTGATGGAGGTGAGCTCACTCGCCCAGGCGCTCACCGACCTCGAGCACCTGGGCGGGAACCTCGGCCCGGCGGCCACGGGCCCACCGGCGGGCCCCGACGGCCACAGCGTGCCCACGGACTGGCAGAACTCACCGTGGAGCTAGCGGGGCGCCGACCCCCAGAGCTTTTGTACCCCCGCCCAACCAGCGCGTCGTAGGCTCTCGCCCATGCCAGAGGAGCGGCTCTCGATCTCGTCGTCCGCCCGTGTCCATCCCGACGAGGTCGCACGCCACACCTTCGGCACCCAGCGGCGTGGCTTCGACCCCGCCGAGGTCCGGTCCTTCCTCGAGCACATCGCACGCGAACTGGTGGCGAGCGCGGACCGGGAGCAGGAGTTGCGCCGGGCGCTCTCCGAAGCCGAGAACCGGGCCGCCAATCCCGTCCTCGACGAGTCCACGCTCACCGCTGCGCTCGGGCTCGAGACCGCCCGAGTCCTGCGCTCCGCGCACGAGGCCGCCGCCGAGCTGGTGGGCCGAGCCGAAGGCGACGCGTCTCGTCTGCGGGCCCAGGCCCAAGAAGATGCCGAGCAGCTCCAGCGCCACACCGAACAGAGCGCGCACGACCGGTCCGCCGAAGCCGACGCCGCGGCCACCGAGCTGCGTCGGCGCGCGCACGAGGAGGCGAGCGCCAGGGTGGAGGGGGCCAAGCTCGAGGCCGAGGCCCTCGTCACCCAGACGCGCGCTGAATGCCGCTCCATGGTCCAAGAGGCGCAGGAGTTGCGCGCCCGTGTGCTCGCCGACCTGGGGCGTCGCCGACGGGTGCTCCACAGCCAGATCGAGCAGTTGCGGGCCGGACGCGAACGCCTGGCCGAGACGATCGGGGACGTCCGTCTCGCCGTCGACCACATCACCGACGAGCTCTTCCGGGCCGAGGACGAAGCCCGACTGGCGGCCGAGGCCGCCGGGCGCCAGGCCGCGCAAGGTGAGCTCTCGGAGGCCACGACCATCGAGATCACCGACGGGGGTTCCTCCGGCGAGCTGGCGGCAGGTGATGAAGAGCCCGGCCCCAGGCCGTCGGTGGAGGAGCTGTTCGCGCGGCTGAGGGCCGAGGCCGGTGCCGCCGCCGTTCCCGATGCCGCCCCCGACCAAAGACCGGTGGAGGTGCCGGCCGTCGAGCGCGCCTCGGACGTTCTCGACGCAGACGACTTTGTCGAGAGCGTCCGCATCGTGCCCGCCACACCCGCCGAGTCGGCGCCCTTGGCGCCGGGCGCGGGCAGGGGGTCGGCCGAGGCTCAGGCGGAGAGCGGTTCGGCCCGGAGCGCCAGTGCTCGCCGGAAGCCGGCCCCGGACCGGGCCAAGGACTCGGATGCGGGCTCGCCATCGGCGGCGCCCGGCGGTCCTGGCGAGGTTGTGACTCCCGATGCCACGCCGCAGGCCGGCGCGCCGGGCGGGGATGGCGAAGACGGGAACGCCGAGGCGGAGCCGGTCGTCGACCCCGTGGTGGCCCAACGTGACGAGGTGCTCAACCCGCTGGTGTCGTCGCTCGCCCGTCGGCTCAAGCGCGCGCTGCAAGATGACCAGAACGACATCCTCGACCGCTTGCGGGCCAAAGGGGGCTGGGCCCCCGGGGTGCTCCTGTCCGAGGACGACCACGCCCGGCGCTACGTGGACGCCGCCACGGACCAATTGACGGAGGCTGCCCGGGCCGGAGCCACCTTCGCCGGTGGTAAGGCCGACGAGGCGCCCGGCGTCGACGATGTGGCCGCCTCGATGGCGTCGGAGATCGTGGCCCCGTTGCGGCGGCGTCTCGAGGGTGCGGGCCCATCGGTCGAGGAAGGTGACGAGTCCGCCCTCGTCGAGCTCGTCGGTGCGGCCTTTCGCGAATGGAAGGGCGCGCGTACCGAACGGCTGGCCGGAGATCAGACGGTCTTCGCCTTCTCCCGGGCGGCGCTGGCGGCGGTTCCCGAGGGCACCGTGCTCCGTTGGGTCGTCGACGACGACGTGGCCGAATGCCCGGACTGTGACGACAACGCACTGGCAGGGCCGGTCCCATCCCGCGAGGCCTTTCCCACCGGGCATCCACACCCACCGGCACATGCCGGTTGCCGCTGTTTGCTCGTTCCGGCGAACGCCTAAGCTGCCGCGCCGTGCGCACCCCGCAGGATCTACCCCGTCGGGCGCGTCGCGCCGTGCGACGGGGGAGATTGTGGCTGCTCGTGGCCATCGTGGTGGTGGTCATCGTCCTGGCGTCGCTGCGGACGTTGGCCACCTTCTACACCGACTACCTCTGGTTCGGGTCCCTCCATCTCGGCGGGGTGTGGCGACGACTGTTCGAGGTGAAGGCCGAGCTGTTCTTCGGATTCGCGGCCATCTTCTTCGTGCTGATGTGGGTGAATCTTGCCGTCGTGGACCGACTGGCCCCGAGCGAGCTCGCTCTGGGGCCCGAGGACGAGCTGGTCCGTCGCTATCAACAACGCGTGGCACCGCGCGCCGTGCTCGTCCGGAGCCTGGTCTCGGTCGTGATCGCCTTGATCGCGGCCACCGGTGCACTCGGACAGTGGCGCAACTACCTGCTCTTCACCAACGGCGGGTCGTTCGACGCCACTGATCCGCAGTTCCACAAGAACGTCGGCTTCTTCGTGTTCAAGCTTCCCTTCTTGTCCTTCATGGTGAGCTGGGCCTTCGTCACCCTCGTCGTGGTGGCGGTCTTCACCGTCATCGCCCACTACCTCAATGGCGGGATCCGGGTGCAGTCCGGGACACCGAGCGTGGCCCCCCAGGTCAAGGTGCACATCTCGGTCCTGCTGGCCTGCATGGCGCTCGTGAAGGCCGCGGGGTACGTCCTGGCGCGCTACAACCTCGACCTTTCGCAGAACGGATACGTCCAGGGGGCCGGCTACACCGACGTGCATGCCCGTCTGCCTGCGCTCACACTGCTCATCGGGATCTCGGTGCTGGCCGCGGTGATCCTGCTCATCAACATCCGCCGCCGGGGTTGGGCGCTGCCGGTGCTCGGCGTGGGCCTGTGGGCGTTCGTCGCCATCGTCGTGGGTGCGATCTATCCGGCCATCGTCCAGGCCGTGAAAGTCACACCCGCCCAGAACTCACTCGAGCAGACCTACATCGCCCGCAACATCGACGCCACACGCGCCGCCATCGGCATCAACAACGTCACCAGGTCGACGTTCAAGGGCACCCAGACCCTCACCCCCGCCCAGGTGCAGGCCAACGCCGGCACCCTCAACAACGTGCAGCTCTGGGACCCGACACTCACCAGCCAGACCTACACGAAGCTCCAGGCGACGAAGTCCTATTACTCGTTCAACACGCTGGCGGTCGACCGGTACAAGGTCAACGGCTCCTTGGATCCCGAGGTGGTCGGTGTCCGCCAGGTCAATGACAGCGACCTGCCCTCGCAGGGATGGGTGAACACCCACCTGCAGTACACCCACGGCTACGCCATGATCCTGGCGCCTTCCAACCAGACCAACAACAGTCAACCGGCCTTCGCGATCTCGCAGGTGCCGCCCGTCTCCTCGCCCGGAGCACCCAAGGTCAACGAGCCTCGTGTCTACTTCGGGCTGAACAACCCCAACGGTGGCGATGTCAACTACGTGTTGGGCAACACCCGACAGGCCGAGATCGACTACCCGGCCGCCTCGACGTCGGGAAACCCGGTCCAGAGCACCTACAAAGGCAGCGGGGGGGTGCAGCTCAAGAACTTCCTCGTCAAGGCCGCCTTCGCCGTCCGCTTCGGGGACTTCAACCTCTTCGTCTCGGACCTCGTGACATCGCAGTCGAGGCTCATGTTCGTCCGCGACATCACCCAGATGGCACAGAAGGCAGCGCCGTTCCTGAGTTATGACTCGGACCCGTACCCGGTCCTCTCGGGGGGCCAGATCTATTGGGTCCTCGACGCCTACACGACCAGTGACAATTACCCGTACTCCCAGAACGTCGACACGTCGTCACTGCCGAACAACAGCGGATTGAACCAGAACCTCAACTACGTCCGGAACTCGGTCAAGGTGGTCGTCAACGCCTACTCCGGGAAGATGACGTTCTACGACGTGAGCGGGCTCACCAAGATCAAGGACCCGATCCTCCAGACGTGGGAGAAGGTCTTCCCCGACATGTTCGTCCCCGTGTCGCAGATCCCGAAGGCTCTCGAGGCCCATCTCCGCTACCCCGAAGACCTTCTGTCGGTGCAGGCCGCGACCTACGGCCGCTACCACCTCACCAAACCCCTCTCCTTCTACAACGCCAACAACGCGTGGAACGTCTCCCAGAGCGCGGGATCGGGGTCACCGGACCAGGCGCTGCCCGCCACCCTGACCACCAACGCCCAGGGGAACCTCGTCTCCACCGGCCAGGTCGCCCGGATGTCACCGCTCTACGAGCTATTCCAGGTGCCGGGGCAGACGTCGCAGTCGTTCAATCTCGTCGACGCGTTCGTCCCGGTGTCCAAGGGTGACCAGATCCAGACCATGTCCGCCTTCATCGTGGCGGGATCCGATCCCGGTCAATACGGCAAGCTCACGGTGTTCCAGACTCCGCCGATCGACGGACCGGCCCTGGTGGACGCCGACATCTCGGCGGTCGGGAAGATCTCGTCGCAGATCAGCCTGCTGAACCAGGAGGGCTCGAGCGTTCAGCTGGGGTCGTTGCAGGTCGTGCCGGTGGGCGACTCGATGATCTACTTCCGACCGTTCTACGTGGAGTCGTCGCGCAACCCGTTCCCCAAGCTCGACTTCTTCATCGTCGTCTACGCCGGACCGACGGGCCAGAGCCAAGTCGCCTTCGACACCACGCTTCCCCTCGCACTCCAGGACCTGTTCTCGGTGTCGCTGCCGGGCCAGGGCTCGCAGTCGCCCACCCAGCCAACGGGGCCGACGTCGGTGAGCCAACGCGTCCAGGGCCTCATCGCGCAGGCCAATACCGACTTCACCCAGGCCCAGACCGATCTGAAGAGCGGGAATTTCGCCGCCTACGGGACCGACATCACCAACCTCCAGGGCGTGCTCCAACAGCTCCAGCAGGCCACCGGGAACACGGGCTCGTCGAAGTCGTCGACGTCCAAGTCCTCGACCTCCGCGTCGAGCACGACCAGTACGACCGCCCCCAACGGCGTGGCGTTGCGAGGGCTCCTCGGACCCAACCCCGGCGGGTAGCACTGGAATCGGTCTCCGGACCGGGTGCTAATCTGCAGGGCACGACGCGGGGTGGAGCAGTCTGGTAGCTCGTCGGGCTCATAACCCGAAGGTCGGAGGTTCAACTCCCCCCCCCGCCACTAAAGGCCCTGGTAGACGCCCTGAGAGGGGAACCTGCCGGGGCCGTTTTCTTCCCCGTTACTTCAACGGACCGAGCGGGACCCTCGGGAACGGCACGTTGGCCGATCTTTAGGTACTTCGCCACCGGCCGATGCAGATCGAGCTGTGGGCCCGTTGAATGGATGACGGGCTTCGGCAGCCAACGTCGGTGGTGGCTCTGCGGCCTGATCAAGCACTCACCGGCCGAGTACATCCCGCGCCCAAGATCGACAGCCGATTCCACCCAGGGTCTCGATCGTATGAATCTCACTGCCTTCGTGGCGCACGGCGCCGCGATGGGCCGATGGTCCGCCCTTAAGACCTGTCATAAGCGAGATTCATGCCGTACCGACCGAACGTCATTGTCACCACGGGGGCTTTGACGGCTGCCGCCGCCAGAGGTGGCCGTGTCAGCTCAGCGGGACCTCGCATTCCTTGGGATCGATGTGGCCGAGGCTCTCGACCACCTTGAACGTGCCGCCTTCGGACCGGGCGATGTACATGTTCATGCGCACGTGGTGCTGGCCGGGCACCATCTCGGCGGGACCTCCCGGACCCTGCGGGATGCGGGAGTGGTCGAGGGCCGCGATGACGTCGTGCTGCTTGAGCGAGCCCGCCTCGTTCACCGCGGACTCCCACATTTTCAATGCCCGATAGGTGCCGGTGCACGCCGAGCCAGCCGTGAACATCGCGCTGCCCGGGTATCGGGCCTCGTATCGGTTCAGGAGCTCCACGCTGAACGGATCCTGCACGTCCCGGTAGTAGTCGAGGCAGCCGAGGAGTCCCTCGACGTGCTCGGCTGGCACGAGGTTAAGGAAGTTCTCGTCGAAGTACGTGCACACCACCTGCCCACCTCGCTCCGCGAACCCGGCGTTGTGCAGCTGGGCAAGGAACGGCGAGAGGCCGGGTGGCACGATCGTGTTGAATACGACATCGGCTCCCGTCGCCATGATGTCGGCCACCACGGCCTCGTAGTCGACGTGATCGAGTGGAAAGTACTCCTCGCCGACGATCTCGCCGCCCTGCGTGGTCACGACCTCGCGGACCTTCTTGTTCAGTGTGTGGGGCCAGATGTAGTCGGCCGAAGGCATGTAGAAGGTCGTGGCCCCTGTCTCCCGCATCAGCCAGGGGAAGAACGGCTCGACCTGCTGGGCCGGCACCGGCCCCGTGCAGAAGATAAGCGGGTGACACTCCTGGCCCTCGTACTGCTCCGGATACAGGTAGAGCTTCGCGGCTTCATCGACGACGGGAACCTTGATGGCCTGCCGGGTGGAGCTGTAGATGCCGCCCACGACGACGTCGACGTCGGCCGCCACGAGCCGGGTCGCCGCAGCCTGCGCCACGTCGTCGTCGGTGGCACTGTCCTCGATAAACAGCTCGACGGGACGGCCGAGCAGGCCGCCCTTTGAGTTGATGTCGTCGATGACCATGCGGGCCACGTTGACGTTGGCGATGCCCATGAACGACAGGGCGCCGGTCTGGTCGGTGATGACCCCGACGCGAGCGGGACGATCGATAGTGCTGGT
>JADGOL010000098.1 GCA_017882995.1 Acidimicrobiales bacterium | reverse complement strand
GCCAGATCCCGAAAGTAACAGCGGCTGCGGGGATCATCCTTGAACTCCCCGTACGGAGCCCTGGGCAGGTAGCCGGCCGAAACGTAGAGCGAGATGGCGTCGGGTTGTTCGATCCCCGTCTCGAGCCATGTCTCGTCGTACCCCGTGGCCCTGGCACGTTCTTCGAGGAAGGCCAACACCCGCGCCCCGATCCCGCGCCGACGCGCCGCGGGATCGACGTACATGCGCTTGATCTCGGCCACACCGGGGCTCAGGAGACGGAAACCACCGCACGCCACCGCCGCCCCGTCGCTGATGGCAACGACGAAGCATCCCTCGGGGGGCTCGAACTCGACGCCTCGGAGGGGGGCCGGCCCCGAGCCACCGTATCGCCGAGCCATCTCGGCGATCTGTCGGCCCTGGAGGTCTCGGGCGTCAGGACTCTCCACGGAAACGACGACCATGGTGAGCTCTGGCGGGACGGCACCGGTCACCACGGTGGTCATGATGCCGAGACGAGCACTGATCGGCAACACACCCAACATTGTTGACCCGATCACGATGTTCACCTAGACAGTCGATGATGGGGGCGTGTCGGCAGGGGTGGTCGGGGGCGTTGCCCCGGTTGCGGTTCCTGATCGTCGGGGCCCTGATGATCTCTTCGGTCATGACCCTGGGAGCCGTACACGCACAGGCCGGCCCGCCCCTCTCCATCGCCGTCTCCGGCAATCACTTCGTCAGCGGCACCGGAGCCACGATCCGGCTGCTCGGGGTCAACGTCCCGAGTACCGAGTACGCATGTGACCAGGGTTGGGGCGACGCGTCGCAACCATTGACACTCGCCACCGCCGACGCCATCGCGGCGTGGCACGCCAATGCGGTCCGTGTCCCGCTCAACGAAGACTGCTGGCTGGGCTTGAATGGCCAACCATTGTTCGGCACCACGGTCGGATACAGACAGGCGATCGAGACGTGGGTCACCGACCTCAACGCGGCTGGGCTGTATGCCATCGTCGACCTGCACTGGACGGCGCCGGGCACCCACAATGCCGACGGTCAACGCCCCATGCCCGACGACCACTCCGCCGCCTTCTGGACGTCGGTGGCCGGTACCTTCCAAAGCAATCATGCCGTCGTGTTCGACGCGTTCAACGAGCCCTACTCGCCGATGGCGAACGGGAATTCGAGCCTGGCGGTGAGCTGGTCATGTTGGCTCAGCGGGGGATGTCCCGTGCCGGTGGCCAACCAGGACGGCACCATCAACGACGCCGACACCTACAGCGCTTCTGGCATGCAGGCCATGGTGAATGCCATACGAGCCACGGGAGCGACCCAACCGATCCTCCTCGGAGGGCTGAGCTACGCCAACGACCTGTCGGGATGGCTGGGGCACGAACCGGTCGATCCCGAGCACCAACTGGCGGCGTCGTTCCACAACTACTTCGGCGAATCGTGCGACACCACGTCGTGCTGGAACACCGCCATTGCAAGTGTGGCGGCCCAGGTGCCCGTCGTGACCGGCGAGTTCGATCAAGGGTACGACTGCGCGAGCCCACCAACCTCACCTTCGGGCTTGATCAGCTTCGACAACACCTTCATGAACTGGGCTGACGCCCAGGGCGTGAGCTACCTCGCCTGGGGATGGTGGGTCCTCGGCAACACCTCGACCCGATGCAGTGCCCTGGGTGACCCCGGCGACAACTACGCGCTGATATCGGACTATGACGGCGCCGCGGTCTCTCCCGACGGGACGAATCTCCACACCCATCTTGCCGCTCTGGCCGGTGGTGCCGGGCTCCAGATCACGACGGGCTCTCTCCCAGCGGCAACGGCGAAGGTCAAGTACTCGGCCACTCTTCGAGCCAGCGGCGGCGATCCCCCCTACAAGTGGTCGATGTCCTCGGGCCGGTTGCCCGCCGGCCTTCACATGCGCTCCACGGGGTTGATCACGGGCAAACCCACAGTGAAGGGGACGTTCCTGTTCACCGCCAAGGTCGTCGACCACAAGACGAAAGCCAAACCCCATACGCAGAGGACCGGCGCCAAGACGTTGTCCATCACCGTCAACTGATCCAGAGGGACCTAAGGATCCACGGGATCCCGACGACCTCGGGTGGTTCGTTGCCAATCAGCCACGTTCCACGCCGCCGCCCGCTGGTGTTCTGTCATTGCACGACTCTCCCGGACTCGACTGCGACTAGTTGTGGACCTCTTCGTGCACCGCCGCAGTACGGCCTTCTGTGTCGGTCACGGCGCGGTCGTAGGTGCGATTCTGTGTTCCGGTCAGCCGACGATCCGTGGCGAAGAGGACGGTCGAGATGACGAGGCCGATGGCGCCGACGACCATGAGGATGACCCCCACCGTCGAGAGTCGGAATCCATGGCCTTGGCTCGTGACCGCCCAATACATGACGGCGCCAGCAGCGATGGAGATCATGCTGAAGACCATTCCTGTCAGACCCATATCAGTCACTTCCATTTCGTCGGTCCTGGTCTATTGCCAGGTTGCGAAGGAAGCGGGGGCCCAGGTGCCTTCGGTACTGCTCTTCAGAATACCAGGGTTCGATTTCTAGGCGTGTTGCTCGGTCCGTTGCGCGCCACCAACCTTCGTCCCGCATCCTGGGCGTCACCTTGACCCGGAGGTGGCTGGAGCTCCCAGCTGTCAGTGCGAGCGCTTCACCGCCGGGGCGTGGCGACCGGCGATGACCAGGTGCAACTCGGCGGGTGCAAGCGAATGGTCGATGATGGCGCGGGCCACATCGCTCAGCTGTTTGCGATTGCTCCGCGCATAACTCCGGAGCAGTGCGAACGCCTCGTCCATGTCGACCTGGCGCCTCTCGGCCACGATGCCCTTGGCTTGTTCAATCACGACCCGCGAGTTGAGAGCACCTTGGAGCTGGCCGGCCAGATCCGTTCCGTGCTTGATGGCGCGCTCCTGGAGGATCCCGATGGTGGCGGCGTCAGCCAAAGCTTGGGTGAGGTTCACGTCCTCAGGACAGAGTTCACTGAGCTCCGAACTGAAGATGTTCATGGCCCCGATCACGTCGGTCCGCAGGCGTAGCGGAAGGGCATGCACCATGTGGAACCCGGCTTCCCGAGCCTGCGGAGCAAATCTCGGCCAGCGATCATCGGCCTGGTCGAGTCGAACGTTGAGCACTCGCTCACCCAAGAGCAGGCAGTCGCGACAGGGACCCTCGTCGTTCTGGAACTCGATCAGCTCGAGTGCCCGCATACGCTCCGACGACGACGCCATGACCCGCAGTTCGCCACGCGTGGCAGCCAATGCGAGACCAACTTCAGCCGATTCCAACAGCTCCGCGCACCTTTCGACCAAGACCGTCATGAAGTCAATGAGGTCGAAGTCGGCGACAAGCGTGTCAGCCAACTCGACGAACGTCCGAGCCAACCATTCTTCTCGATGTTCCATGGTCACTCCCCGAGCCTGACACACCCGGCGACTTCCGGATTGTCCTCACATCGGACAACCCAGGGACTTCTCCCCATTGTGCCACGATTTCCGGTATCAGAGAACCCCATCTGTCCTGCCCTTCCGTCTCGCTGCGCGGTCACGGCCCGTCGAATCTCAGGTTTCCGGAGACGACCTCGGCCGCCACCTGGTCGATGGCTCGGTCGTTGGCGAAGGCTCGACCCCGCAGCCGCACGAGGGCCTCGCCCATTGCACAGTCGAGCTGAGCCGAGATCATCCCGGTGGCTTGATGGACCACAGCCCGGTAGTCATCAATCTCGAGCCCCCAGGCCAGGGACTGCGACAGGGCGCCCGCCTGCATGTCGAGGACCTGGTTGGTCACCAGTTCCGCCACCAAGAGCGCTGCCGAAAGAGCTTCGCCCTCCAACACGCCCGGCTTATCTCGGTACAGCATGAGTACGCCGAGCTTGATGGCCCCCAACTGCAGCGGGAGCGCGTACACACTCCGGATACCTGCCTCCGCCATCGAACGAGTGAACTGTGGCCAACGACTGCTGAACAGTGCGATGTCGCCCACCATGACCGGTTTGCCCTCGGCATAGGCGTCGATGGCCGGCCCCTCGCCCAGGGTGAACTCGAGATCCTGCACCATGACCGACACGCCGTACGCACTCGCCACACTCGGAAAGGTGTCTTCGCCCATCAGCACCACCGAGGAGCCGCTCATCTGCAGCAGTCGGGTTGCAGTCCGACACACTGTGGTGAGCGACGGAGACTCGTCCTCGGATCCGCCGATGAGCGCAGCCAGAAATTGATCCGCGTCTTCGGCTCTCAACGCCTTCCCCCCGCTCTTCTTGTCCGCGCCTGTAGATGATGTTTCCGTCCGAAAGATCGAACCCCGACCAGCCGGCACGAAGACCTTGCGGAATGCGACACCTTCATCTTCTGAGTGCTGGAACGTCGGACTCGGGTCACTGGGTAGTTGGCGATCGGACTCGTGCAGGGCCCGGATCACGTCACCCAATTCGTCGATCACTCCCAGGATCCTGTCGAGCACGTCTGCCTCATGGCTTTGGCAGAAACATGTGTCCGCCAAGACCTGGGCCGCCTCGATGGCGGAGATCGAGGCGTCCTTGAGCTTCATATTGACCGCGATGGTGCGATCGGCGTGAGCTCGGTGTTCAGAGACCGCCTCGTCACCTTCGTAACGCCTCGCATCGTCGACTCCAGCCAAGAGGCCGAGCACGAGCGTGAGACGCCGGTCTCCGACCAAATGCCGAGTCGGCAACCCACCACGCCTCGACGCCACTCTGAGCGATGGCGAGGTGATCCTTACCGCCTCCCGGCGAGGATCGACTACGCGCAGCTGGTTCCCGTCGGGAATCGAGCGTCTAGGCACCGGGAACCTCGGGGTCCGGACCCATGGCGTGGCGCAGGGCGTCGAGCATGGCCAAGTCGATATCGCAACGCCGTGCCAGCTCCGGTGGTCCCCACGTCAAGGCCACGAGGTCCGCCGATCGTCGCACGTCACCGAGTCGATCTTGCTCCGATGCCTCCCGCGCTGGCCCGGGCGGACCGGGGTCCGAAGCCCAGGCGCTCCTCAAGGCCTCGACCATGGCGGTGTCGATGTCAGTGCGGCCGGTAAGGCTCTTTGGCTCCGCCGCCACCACCTGGTTCTCTTCACCCCATGTGAACTGGGGACGAGCAGTCAACACACTTGTTCGGTCCCATTGGGCAAACGATTGACCGTAGACACCATCGACGTTGTATCCGTTGAAGTTGGCGGGATTGGACTCGGGAGCCTCGGTGCCATCATCACTGGGAGCCGGCTGTCGGTCCACAGAATCGCCCTTCCCTTCGGCGCCCATAAAGGGCCAGCCGTCAGGGTCTTGGACGACGCAGTCGATAGCCAGCCAACGAACCGGCTGACGCGGAGCATACGCCAGCCACGCACTACATTCCATGGTTTCAGGCCCAAGGCTGGCGGAATTTCGGGGATTCTTCGGCCTCTCACGAGCGGCGGGCGAGTGATCACGCAACGATGTCGGGACGGGGCTAGGACCTCCTGACGACCGCTTCCCTCCGGGCCACCGAGGCCAGTTTGGTCCGCTGATGAGCCAGCTGGCGATGCAGGGACGTCACCCTGGCCGCCGCAATGAGACGGAGCTCGAGGTCGTCGGCATTGAGCGGCTTGACCAGATAGTCGTCGGCGCCCGCGCTCATTCCTTCGAACATCTGGTCGTGAGAGCTCTGGCCGGTCACCATGATGACGTAGGTGTACCGGGCGGGGTGAGCTCGAATCTTGCGACAGAGCTCGAGGCCCGTCAGGCCGGGCATGAGCCAGTCCGTGATGACGACGTCGGGCCGCCGGGTTTGAAATGTCTCCCAAGCTTCGTCGCCGTCGGTGGCGGAGAGACAGAGGTGGCCCAGATTCCGCAACGCTGTCTCGACGAGGAGCAGCGAGGTGGGGTCGTCGTCGGCGGCCAGGATCAACACGGTGCGGGTGCCGCCGATGCCAGGGCGGCTCGAACCCGATCGAGCTCATCTTCGAGGGCGTCGAGCAAGTCGTCGCCCCCCGACAGGTCACCGACCGCACCATCCGCGGCCAACGTCGCACACAGGCGGGCGAGCGCGGTTGCTCCCAGGTTGGCGCTGGCACCGCTCATCGTGTGCGCCGATCGAACGACCGCGGCGGCGTCGTCACGGGCGATTGCCTGACGCAACGCGCCAACGCGCGTATCCGCATCGGTGAGGAAGAGCGCGGCCAGCTGTCCCATGAGGTCCTCTCCGGCGGACTCGCCGAGACGCCGGAGGCGGGCGACCACTTCGGCGTCCAACACGGGCCGGTCAGGGTCATCCAGATGATCCAGCCCGACGTGGACAGCCGGGGCGGGCGCGGACGGGTCGTTGGTGATGGCGGGGTCCGACCCTTCTGATGCCCACCGCTGCAGCACTTCGGCCAGGGCGTTCAGATTGAGGGGCTTGGCCAGGTAATCGTCCATACCCGCCGCCAGGCAACGCTCCTGGTCGCACTTCATCGCCGATCCCGTGACGGCGATGATGGGAGTGCGGCGAGACCCTTCATGCAGTCGGATCTCGGTGGTGGCGAGGTAGCCGTCGAGAATGGGCATCTGGCCGTCCATGAGGATGGCGTTGTAGGAGGTCTCGGCGGCCGCCTTCACCGCTTGGGCTCCGTCGGCGACGACATCGACTCCAAAGCCCAGATTCTCGAGCATGGCCGAGGCCACCCGCTGGTTGACCGGGTTGTCCTCGGCCAGGAGGATCTGGCCCGAGGTTCCTTGGCTTGGCGCCGGGACGGCGGGTGCTCCGTCGCCTGACTCCGGCGCAGCGGCCACCGGGACGAGCGTGGCGGTGTCGTTGGACACCGACGTCCCCGGTGATCCTTCATCGCTCGACAAGGACCTGGCCCTGTCGAGGGGGACACTGAACCAGAAGGTACTGGCACGTCCCAGATCGTTCT
>JADGOL010000006.1 GCA_017882995.1 Acidimicrobiales bacterium | reverse complement strand
GCGTTTCCCCGGGCCCTGGTGGGCGACGGGCTCGACTTTTCCTTCAGCGGGCTCAAGACCGCCGTCGTCCATGCCGTGCGGGCCCGCCCCGACGCCTCGGATCAGGACGTGGCGGCGTCGTTCCAGCAGGCCGTGGTGGATGTCCTCGTGGCCAAGGCCGCCAAGGCGGCGATCTCGGTGGGCGCCCGTGGTGTGTGTTTGGCCGGAGGGGTGGCCGCCAATGGCGTCCTGCGGGGGGCGCTCACCGAGTCCTGCGAGCAGCTCGGCCTTCCCGCCTACCTCCCGAGCCTCGCCACCTGCACCGACAACGCGGCGATGATCGCGGCGGCAGGCTGGTGGCAGCTCGAGCACCTGGGCCCCACCCCGCTCGACGCCGGTGCCGACCCCAATCTCCGCCTTCCCCTGCTCAGCTGAGGTGGCCAGGCGCAGCGCGACGCCCGGTTGCCCGGGGCCCCGGCGCCCGCTATCGTTAGCACTCGCAAGGTTCGAGTGCTAAGTGCCTACAGGAGGCTCACCTGCCATGAAGCTCCACCCCCTCGAGGACCGGATCGTTGTCCGCCCCGGCGAATCGGAAGAGACCACCGCCTCCGGGCTCGTGATCCCCGACACCGCCAAGGAGAAGCCCCAGCAAGGTGAGGTGATCGCCGTCGGCCCCGGCCGTCGTGCCGAGAACACCGGCGACCTCGTGCCCGTCGACGTCGCCGCGGGCGACACCGTCGTCTACTCGAAGTACGGCGGCACCGAGATCACCTTCGAGGGCGAGGACCTTCTCATCCTTTCGAGCCGTGACGTGCTCGCCAAGATCAGCAAGAAGTAAGGGCGACCGGCGATGTCCAAGATCCTGAAGTTCGACGAAGCGGCGCGTCGCGGCCTGGAGGCCGGTGTCGCCAAGCTCGCCGACACCGTGAAGGTGACGCTCGGCCCGAAGGGTCGCAACGTCGTCATCGACAAGAAGTTCGGTGCCCCCACGATCACCAACGACGGCGTGACCATCGCCCGCGAGGTGGAGCTGGAGGACCCGTTCGAGAACATGGGCGCCCAGCTGGTGAAGGAGGTCGCCACCAAGACCAACGACGTCGCTGGTGACGGCACCACCACTGCCACTGTGCTCGCCCAGGCCCTGATCCACGAAGGCCTGCGCAACGTCGCCGCCGGCGCCAGTCCCATGTCGCTGAAGCGGGGCATCGAGAAGGCCGTCGAGGCCGCGGTCGGGGCCATCGAGAAGCAGGCCAAGGAGATCGACTCGCGCCACGAGATCGCGCAGGTCGCATCGATCTCGGCAGCCGACGCGTCCATCGGTGAGGTGCTGGCCGAGGCCATCGACAAGGTGGGCAAGGACGGGACCGTCACGGTGGAGGAGTCGAACACCTTCGGGCTCGAGCTCGAGTTCACCGAGGGCATGCAGTTCGACAAGGGATATCTGTCCCCGTACTTCGTGACCGACCCCGAGCGCCAGGAGGCGATCCTCGAGGAGCCGCTGATCCTGATCGCCAACCAGAAGATCAGCGCCGTGCACGACCTCGTTCCCATGCTCGAGAAGGTCATGCAGACGGGCAAGCCCCTGCTGTTGATCGCCGAGGATGTCGAAGGCGAGGCACTGGCCACGCTGGTGGTGAACAAGATCCGGGGAACCTTCACGTCGCTGGCGGTGAAGGCACCGGGCTTCGGGGACCGCCGCAAGGCGATGCTCCAGGACCTGGCGGTGCTGACTGGTGCCCAGGTCATCTCCGAGGAGATCGGCCTCAAGCTCGAGAACGCCACCGTCGACCTGCTCGGTCGGGCCCGTCGCGTGATCGTCACCAAGGACGACACCACGATCGTCGACGGTGCCGGTGTCGACGCCGACGTGAAGGGTCGGATCGCCCAGATCAAGCGCGAGATCGAGGACACCGACTCCGACTGGGACCGCGAGAAGCTCCAGGAGCGCCTGGCCAAGCTGGCCGGCGGCGTGGCCGTCGTCCGTGTGGGTGCTGCCACCGAGGTCGAGCTCAAAGAGAAGAAGCACCGCATCGAGGACGCACTGTCCGCCACGCGTGCCGCCATCGAAGAGGGCATCGTGGCCGGGGGTGGCGTGGCTCTGGTCCGCAGCCGGGCTGCGGTCGAGAAGCTCGCCAAGACCCTCGACGGCGACGAGGCGACCGGTGCACGGATCGTGGCACACGCCCTCTCCGAGCCTCTCAGGTGGATCGCCATCAACGCCGGGCTCGAGGGCGCGGTCGTGGTCCGCCAGGTCGAGAGCGAGTCGGGCCCCGTGGGCCTCAACGCGGCGACGGGGAACTTCGAAGACCTCGTCAAGGCAGGCGTCATCGACCCCGCCAAGGTCACCCGCTCCGCGTTGCAGAACGCAGCGTCGGTGGCTGCTCTGCTGCTCACCACCGAAGCCGTGGTAGCGGACAAGCCCGAGAAGAGCGACCCCGCCGCAGCGGCTGCCGCCATGGGTGGTATGGGCGGCGGCATGGGTGGTATGGGCGGAATGGGGATGATGTAGCCAAGACCGGCCCGCCGCCATCGGGCGGGCACGCTTCGAATGAACGGCCGGGCCTCGGGGCCCGGCCGTTCGTCGTCGGTGGTGACACCAGTAGCGTCCATCCGATGCCGGGCTCCGCCGACGCCGCCGATTCCGATCGAGATGCTCCCGAGGTCTTTCCGCCTTCGGGACGCCAGGTGATCCCCCGCCCGGCCCGGGCCTACGCCGGTGTCGGTGCCCCGTGGGCCACCCTCGAGCCGACCCGCCGGCGGGGCATCGGGCTGACGAGGGTGCGCACCGCGGTGGAGGCGCATCACGAAGGACTCCTGTCGGCCGAGCGCGTGACCTTCGACGGCTTTCCCGACCCCGGCGCCCCCTCGGCGGTGCTCGTGGCGCTGTTCGAACGCGACGGTGAGGCCCGGGTCGTCCTCACCCGGCGCGCCGCGCACCTCCGCACCCACACCGGCGAGGTGAGCTTCCCCGGGGGCCGTCTCGACGCCGACGAGACCCCCGAGGCGGGCGCCCTGCGCGAGGCCGCCGAGGAGGTCGGGCTCGACACCGCCCAGGTCGAGGTGGTGGGACGTCTCACCCCGCTCGTCACGTTTTCCTCCAGTGCCACCATCACGCCGGTGGTGGGCACCCTCTCTGCCGCGCCCCACCTCGTGGCCAACCCCCACGAGGTGGAGCACGTCTTCGACGTGTCACTGGCCGAGTTGGCGGCCGACGACGTGTTCAGAGAGGAGCGCTGGATCGTGCCCGGACGGCCCATGCCCGTGGTGGACGCGGGCGAGGACGGGTCGTTCCCGGTGTGGTTCTTCGAGCTTCCCCACGACACCGTGTGGGGGGCCACCGCCCGCATGCTCGTGGAGTTGCTGCGCATCGTCCTCGGGGTGTGAGCCCCCGCACGTCCCCCTCTCCACCTGCCTGTTCGCGTCGTCGCCGGCTGGTCGTCCGCGCCTGTGCCGTGACGTGGCCCCGGGGCGCGGAGCCGAGGGTGGCGGACGGTATCGTGGAGGAACGCCGCGGGCGAAGGCGGGTGTCACGACCGACGTGCAGGAGGCGGCCAGGTGGCTGAGATAGAGATCGGCATCTACAAGTCGGGGCGCCGTGCCTACGGCTTCGACGACATCGCCATCGTGCCCAGTCGCCGGACCCGGGATCCCGAAGATGTCGATATCTCCTGGGAGATCGACGCCTTCCGCTTCGACCTGCCGCTGATGGCGGCCGCCATGGACGGGGTCGTGAGCCCGAGGACGGCGATCGAGATCGGTCGCCTGGGGGGCCTGGCCGTGCTCAACCTCGAGGGGTTGTGGACCCGCTACGAGGACCCCGAGCCCCTGCTCGAGGAGATCGCCCGGCTCGACGACGACAAGGCCACGGCCCGGATGCAGCAGATGTATCTCGAGCCCATCAATCCCGAGCTCGTCACCGAGCGCATTCGTGAGATCAAGTCGGCGGGCGTGGTGTCGTGCGCGTCGGTGACGCCCCAGCGCACCACGGGGATGGCGCCGGCGATCCTCGCCGGGGAGCTCGACATGCTCGTCATCCAAGGGACCGTCGTCTCGGCCGAGCATGTGTCGAAGACCGTCGAGCCGCTCAACTTGAAGAAGTTCATCCGTGCCTTCGATCTTCCCGTGATCGTGGGCGGCTGTGCCTCGTACCAGGCCGCGCTGCACCTCATGCGGACCGGGGCTGTGGGTGTGCTCGTCGGTGTGGGCCCGGGCAACGCCTGTACGACCCGGGGTGTGCTCGGGTTGGGTGTACCCCAGGCCACTGCCATCGCGGACGTGGCGGGGGCGCGCATGCGACATCTCGACGAGACCGGCGTCTACGTGCACGTGATCGCCGATGGCGGCATGAGCCGCGGCGGTGACATCGCCAAGGCCATCGCCTGTGGGGCCGACGCCGTCATGCTCGGGTCCCCGCTGTCGTCGGCCGAAGAAGCACCGGCGCGTGGATTTCACTGGGGCATGGCCACGTTCCACCCCACCCTCCCTCGCGGGGCGCGCGTCCGCACCACCGTGCGGGGGACGCTCACAGAGATCCTCCTCGGACCCGCACACGAGAACGACGGGCGCATGAACCTCTTCGGTGCCCTGCGAACCGCCATGGCCACCTGTGGCTATGAGACGGTCAAGGAATTCCAGAAGGCCGAGGTGATGGTGGCCCCCGCGTTGCAGACCGAGGGCAAGGCGCTGCAACGCTCCCAGGGAGTGGGGATGGGGCACTGAGCGCCAGCCGGTCCCCGTTCCCTTCACATCCGACACCACCTTCGTAGTGACTGACGCCCCGGACACCGTTCTCGTCGTCGACTTCGGCGCCCAGTACGCGCAACTGATCGCCCGCCGGGTACGAGAGGCGCGTGTCTACTCGGAGATCGTGCGTTTCGACACCCCCGCGTCCGAGCTGCTGGCCCGGCGCCCCAAGGGGATCATCCTGTCCGGCGGCCCCAAGTCCGTCTACGCGGACTGGGCGCCCGCCGTCGACCCCGCCGTCTATGAGTCCGGGGTCCCCATTCTCGGCATCTGCTACGGCGCGCAGCTGCTCACCCAGCAACTCGGCGGCGTCGTGTCGCGCACCGGCCGCGGTGAGTACGGACGCACCGCGCTCACCCGCACGACCACGTCCACGTTGTTCGCCGACTGGCCACCGCAGGGCCCCGCCGACGTGTGGATGAGCCACGCCGATTCGATCACCGAGGTGCCGACCGGCTTCGTGGCCAACGCGTCGACGCCCGAAGCCCCCGTCGCCGTGCTGAGCGACGCCGAGCGGCACATCTACGGGGTGCAGTTCCACCCCGAGGTCGTCCACACCGAGCGCGGCCAAGAGCTGTTGGAGCGTTTCCTTTTCGACGTGTGCGGTGCCCGCCCCCTGTGGACCCACACCAACATCATCGAGTCGGCGGTGGCGGCGGTCCGGGCCCAGGTCTCCGACTCCCACGTCCTGTGTGCGCTGTCGGGTGGTGTCGACTCCGCGGTGGCGGCGGCCCTCGTCCACCGGGCGATCGGCGACCAGCTCACCTGTGTGTTCGTCGACACCGGGCTCATGCGCACCGGTGAGGCCGACCAGGTCGAAGCGACGTTTCGAAGCCAATTCCACATGGACCTCATCCACATCAAGGCTGCCGACCGGTTCTTCGGTGTCCTGCAAGGCGTCACCGAACCCGAGGCGAAGCGCAAGGCCATCGGCGAGACGTTCATCCGGGTGTTCGAAGAGGTCGCCGCCGATGTCGAAGACGCCCGCTTCCTCGTCCAGGGCACGCTGTACCCCGACATCATCGAATCGGGAACCCGGGACGCGGCCACGATCAAGTCGCACCACAACGTGGGAGGACTGCCCGAGGACATGGCGTTCGCGCTGGTGGAGCCCTTGCGTCCGCTGTTCAAGGACGAGGTGCGCGCCGTGGGCGAAGAGCTCGGGCTGCCCGAGGAGATCGTGTGGCGTCAGCCGTTCCCCGGGCCCGGCCTGGCCGTGCGCATCATCGGTGAGGTCACACCCGAGCGCGCCGAGATCCTGCGAGCCGCCGACGCCATCGTCATCGACGAGATCCGCCGCGCCGGGCTCTACCGGCAGCTGTGGCAGAGCTTCGCGGTGCTCCCCGCGGTCAGGACTGTCGGGGTGATGGGGGACGAGCGCACCTACGCGTACCCCGTGGTCATCCGCGCCGTCACCTCCGACGACGCCATGACCGCCGATTGGGCACGGTTGCCTTACGAACTGCTCGAGCGCCTGTCCTCGCGCATCATCAACGAGGTGGACGGCGTCAACCGGGTGGCCCTCGACATCACGTCGAAGCCGCCCGGCACCATTGAATGGGAGTGAGGGTGGCAAACGCCCCGTTGCCCCGTCTCGGTGGGCTGGGTTCCTTCGACGGCGTCGACGAGTTCGAGGGCTTCGACACCACCGAGCAGGTCGACACCGAGCTGCCCGCTCCTCGGGCCCGGCGGGCGAGCTGGACCGACGCCCTTCCCGAGCCCGACGAGCTGCTGCAGGGGCTGAACGACCCCCAGCGCCGTGCCGTGGTCCACCGCGGCAGCCCGTTGCTGGTGGTGGCGGGGGCGGGGTCGGGCAAGACCCGCGTGCTCACCCACCGCATCGCCCATCTCATCGCCACCGGCGACGCCACGCCGTGGGAGATCCTGGCCATCACCTTCACCAACAAGGCCGCCGACGAGATGCGGACCCGACTGGGGGGTCTCATCGGCTCCGTCGCCGAGCGCATGTGGGTCTCGACGTTCCACGCCGCCTGTGTGCGCATGCTTCGGGCCCATGCCGATCGTCTCGGGTACCGAAAATCCTTCACGATCTATGACGACTCGGACTCGCGGCGCCTCGTCGAGCACATCCTGCGCGATCTCAACATCGACGCCAAGAAGCTGCCGGCTCGGGGCGTCCAGGCCGCCATCTCCGGAGCCAAGGCCGAGCTCGCCGGCGCGGGTACCTATGCGCAGAGCGCGCGCTCGGTCTTCGAACGGCGCATCGCCGACGTCTACCAGGAGTACGAGCAACGGCTGTTCGCCGCCTCGGCCATGGACTTCGACGACCTGTTGCTCCTCACCGTGCGACTCTTCCAGAGCGCGCCGGACGTGCTCGACGCGTACCGCGCGCGTTTCAAGCACATTCTCGTCGACGAGTTCCAGGACACCAACCGCGCTCAGAACGAGATCGTGCTCATGCTCGCCGAGAAGCATCACAACGTGTGCGTGGTCGGTGACAGCGACCAGTCGATCTTCGGATGGCGCGGGGCCGACATCCGCAACATCTTCGAATTCGAAGAGGCGTTCCCTGACGCCGCGGTGATCCCCCTCGAGCAGAACTACCGTTCGACGAAGACGATCCTCGACGCGGCCAACGCAGTGATCGCGAACAACGTCACCCGAGTGCCCAAGGAGCTGTGGACCGAAGGCGACGCGGGTGACCCCATCGTCCGCTACCGGGCCGAGGACGAGTACGACGAGGCGGCCTGGGTGGCCACCGAGATCGGCCGGCTGCGCGAGTTCGACGGCATCGACCACGGCGACGTGGCCGTCTTCTACCGGACCAACGCCCAGAGTCGGGCATTGGAGGAAGAGCTCGTGCGCGCCGCCATCTCCTACAAGGTGGTGGGCGGCACCCGGTTCTACGACCGTCGTGAGGTGAAGGACCTGCTCGCCTACGTGCGTCTCCTCGGGAACCCCTCCGACGAGGTGTCGGCGCGGCGCATCGTGAACGTGCCGCGCCGCGGGGTGGGCGATGCCTCGGTGGAACGCCTGGCGCGATGGGCCCGTGACAACCAGTGCTCGTTCGTCGACGCGCTCGAGCACGCGGCCGAGGCGGGAGTGACCGGAAAGGCGGTCAAGGGAGCTGCCGAGTTCCGGGGACT
>JADGOL010000097.1 GCA_017882995.1 Acidimicrobiales bacterium | reverse complement strand
TTGTCCGTGGCCGTCGAGGCGACGCCCAGGACCTGGTAGTAGTCCTTCTCCAACCACTCGCGCTGGGCGACCATTACCCCCGCACCCGCACCATGGCCGGGCGGATCACCCGTCCCTTCCACCGGTAACCGGCCCGCAGCACCTCGTCGACGACCGGGCCGGCCGGCGCCGCTTCGTCGCCCTCGGCGCTCGAAGCGGCCGGGGCGTGGTCCACCGCCTCGTGGGTGGTGGGGTCGAAGGGCTCACCGGCCACGCCGAGGCGCTCCAATCCTTCTCGATTCAACGTGTCGGCCAACAGTGTCGACCCGGCCACGAGCGCCTTGCCCTCGTCCGAGAGATCGTCGCCGGCGCCGAGATGGGCGCGCGCCAGGTCGAAGGCGTCGAGGACAGGCAGCACCTTGGTGACGAGGTCTTCCGCAGCGCGCTCGAGGTTGTCGGTCTGCTGGCGGATCATGCGCTTCTTGTAATTCTCGAAGTCGGCCTGGACGCGCCGCGACAGGTCGAGGTACTCGTCGCGTTCGCGCCTCGCCGTGAACAGCAGGTCGTCGAGGTCGTCGACGACGCTGTCGTTGGGCGCCTCGGGGAGTGCGTCGATGTCCTCATCGAGCACGGCGTCGTCGACGACGGGCTCGACCCGGGGGTCGACGGTGGTCTCGGTGCGGGGCGCGCCGGGGTTTCCGGGGCGCGGTGGCACCGCGCCCCGGGAACCGCCCGACGGACCGGACGGACCTGGGGGTCCCGACGACGGGGTCATGCCCCTTGCTCGTCGACGATCTCGGCGTCCACCACCTCGTCATCGGAGGGAGCGGGCCCGTCGTCACCACCGGGCGCGCCGCCCGATGCGGACGCCGCGCCACCGGACTGCGAGGCCTGCTCGTAGAGGCGTTGGGTGAAGGTGTGGCTGGCGTTGACGAGCGCCTCGGTGGAGTCCTTGATCTTCTCCACGTCGGAGCCGGCCAGCGCGTCCTTCACGGCCTTGAGCGCACTCTCGACCTTGTCCTTCTCGTCGCCCTCGAACTTCTCGCCCTGCTCGCGCAGGACCTTGTCGGTCTGGTAGACGAGCGTGTCGGCGTTGTTGCGGATCTCCGCCTCCTCGCGCCGGCGCTTGTCGTCCTCGGCATGAGCCTCCGCGTCGCGCACCATGCGGTCGATCTCGTCCTTGGCGAGCGACGACTCACCGGTGATGGTCATCGACTGCTCCTTGCCCGTGGCGGTGTCCCGGGCGGACACGTGCACGATGCCGTTGGCGTCGATGTCGAAGGTGACCTCGATCTGCGGGATGCCGCGCGGCGCCGGGGGCAGGTCCACGAGCTGGAATTTGCCGAGGGTCTTGTTGTACATGGCCATCTCGCGCTCACCTTGGAGCACGTGGATCTCCACCGACGGCTGGTTGTCCTCGGCCGTCGTGAACACCTCGGAGCGCTTGGTGGGGATGGTGGTGTTGCGCTCGATGAGCCGGTGCATGACGCTGCCCTTGGTCTCGATGCCGAGCGACAGCGGGGTGACGTCGAGCAGCAGGACGTCTTTGACCTCGCCCTTGAGCACACCGGCCTGGACCGCGGCGCCGATGGCGACGACCTCGTCGGGGTTCACACCCTTGTGGGGCTCCTTGCCCGTGAGGCCCTGCACGAGATCCTGGATCGACGGCATGCGCGTCGAGCCTCCGACCATCACGACGTGGTGGATGTCGGACTTCGAGAGCCCGGCGTCGGAGATGGCCTGTTCGAACGGGCCCTTGCAGGCGTCGACGAGATCGGCGGTGATCTCGTTGAACTTTGCCCGGGTGAGCTTGAGGTCGAGGTGCTTGGGACCCTCCGCGGTGGCGGTGATGAAGGGCAGGTTGATCTGGGTCTCCTGCACCGAGGACAACTCGATCTTGGCCTTCTCCCCCGCTTCCTTCAGCCGCTGGAGGGCCATCTTGTCGACCGACAGGTCCACTCCCTCGGTGTTCTTGAACTCGGTGACCAGCCAGTCGATGACGCGCTGGTCCCAGTCGTCACCACCGAGATGGGTGTTGCCCGAGGTGGACTTCACCTCGAAGACGCCCTCGCCGATCTCGAGGATCGACACGTCGAAGGTCCCGCCTCCGAGGTCGAACACGAGGACGGTCTGTTCCTTGTTCTCCTTGTCCAACCCGTAGGCGAGGGCCGCCGCCGTGGGCTCGTTGATGATGCGCAGTACCTCGAGGCCCGCGATCTGGCCCGCCTCCTTGGTGGCGGTGCGCTGGGCGTCGTCGAAGTAGGCGGGGACGGTGATGACGGCCTGGTTGACGGTGTCGCCGAGGTAGGACTCCGCGTCTCTCTTGAGCTTCTGGAGGATGCGGGCCGAGATCTCCTGGGCGTTGTACTTCTTGCCGTCGATGTCGACGGACCACGAGGTGCCCATGTGGCGCTTGACCGAGCGGATGGTGCGGTCGGGGTTGGTGATGGCCTGGCGCTTGGCGACCTCGCCCACGAGGACCTCGCCCGACTTCGAGAACCCGACCACAGACGGCGTGGTCCGGCCGCCTTCGGCGTTGGGGATGACGACCGGCTCACCGGCCTCCAAGACGCTCACGACCGAGTTGGTGGTGCCGAGGTCGATTCCGACGGCCTTGGGCATTGCGTTTGCCTCCGTGTACTCTGCGGCCCCGGTGGCTCTCACCAGGGAATTTCTGTCTTCTGCTCTTACTTGACTGTCATAAGTATAGCGATCTTGAGTCGCTATCTATCAACTTCTTCCCCCGAATTCCCGAATGCTGGGAGGACGGCCGATCCAGGTGAAAACACCTGCTCACCCAGGTGGAGACCCGCTTGGCCCCTGACACCGCCGGTCGTACCGTGACGTCAGGCGGCTTCGGGGATTCCCAATCCCTTTTCCTGACACGGTCGTCCACCGGGGGGTGCGGCGGGGCGTTGGCGCCTTCCCGGTTCCAGCGCCCCGCCGTCCGACCCGGGAGAGGCAGTCGCCTTCGCGCCAGAGGTGTGGCGCCCGGCACTGATCCGTGACGCGTCCGGGCGGCGAACCAGGGTCATGCCCGACTACGACAAACTCCGACTCGAAGAGATGGCTTCCATCAGCGATCTCGCCCACGGCCTGTCCGACGACCAGTGGAACCACGCCTCGCTGTGCGGCGGATGGCGCGTCCGCGACGTGATCAGCCACATGTGCCTCGGCTACACCACGCCCATGCCGTCGATGGTGGCCAAGATCGGCCGTGCCGGGTTCAATGTCGACAAGGCGTCGCTCCAGGGGTCGATCGACTACGGCTCTTCGCACTCGCCCGCCGAGATCCTGGCTGTCTTCGATTCCATCCACCGCCAGAACATCCGCAAGGGCATCACCCGCTTCATCAAGCCCCAAGAAGGTCTGGTGGACCACCTCGTCCATCACCAGGACATCCGCCGGCCCCTATCCATGCCCCGGTCCATGCCCGAGGACCGGCTGCGGGCCGCCCTCGACGTGGCGCCGGGCCTGGGCGGGTTCGTGAAGGCGAAGCAGCGCACGGCCGGACTGCGCCTGGTCGCCGACGACCTCGGGTGGTCACACGGCGACGGCCCCGAGGTGATGGGCTCGGGCGAGGCGATCCTGCTGGTGTGCACCGGGCGTCGGGAGGTGCTCGACGAGCTCAAGGGCGAAGGGGTCGAGACTCTCCGTCGACGTATGGCGGCCTGACTACGCTCGACGGTGTGCCTGACCTGGTTCTGATCCGCCACGGCGAGTCCACCTGGAACGCCCAGAA
>JADGOL010000096.1 GCA_017882995.1 Acidimicrobiales bacterium | reverse complement strand
GCTTCGTGAACGCCGTGTCGAACCTGTGCGAGGCGGTCGGCGCCGATGTGCGCGACGTGTTGCTGGGCATGGCCTATGACCACCGCATCGGCTTCGACTACCTCCACCCCGGCCCGGGCTGGGGGGGCTCGTGTCTTCCCAAGGACACGCGGGCCCTGATCTACATCGGGGAACAGTCGGGCTACGACTTCTCGTTGTTGCGCGGCGCCATCGAGACCAACGAGGCCCAGCTGGCGTCGGTGACGACGAAGATCCGCGCCGCCGTAGGCGGCTCGCTCGAAGGTGCGGTGATCGCGGCCTGGGGGCTCACCTTCAAGGCCCTCACCGACGACCGCCGCGACTCGCCCGCGGTGGAGATCGTCCGCCGCCTCGTCACCGAGGGCGCCACCGTGCGCGCCTTCGACCCGACCGTGCCGGGGCCCGTCCCGGAATTCCCCACCGGCGTCGAGATCCTCCCCGACGCCTACGCGGTGTGCGAGGGCGCGGCGTGCGCCGTCGTGCTCACCGAGTGGGAAGAGCTGCGCTGGCTCGACTTCACCAAGGTGCGCGACCTGCTCGCCGAGCCCAACGTGATCGACGCCCGCAACCTTCTCGATCCCGCCGCCATGCGGCGTATCGGCTTCACCTACGTGGCCATGGGCCGTCCGTGACGCCTCGCCGCGCCCCGGACGGGCGGCGTGTCGTCGTCACGGGAGGCGCGGGGTTCATCGGCTCACATCTCTGTGAGGCCCTTGTGGCCAGGGGCGACCGCGTCGTGGCGGTGGACGACCTCTCCACCGGGGCGGCCGACAACCTGAGCTCGCTCCGCGCCGACAGTGGCTTCGAGCTCGTGGTGGCCGACGTGAGCGAAGGGCTCGCCGTCGACGGCGATGTCGACGCCGTGCTGCACTTCGCCAGCCCCGCATCACCTCCCGACTATCTGGCCCGACCACTCGAGACCCTGGCGGTGGGGAGCGAGGGGACCCGCCATGCCCTGGCGCTCGCCTCTGCCCACGAGGCGCGCTTCATCCTGGCGTCGACCAGTGAGGTCTACGGCGACCCTGTCGTCCACCCCCAGCCCGAGTCGTACTGGGGAAACGTCAACCCCGTCGGGCCCCGCAGCGTCTACGACGAGGCCAAGCGATTCGCCGAGGCGCTGACGATGGCGACGCATCGGGCCAAGGGCCTCGACGTCGGCATCGTCCGGATCTTCAACACCTACGGCCCGAGACTGCGCCCCGGTGACGGGCGCGTGGTCTCGAACTTTCTCGTCCAGGCCCTCGAGGGGCGTCCCCTCACCGTGTACGGCGACGGGTCCCAGACCCGGAGCCTGTGCTTCGTCGAGGACGAGGTGGCGGGGATCCTGGCCCTGGTCGACTCGACGCTCACGGGTCCGGTCAACATCGGGAACCCCAACGAGCTGACCATCCTCGAGCTCGCCCACGCCGTGCTGGGCCTGACCGGGTCGGCCTCGGAGATCGTCTACGAGCCCCTCCCTACCGACGACCCCACCCGTCGGCGCCCCGACATCGCCTTGGCCCGCCGTGAGCTGGGATGGGAGCCCGTCGTGGCCCTGGAGGAGGGCCTGCGCCGGACGGCCGAATTCTTCACCTCCGGCACCCCGCAAGGAGCCGGGGGTCGGCCATGATGGAGGATGTGCACGGGGCCGAATTGACCAAGCCGGATCTCTACGCCGTCGGTAACCCCGCCGTCGGGAACCCCGCCCT
Source organism: Acidimicrobiales bacterium (assembly GCA_017882995.1). Lineage (GTDB taxonomy): Bacteria > Actinomycetota > Acidimicrobiia > Acidimicrobiales > UBA8190 > Chersky-840. The sequence goes on along the minus strand of JADGOL010000096.1, from coordinate 1,508 downwards.
TGCCGACGGCGCTGTCGGGGACCTGGCGGCCGCGGCCGAGGACAGGTACCGGACGCTGTCGGTCATCGTGCCGGTGTTCAACGAGCGCAACACCATCGCCGAGATCCTGCGTCGCATCCGCGCCGTGGACCTCCCCATGAACCTCGAGGTCGTCGTGGTCGACGACGGGTCGACCGACGGGACCGGCAAGGTGCTGTCGGCGTTGCAGGACTCGACGGTGCGCATCGTCACCCACGCCACCAACCAGGGCAAGGGCGCGGCGGTTCGGACCGGGGTCAAGACCGCACGCGGCCAGCTGGTGCTCATCCAGGACGGAGACCTCGAGTACGACCCCGATGACTGGCCGAAGCTGCTCGAGCCGGTCATGAAGGGAAAGGCCCAAGTCGTCTACGGCAGCCGCTTCACCGGCCCGGGGCGGGCCATGCGGCCCACCCAATGGCTCGGGAACCGGCTCCTCACCCTCACCGCCAACGTGCTCTACCGCTCGACGCTGTCGGATATGCAGACGTGTTACAAGCTGTTCGACCGCACCGTGCTCGACGCCATCACCATCGAGTCCGACGGATTCGACTTCGAGCCCGAGATCACCGCCAAGGTCCTGCGCCGCGGCTTCCGGATCTACGAGGTGCCGGTCTCCTACACCGGACGCGACGCGTCGGAAGGGACCAAGTTCGAATGGCGCGACGGGGTTCGTGCCCTCACGGCGCTGGTCCGCTACCGATTCGTCCGCCACATCTGACGGCACGTGGCGCGACCGAGGACCCCGGGACCGGCCGCATCCGCACCTGAGGTGTCGCTCCCGACCCCGGAGAACTCGTTCTCAGAGCCGGAGAACTCGCTCTCAGAGCCGGAGAAACGGTCGTCGATCGCCGACCGGGTCTGCGCGGTGGTGGTGAACCACGAGGCGGGCGAGGCCTTGGTCGAATGCGTGAAGACACTGCGCGCCGAGGGGATCGCAGAAGTGGTCGTCGTCGACAACGCGTCGTCGGACGGGTCCACCGAGGCGCTCGTGGTGGCCGACGGTGCGGTCCGATTGGTCCAGACCGGGACCAATCTCGGGTACGGGGCCGCTGCCAACCGCGGCATCGACGTGAGTGGCTCGGAGTTCGTGCTCGTGTCCAACCCCGACGTGGTCGTCCACCGCGGCGCGCTGGCGACGCTCGTCGAGGTGCTCGGGGCCGACCCCACCCTCGCCATCGTCGGGCCTCGGATCCTCGAGTTCGACGGCACGCGCTATCCGTCGGCTCGCCGGTTCCCCTCTCTCATCGACGCGGCCGGCCACGCGATGCTCGGTGATCTCGTCCCCACCAACCCCTTCACGCGCCGGTACCGCCTGGGGTACGTCGACGCCGAGGAGGTCACCGACGTCGACTGGGTGTCGGGGGCCTGCTTCCTCGCCCGCCGGCGTGCCCTCGAAGAACTGCACGGGTTCGACGAGTCGTACTTCATGTACGCCGAGGACACCGACCTGTGCTGGCGGGCCCGGCGCGCCGGTTGGGGAGTGCTCT
>JADGOL010000095.1 GCA_017882995.1 Acidimicrobiales bacterium | reverse complement strand
CCGGAAGCGTCACACTGAGCTCCTCGTCACCCGCCTCGCCCTGGGCATCGACAGGGTGCAGGACCACCGTGGTGTCCGACGACGGCGCACCGAGCACCGACCCACACGACGAGCAGAAATTGGCATCACCGGGGTTGCGATGACCGCAGTTGTTGCAGAACACGCGGTCCACGCTAGCCCGTCCCCCACGTCCGCCCGACGTCGAACTACTCGGAGATCAGCGCGGTGTAGTGCGCTGCGTCCAGGAGTGCGTCGAGCGCGCCGACGTCGGTGGGGACGATCTCGCTGATCCACCCGGCTCCGTAGGGGTCGGTGTTGAGCAGTTCGGGAGAGTCCGCCAGCGCCGCGTTCACCGCGACGACCTCTCCGGCCACGGGCGCGTAGATCTCCGACACTGATTTCGTCGACTCGACCTCGCCGAGCACGCCTCCGAGCTCGACCCGGGCGCCCACCGCGGGCAGGTCCACGTACACGACGTCACCGAGCGCGTCTTGGGCGTAATCGGTGATGCCGACTTGGACCTTGCCGTCAGCCAACCGTGCCCACTCGTGGTCGGTGCTGTACCGGCGGTCGTCGGGCACCTGCATGGGCGGGACGATACCGGAAAGGGCTTCCGGGTGCCCGGGACGCGACGACTCAGCCGGGCGTCACTGCATCATCTGGCGGATGCGGATGGCTTGCTCCTGGGCTCGCGCGCGCGCCTCGGCCTCACTGGGCGCCTCCGCCCACACGTGGGTGACCGGCTCCTCGGGGTCGGGCACCACCAAGGTCCATCCGTCGGGCTCGGGGAGCTTGACGCCGTCGACGAGGACGACGTCTCGACCCTGGGCCCGCTCCACGGTGGTGCGCATCACGGTGCCCTTCTGCTCCCACGGCGTGACGATCTCCTCGTGGACGATGTGGATGGGAGGCAGCCGGCTCGCCAGTTTCGACAGGCGCTCGTCGGTGCGCGCCAACATCCCGAGCAGATGGACGAGCGTCGCCACGCCGTCGAAGGCGGGCAGGAAGCGGGGGAAGATGTAGCCCCCCATCTGACTGGCGGCAAAGGTGACGCCGCCGGTGCTCGCCACCTCCATGAGGTGGGTGGCCGAGAGCTTGGTCCACATGATCTCGGCGCCGGCCTCGGCGCAGATGTGCTCGGCCGCCATCGGCGTCGACACCGGGAGCGCCACTTTGGCGTGGCGGACCCTGGACACCACCAGGTCCAAGAGCAGCAAGAGGGTCTGGTTGTCGGTGAAGACCTTGCCCTCGTCGTCGACCAGGGTGAGGTTCTCCCCGCCGGGGTCGATCACCGCTCCCAGGTGCGCCCCCGAGGCCCGCACCAGGTCGGCCACGTGCCCGGCCGCGGCCCGGGGGTCACTGGCCATGACCGCCGCGGTGGCGGCGTAGGGGTTCACCACCAGGACCTCGGCGCCCAGCTTGGCGAGCACGTTGGGCATCACGAAGCTGGCGGTCCCGAAGGAGTAGTCGAGGACCATCTTGAACCCGGCCCGGGCGATGGCGTCGACATCGACGGTGTCGCTGAGCGCGGCCGTGTAGAGCTCCAGTGCGCGTGGCGCGTAGCCGATGTCACCGATCTCCGACGCGAGGGCCCGTCGGAACTCCTCACGGTGGTACAGCCGCTCGATCTTGCGTTGTCCGGGCTCGGCGATGTCGATGCCGTCCTGGTCGAAGAAGCGGATCATGACCGACTGGGTGTCCTGCTCGAAGAGGCGGACGGTGATGCCGCCCAGACTCCGCCCCGAACGCACCTGGAAGCGGGTCACGGGCACCGTGGCCACCTCGAGGTCCTCCACGTTCACGCCCGCGGCGTTACATCCCACGATCATGGCCCGCTTGAGCACGCGAGCAGCCCGGGAGGTGTCACGCGAGGCGGTGATGGTGCTGCCCTTCTCGAGCGTGCTCGCCCAGGCCATCGACAGGCGCATGACCAGCTCCGGGCTGATGTCGACGTTGGCGAGTCCGGTGATGCCGAGCCGCCCGAACAGGCTCCGCGGCCCTCGTGACTCCCACACGATCGAGGTGTTGACCGTGGCGCCGGCCTCCACCGTCTTGAACGGGTACACCTTGACGCCGGACTTGATCACGGCATGGGCCCCCACGAACGACTCGTCGCCGAGGACCACCCCCTCCTCGCATCGCACGCCCTGACGCAGGTCACAGGACCGGCCGAGCACACAACCGTCGAGACGGACACCCGCGCCCAAGAAGGCGTTGTCGTGGATGACGGTGCGTTCGAGCGAAGCGTTGTCCCCGATGCGGGCGTTGGCGCCGATCACGCAGTACGAGCCGAGCACACCGCTCGCCCCGATGTGGCAGTTGTCGCCGATGATGACCGGGCCCCGGACCTCGGCGGAGGGGTCGAGCTCGGCCCCCTTGCCGAGCCACACGCCGGGCCGCAGGGAGAAGCCGCTCACCTGGACCGCCACGTTCTCGTCGAGGATGTCCTGGTGGGCCCGGAGGTAGGCCTCGAGTGTGCCCACGTCCTCCCAGTAGCCCCCCGCCACGTAGCCGAACAGGGGCTTCTCGGCCTCGAGGACCTTCGGGAAGACCTCCTCGGAGAAGTCCACGGCCCGGCCCTCGGGGATGAAGTCGAAGATCTCGGGCTCGAGCACGTAGATGCCCGTGTTGATGGTGTCGCTGAAGACCTGGCCCCAGGTGGGCTTCTCCAAGAACCGCTCGATCGACCCGTCGTCGCGGGTGATGACGATCCCGAACTCGAGCGGGTTGTCCACCGCCTTGAGCGCGATCGTGGCCAGCGCCCCCTTCGACGCGTGGTGGGCGACGAGTGAGGTGAGGTCGATGTCGGTGAGGACGTCGCCGGAGATCACGACGAAGCGCTCGTCGAGCTCGTCGCGGGCGTTGCGGACCGAGCCCGCCGTGCCCAGCGGCGTCTCTTCGGTGGCGTAGACCATCCGGACGCCGAACTCGGACCCGTCACCGAAGTAGCTGCGAATGGCATTGGCCATGAACGCCACGGTGACGACGATGTCCTCGAAGCCGTGCTGGCGCAGCAGGTTGACGACGTGCTCCATCATGGGCCGGTTGGCCATGGGGAGCATGGGCTTGGGTTGGTTGGAGGTGAGCGGACGAAGGCGCGTTCCCTCACCGCCCGCCATGATCACCGCCTTCATGCGAGCACCATGTTCATGCGAGCACCATGTTCATGCGAGCACCATGTTCATGCGAGCACCGGGGCGACCCTACCCCGCCGCCATCCGATTCGCGCGACCTCGGGCCAGCGCGCGTCGCGACAGCGGGACGTACGCCGCGGCCGCGATCCACGCCAAGGTCAGGGCGGGGACTGCGCTGAGCCATGCCACGATCTCGACGGGGTGTTGCCAGCCGGCATGGCCGTGCGCCAGCAGGAAGGTGGGATAGGCGCACATGAGCCCGAAGGTCCCGGCCTTGCCCACCCACAAGACGTCGATCCTCTGGGCGCCGAGGGCGGCGAGCAGCACCACCGCTGCGGACACGAGGACCTCGCGCACCACCGTGAGCAGACCGAACCACAGCGGCACCGCGCCGACCACGATCACCGAGATCACCGCCGTCCCCACCAGGACCCGATCCGCGGTGGGGTCGAGCACCTTGCCCAGTGTGGACACCTGGTGCCAGCGCCGGGCGACGAAACCGTCGACCCAGTCCGTCGCGCCCAGGACGGCCAGCAGCCCCGCCGAAGCGGTCTGGTGGTGCGCGCCGAAGAGCAACCACACGAAGACGGGCACGCACGCCAGGCGGACGAGGGTGATGACGTTGGGCACCGTGAGGATGCGGTCGACCCCGACCTCGACGTCCTCGGGCGGTGCGGTCACGGCATGCAGTCTACGAGGCACGCCGGTCGTCCCCCGGCCTCACGCCGGTGTGCTACGCAAGGCCGATGCCCCGCTTCCGGCCCTTCCCCGGCCTGCGCTACGACAGGTCCGTCCCCCTCGACAAGGTCATCGCCCCTCCCTACGACGTGGTGGGGCCCGACGAGCGCGCCGTGCTGGCGGCCCGGCACCGGGCCAATGCCATCCACGTGGAGCTCCCGGTCCAAGACACCCGCACGGGGCTGGACAAGTACCGCTCGGCGGCACAGATCTTCGCCACCTGGCGAGAAGACGGAGTCCTCGCGCCCGAGGCCGGGCCCGCCTTCTACGCCTACCGGATGACGGTGCCCGGCGGCCGGTCCACCACCGGGGTCATCGGAGCGCTCGGCTGCGAGGCTCCCGGAGGCGACATCCTGCCCCACGAGCAGACCATCCCGAAGGACAAGAGCGATCGCCTCGACCTGTTGCGGGCGTGTCGGGCCAACCTCTCCCCCATCTGGGGCCTGTCGCTGTCGCGCGGGCTGGCGGCCGCCTACGAGCCCGAAGGGCCGCCCCACGCCGAGGCCGTCGACGACGACGGGGTCGCCCACGCGCTGTGGGTCCTCGACGAGCCCGGTGTCATCGAAAAGATCACCCGCGCCGTCGAGGCCGCGCCGGTGGTGATCGCGGACGGCCACCACCGCTATGAGACCGCGCTCGCCTATCAGGCCGAACGACGGGCCGAGCTCGGCGGGGCCCCCGGGGACCACGACCTGGTCATGGCGCTGGTCGTGGAGCTGTCCGAGGGCCAGCTGTCGGTCGGTCCCATCCACCGGACCATCTCCAACCTCGGTCCCGAGGTCGACCTGGCGGAATTGTTCGGCCGGTGGTTCGACATCGTCCATGCCGGTCCTGGCGACCACCATCTCGTCGACTCCGTGGCCGGGTCCGGGGCTCTGGCCCTCGTCACCGGGCGCGGTGTGTGGTTGCTGACACCGCGCGAGCAGACCTACGCCGAGGCGGGGTCGGACCTCGACTCGAGCCTGGTGGCACTGGCCACCGACGCCATGCCCGACGCCGTGGTGACCTATGTCCACGACTGGCACGCCGCGGTCGCCGCGGTCACGGAGGGGAGTGCCGACGCGGCCCTCTTGCTCCGGCCCGTCACGGTGGAGCAGATCTCGGACTGGGCGCACGCCCGACGACGGATGCCACCCAAGAGCACGTACTTCTATCCGAAGCCCCGTACCGGGATGGTGTTCCGCACCGTCGAGACCTGAACGCGCCCCGGGGTCGGCCGGTGTGAGCTGAGGAACACGGGCGCCGCGGCGCGCCCCCTTCGTCGCAGCGAGACGGGCTGCGAACTGCGCCGCGGGCGCCCTGTTCCTGTACCCCCCCTGAGGGCTCCCGAGCCCCATCCCGCCACAGGATGGCTCGGTGTGCCCCACCAGGTATCGGCGCCGCGCCGGGCGCGGTTGAGAGGGCCCGCATAGGACCTCGGCCCTGTATCGGTGCTGGATTCGTGCTGGATTGGTGCTTTAGCGGCCCTGCTGCCGGCCGGTTTCTGCCCCGGGGCAGGACAGGGGCTGCCGGGCTCAGGCCTCGACGGTCCAGGTCCCGCCCGAGGCCAGCAGGCTGGTGAGATCGCCGGGCCCCCGGCGCTCGTTGGCCTCGAGCAGCTGCTTGGTCATGGCCGCGCCGTACTCAGGGCGCTCCACGGCCCGGAAGATCCCGATGGGCGTGGGCTCGTAGGGACCCCGGGCCAGGCGGCTCAACTGGAAGGCGAGGCCCGGCTCGTCGCGGCGTTCGTCGTGGACGAGCAGGGCGTCCTCACCGACGTCGGCGACCTCGGCGATGCGCAGGCGACCGTCGGGCTCCATGACCACCCCGTGCTCCAGCTCGGCGCCGAACCGGATGGGCTCACCGTGGACGAGCGGGATGAGGTTGTCGGCGCGGGCGTCCTTGCTCGTGATCTTCTCGAAGGCGCCGTCGTTGAAGACGTTGCAGTTCTGGTAGATCTCGACGAAGGCGGCGCCGTTGTGGTCATGGGCTCGGCGGAACATCTCCTGCATGTGCTTTCGGTCCATGTCATGGGTGCGCGCCACGAAGCTGGCCTCGGCACCCAGCGCCAGGCTGACGGGGTTGAAGGGAGTGTCGAGGGAGCCGAACGGGGTGGACTTGGTGACCTTGCCCTGTTCCGAGGTGGGCGAGTACTGGCCCTTGGTCAGCCCGTAGATCTGGTTGTTGAACAGAAGGATCGTGATCTTGACGTTGCGGCGCAGGGCGTGGATGAGGTGGTTCCCGCCGATCGACAAGGAGTCGCCGTCACCGGTGATGACCCAGACGTCGAGGTCGGGCCGGGAGACCGCCAACCCGGTGGCGATGGCGGGGGCGCGCCCGTGGATCGAGTGCATCCCGTAGGTGTTCATGTAGTAGGGCAGGCGCGCCGCGCAGCCGATGCCCGACACGAACACCGTGTTCTCGCGCCGCACCCCGAGGTCGGGCATGAGCATCTGCAATGCGGCCAGGATCGAGTAGTCGCCGCATCCCGGGCACCAACGGACCTCCTGGTCCGAAGTCCAGTCCTTGCGGGTCGTGACCGGGATCTGGGTGTCGGTCATCAGCTGGCCACGTCCTCTTCGTCGATGGTGGTGCCCGACGTCGCCCCGAGCATCTCGAGCACGACCTCCTCGATCTCCGCGGCTCGGAAGGGGACGCCCTGGACCTTGCTGAGCGTCCGGGCGTCGACGAGGAAGTCGGCGCGGACCATCTTGGCCAGCTGGCCCAGGTTGGCCTCGGGGACGAGCACCTTGTCGTAGGCACCGAGCACCTCGCCCAGGTTGGACGGGAAGGGATTGAGGTGGACCAGATGGGCATGGGCGACCGACAGCCCACGGGCCCGGACGCGCCGGACGCCGGCCGCGATGGCCCCGAAGGTGGACCCCCAACCGAGCACGAGCACGGGGGCGGCGCCGATGCCGCCGAGGTCGTCGACCTCGAGGAGCGCGATGTCCTTGGCGATGCCGGCCACCTTGGCGGCCCGGAGATGGACCATGCGCTCGTGGTTCACGGGGTCATACGACACGTTGCCCGACCCGTCCTCCTTCTCGAGGGCACCGATCCGGTGCTCGAGGCCCGGCGTGCCGGGCACCGCCCACGGTCGCGCCAACGTCTCTTCGTCGCGGACATAGGGCCAGAAGGCGGGGGTGCCGTCCTCCTCGGTGTGGTTGGTCTCGGTGGCGAATTCCACGCGCAGGTCGGGCAGGGTGGCGGGGTCGGGCAGCCGCCACGGCTCGGCCCCGTTGGCCAGGTATCCGTCGGAGAGCACGATCACCGGCGTCCGGTACTTCACCGCGATGCGGGCCGCCTCGATGGCGACCTCGAAGCAGTGCGACGGCGTCATGGGCGCCACGATGGGCACCGGCGCCTCACCGTGGCGGCTGTACATGGCATGGAGGAGGTCGGACTGCTCTGTCTTGGTGGGCAGGCCCGTGGAGGGGCCGCCCCGCTGGATGTTGATCACGAGCAACGGGAGCTCGAGGCTGACGGCCATGCCCACCGACTCCGACTTGAGGTCCGCCCCGGGACCGCTCGTGGTGGTGACGCCCAGCGAGCCTCCGAACGCCGCGCCGATGGCGGCGCCGACACCGGCGATCTCGTCCTCGGCCTGCACGGTCCGAACCCCGAAGTGCTTGTGCTTCGACAGCTCGTGGAGGATGTCCGACGCCGGGGTGATCGGGTAGGACCCCAAGAACAAGGGGAGGTTGGCCTGGTGGGCGGCCGCGATGAGCCCCCACGCCAGAGCGGTGTTGCCCGTGATGTTGGTGTAGACGCCGGGCTCGAGGGCGGCGGGACGGACCTGGTAGTTGACCTCGAACAGCTCGGCCGTCTCGCCGAAGTTGTAGCCCGCCTTGAAGGCCCGGGTGTTGGCGTCGAGCACCAACGGGGTGGAGGCGAAGCGCTTCTCGATCCAGCCCAGGGTGCCGTCGACGGGCCGGCTGTAGAGCCAGCTGACGAGGCCGAGAGCGAAGAAGTTCTTGGACCGCTCGGCGTCGCGGGGCTTCACCCCGGCCGCCTTGGCGACCTCCATCGTGAGCGAGGTCATGGGGACCTCGTACACCTTGTAGCCGACCAGGCTGCCGTCGGTGAGGGGATTCGAGGTGTAGTTCGCCTTCTCGAAGGCGCGCTCGTCGAAGGCGTCGACGTTCACGATGACCGTGCCGCCGGGGGCCACCGCCCCCACGTTGGTCTTGAGGGCGGCGGGGTTCATGGCCACGAGCACGCTCGGTTGGTCGCCGGGCGTGAGGATGTCGTGGTCCGAGATGTGGACCTGGAAGGCCGACACGCCGGCCAGGGTGCCGGCGGGCGCCCGGATCTCCGCCGGGAAGTCAGGAAGCGTGGCCGTGTCGTTCCCGAACATCGAGCTGACCGAGGTGAATTGGGTGCCCGTCAACTGCATCCCGTCGCCGGAGTCGCCGGCGAACCGGATCACCACCCTGTCGAGCTCGGTGGTCTGGTGACGCGTCGCGGTCGACACCTGGGGCCCCCTGTCTAGGGATCGGCCGCCCCCGAACCGTCAACGTGGTGCGGGGCGCGCGAGCACCGACCCTTCACGACGAGCATACCGCCGTCACCGACCTGCTTCGGGAACTCTGCCCTCCCACATCGCTGTTTCGGGCAGGAACAGTGCTCTTCCGACGAATTGCTGGGCGTACTAGGCGATTGTGACCGAGGCGTCGAGGAAGACGTCCTGGACGGCATGAAGGAGCTCGACGCCGGCTGCCATGGGTCGCTGGAAGGCCTTGCGGCCGACGATCAGTCCTGTCCCGCCCGCTCGCTTGTTGATGACCGCGGTACGGACGGCCTGGGCAAGGTCGTCGGCGCCTTTGGACTCGCCCCCGGAGTTGATGAGCCCGATCCGGCCCGCGTAGCAGTTGATGACCTGCCAGCGGGTGAGGTCGACGGGGTGGTCGGTCGTGAGCTGGTCGTAGACGAGCGGGTCGGTCTTGCCGAACTTGAGCGCGTTGTAGCCACCGTTGTTCTCGGGCTGCTTCTGCTTGATGAGGTCGGCCTCGATGGTGACGCCGATGTGGTTGGCCTGACCGGTGAGATCCGCGGCGACGTGGTAGTCGGCCTCGTTGGTCTTGAAGGCGGGATTGCGGAGGTAGCACCACAAGACCGTGAACATCCCGAGATCGTGCGCCTCGGCGAAGGCGGCCCGGACCTCCTGGATCTGGCGGTCGCTCTCGTCGGAGCCGAAGTAGATGGTGGCGCCCACCCCTACGGCACCGAGATCGGCGGCTTGGCGGGCCGTGCCGAACATGACTTGGTCGTACTGGCTCGGATAGTGGAGGAACTCGTTGTGGTTCAGCTTGACGATGAACGGGATCCGGTGCGCGTAGCGACGGGCGACGGCACCGAGGCCGCCCAGGGTGGTGGCGATGCCCGAAGACCCCGCCTCGAGAGCCAGTTCCACCAGATTGGCGGGATCGAAGTAGGCGGGGTTCTTGGCGAAGCTGGCTGCCCCGGAGTGCTCGATGCCCTGGTCCACGGGGAGGATCGACAGGTAGCCGGTCCCGCCCAGTCGACCGTGTTGGTACAGCGTGGCCAGGCTGCGGACCACGGGGATGGGCCGGTCGGTGTCGAGAAAGACACGGTCGATGTAGTCCGGGCCCGGGAGGTTCAGCTCGTCGGCCGTGACCCCCTTGCAGCTGTGGGTGAGAAGGCTCTCGGCGTCTTTGCCGAGCAGCGCCTCGATGTTGGTGGCCACGGGTGACGCCTCCTGTCGGAGAATCTGCGGATGCAGGGTCGAGCCTACCGCTCCTCCTTCTTCTGTCCGGGGGCTACGGGGCCGACGCCAGCGCTTTGACAGCCCGTTCCAGACCGGCGTCGTCCACGTCGTGGTGGGTGACGAGGCGCAGGACACCGGGCGCGATGGTGCCGGCCAGGATGCCCTCGCCGTGGAGGTGGTCGATCACGGCATCGGTGGACCGGTGGGTGAAGATGACCATGTTGGTCGGGACCGAATCGGGGTCGCACCCCGCCTCGGGCCACCGGTCGGCCACCGCCCGGGCGAGGCGCCGGGCGCGGAGGTGGTCCTCGGCCAGGCGGTCCACCATGGTCGACAGGGCCACCAGCCCGGCGGCGGCGATCACCCCGGCCTGGCGCATGGCGCCCCCGAGCCGGAGCCGTTCGACGCGCGCCTGCTCCATGACGTCGGCGGGGCCGGCCAGGACCGAGCCCACCGGCGCGCAGAGGCCCTTGGAGAGACACGACATGACCGTGGTCACCGGCGCCGCGAACCGGGCCGCGTCGACACCGGTGACGACCTCGGCGTTGAAGAGCCGGGCGCCGTCCATGTGGACGGGGAGGCCGCCCGCCGCGGCGACGACCGCCTCGACGGCGTCGAGGCTCCAGGGCACTCCCCCCGACGGCATGTGGGTCTGCTCGATGCAGACGATCCCGGGCTCGGGGTAATGGTGTGACGCCGCCTCGATGGCCCAGGTGATGTCGGCCGCGGCGATGGTCCCGTCGGTGTCGTCCACGGGATGGATCTGGATCCCGGCGTTGGCCGCCACCGCAGCCGCCTCGTAGATGACGACGTGTTGGCGGCGGCCGGCGATGGCCAACCTCCCCGGAGGACAGAGCACGCGCAGTGCCACCTGGTTCGCCATCGTCCCCGACGGGACGTACATCGCCGCGGGCTTGCCCACGCGCTGGGCGTAGGTCTCCTCGAGCTTGTTGACGGTGGGGTCGTCCCCGTAGCCGTCGTCGCCCACCTCGGCCTCGGCCATGGCGCGACGCATCTCGGGAGTGGGCCGGGTGACGGTGTCGCTGCGGAGGTCGACGAAGCCCGACCCACCGGTGGGAGCGGTCGCCGGGGCCATGCGACGATGCTAGCGACGACCGCCTGCGGCTCCCCGTCGTTGTCGGCGCCGGGGCGTGCCCAGTGCCGCCAGGCGCTCGGTCACGTCGGCCAGTTCCGGGTCCACCGTGGCCACGCGGCCGAAGAGCTCCCGGGCCAGTGGGACGTTGCCGGCCCGCTCGTAGAGGTCCGCCAGCACGTACCACTGCCGGAGGTGACGATCACCGGGATTGCGGAGGTTCCTGGCGCCTCCCGCGGTGGCGAGCACGAGGATGGCCTCGTCGAGCTTCCCCACCTCGGCCAGGTCCTCGGCCAGGACGAGCCGGCCTTCCACGAGGACGTCCGCGGACGGTGACAAGCCGCGCAATTCCTTCCAGAGGGCCTCGACCCGACGGTGATGGCCCATGGCGCGATGGCAGTCCATGAGGACGGGCACCTGACTGGGGTCGCCACCCGACAGCTTGCGCGACGCGTCGAGATGCCGGACGGCCTCGCGCCATCGACCGAGCCGGTAACAGACGAGGCCGTGCAATTCTCGTGCTGCCGCGGACTCGGGGACCTGGTCGACGAGGTCCCGCGTGATCCGCAGCGCCTCGGGATAGCGGTCGCGCTCATAGGCGCGCGCCGCCGCGGCCAGGCGGTCGGCCACCTTGCCGGCCTTGGCCCGTCCCACCGCGCCGGTGATCTCTTCGACGACCTCGGTGGGGAGGGCCTCGTCGGACTTGGCTGACGTCGGTGGGGGGCGTCGGTCGGTGGAGCCCACGCGGCTCGGATTGCGCGCACCGCGGGACCGGCCCCGGTTCGAGCCGCCATCGGAGTCGTCGGTCGCCACCCCGTCGAAGATCCAGACCTCCTCGGTCCACTGCGGGCGGGGGTGCCCGTGGTCGGACCGGGCCGCTTCGCGCTCGTTGTCCGGACCGTGGGCGCCGTCCTCGCCCAGCAGTCGGGCTCCCTTGCGGGCCACACTCCCCCAGCCCCGGCCTGCACCGGGCAGCGGCGGTGCCGCCGGTCGGCGATCAGCTGGCTTCCGTTCCGCCGGTCGGCGATCGGTCGGCTTGCGCTCAGCGGGTCGGCGATCGGTTGGCTTGCGCTCAGCGGGTCTGTGATCGGTCGGACGCGCGGCACGGGGCCGCTCCCCCTCGGGCCGGGGCGGGCGCCTCTCTGTTCTCCGGCTCTCGGTCTTGCGGCTATCGGTTGGTCGCCCCGGACGCGGCCGGGGCGGGGAGGAGTCGGAGGTGCGTGGTCTCTCGGTTGCTCTCGCCGGGCGCGGTCGGTCGTCACCGCGTTGGCGCGTCGGGGCGGCCCGAGGTCCACCCCTGCTCTGGGCTCTTGGACCCTGGGGTCTCGAGCTCTGGGGTCTCGGGTCCGGCCTTCCCCCACTCTCGTCCCGGCGGCGCGGCGTGCGTCGAGGATCGACCTCGACGCGACGAAGACGAGCCGTCCGGGGGGCATCGCCGTCGGGACGGCGGGCCCGAGGCGCGCCGGCGCGATCTCCGCCTCGGCTGTCAGGCCTCGGTCCCCGGCCGGCCCCCTCGGTCCGGGCGCGGCCGGCACTCCGAGGCGCGGCCCCTCGATCGGGCCGATCATCACTTCTACCTGGGCGTTCGTCGCGCGATCGACTCGCCGGACGGGGCCGCCCGGCCCCGGTGTGGTCGGCGCTGCGACCGGGCGCGGCCCGACCCGGGGGCGCGCTTCTCCGGCTTCGATCTGACGTCGGGCGCCCGCTTCGGGGACCGTCGGGTCTCCGCGGACGCCCCGATGCTGCGTCCCTGGGCACCCGACGAGTGTACCGACCCTCGGTGTGGGACTCCCCCGAAACCCCTGCCGACCTGGAGAAGTGACTGGAGCCACACAAGAACGTGGCGCCCGGCCCACAAAACTTGCATCAGCGCGAGGATGGTCGCGAATCGTTAACGTTTCTGTCATATCCCGCGACGTGGGTGGCGGGATGAAGGAAAGCGAGGGGAACATGCGACGACTCGGTGGGTTGGTGACGGTCGCATTGTCGGTGATCGTGGCGGCATTGTTGCTGGCTGCGTGCAGTTCCTCCTCGTCGACGACATCGCCGACGTCAGCGGGCGGCGGGGGCGGCGGAACCAAGATCGCCGGAGGGTCGGCCACGTGGGCCGAGGCTCCCAACACCCAGCCCAACTACATCTTCCCCTTCATGAGCCTCGCCTATTTCAGCGTGGCCAACATCAACCAGTTCCAGTTCCTCATGTACCGACCGCTCTACTGGTTCGGGAACGGCGCACAGCCCACGCTCAATCCCTCCCTGTCACTGGCCGAATCGCCGGTGTACTCCAACAACAACACGACGGTCGTCGTGAAGATGAAGCCCTACAAATGGTCCAACGGTGAGACCGTCACCGCGCAGGACGTCATGTTCTGGATGAACATGATGCACTCGAACAAGACCGACTGGGCCGCCTACGCACCGGGGTACATCCCCGACAACATCAAGAGCCTCACCGTTGACAGCTCCACCCAGCTGACGTTCACCCTCAAGGCGTCGGTGAACCCGTATTGGTTCACCTACAACCAGCTGTCACAGATCACGCCAGTGCCCGCCGCCTGGGACATCACCAGCACGGGGGGAACGGCGGGGTCCGGTGGATGCTCGGCGGCCGCCTACGGCACCGCCGATGCCAAGTGCACGGCCGTCTACACCTTCTTGTCGAAGCAGTCGGGATATGACCCGGCCAACCCGCACGCCACCAACAACTCCCTGGCGACGTACGCGACCAACCCGATCTGGCAGGTCGTGGACGGCCCCTGGAAGCTGTCCTCGTTCGACGCGTCGGGCAACGCCAGCTTCGTCCCCAACACGACGTACTCGGGCTCGCCCAAGCCGACCCTGGCGAAGTTCACGGAGCTGCCCTTCACCACCGACGACGCCGAGTTCAACGCCTTGGTGGGCGGGCACATCAACTTCGGGTACCTGCCTCTCCAGGACGTAACCAAGGCGACGACGAACCCGCTCGTGCCGGCGGCCAACAACCCACGGCTGTCTGACTTCACGCTGGCCCCGCTGTACACCTGGTCGATCAACTACTTCCCGGAGAACTTCAATTCCACCGGGGACGAGGGCAACGCCGGGGCGATCTGGAAGCAGCTCTATATCCGTCAGGCCTTCCAGACCCTCGTCGACCAACCGCTGTACATCAACAAGATCGACAAGGGCTACGGGGTGCCGACCTACGGGCCGGTGCCGGTGACGCCGGCGAACCCCTTCTCGTCTGCGGTCGAGAAGAACAACCCGTACCCCTACAGCGTGTCCAAGGCCAAGAGCCTGCTCTCGAGCCACGGCTGGAAGGTGGTCCCGTCGGGCACCACCACCTGCACCAGCCCGGGCACGGGGGCCGCGCAGTGCGGGAAGGGCATCCCCGCCGGTGCCAAGCTGGCCTTCAACCTGCAGTACGCCAGCGGCAACGCGTCGATCGACCAGCTCATGAACACCGAGAAGTCGTCGTGGGCCCAGGTCGGGTTCAACATCACGTTGAGCCAAGGGTCCTTCGACACGGTGATCGGCAACGCCACGGCGTGCACCCCGTCGCCGAGCTGCAGTTGGGAACTCGAGAACTGGGGAGCTGGTTGGGTCTACGCCCCGGACTACTACCCCACCGGTGAGGAGATCTTCTCGACCGGTGCGGGCTCGAACTCCGGGAGCTACAGCGACCCCACCAACGACTCGCTGACCCTCAAGACCACCAACACCAACGCGTCGCTGACCCAGTGGGAGAACTACCTGGCCCAGCAGCTGCCCGTCGTCTGGCAGCCCAACACGGTCACGGCGATGTCGGAGATCCAGAACAAGCTCCACGGCGTGCTCCCCCAGGACCCGTTGTGGAGCATCAACCCCGAGAACTGGTACTTCGTGAAGTAGCCTCGCCGCAGTGAAGTTCGAGGCGTCGTTACGGTCCGCCCCGATCCCGAGTCTCGTACTCGAGGTCGGGGCGGAGCCGTTTCGGGGGGAACCGCAGTGATCGGCTTCATCTTCCGGCGGTTCCTCCAGTCGATCGTGGTCGTCCTGGGGGTGATGCTGATCGTGTTCCTCCTGGCCCACATCATCCCCGGAGGGGCGGCCCGGGCCGCGCTCGGGCCTCGGGCCACGAAGCTCCAGATCCAGCAGTTCAATCATCTGAACAACTACGACGCACCGCTGGTCAAACAGTTCTGGCTCTAC
Organism: Acidimicrobiales bacterium; assembly: GCA_017882995.1. GTDB lineage: Bacteria > Actinomycetota > Acidimicrobiia > Acidimicrobiales > UBA8190 > Chersky-840. The sequence goes on along the minus strand of JADGOL010000095.1, from coordinate 5,137 downwards.
ATCAAGGGGCTCGTGACCAGTTTCAACCTCGGCTACTCGTACCACTGGAACCAGGGTGTGACCCAGGTCATCCTGGCACGACTCCCGAAGACCCTCGTCCTGGTGGGGTTGGGAACCCTCGTGGCGGTCGTCGTGGCGGTGCCGCTGGGCATCTTGCAGGTCGTCCGGCGGAACAAGCCGATCGACTACGTGCTCACGAGCCTGTCCTTCGTCTTCTACGCCATGCCGGTCTTCTTACTCGGGGCCCTGCTCATCTTGTACTTCTCGTTCGATCTCCACTGGTTCTCCTCCGAAGCACCCCAGGGGAGCTCGGTGGGCGCCATCCTGTCCGATCCCCGCGGTTTGGTCCTCCCCGTCTTCACGCTGGCCGCCCTCACCATCGCCTCGTTCAGCCGGTACATGCGGTCCTCGATGATGGAGACCCTCACCGAGGACTACGTCAGGACGGCGCGCGCCAAAGGGGCGGGACCGCGTCGTGTCCTGTACGTCCACGCGCTGCGCAACGCCGTGATCCCCATCATCACGCTGCTCGGCCTGTCGATCCCGGCCATCGTGGGAGGAGCGCTCGTGACCGAGGCGCTGTTCAACTATCCGGGGATGGGCCTGCTGGCGTACCAGGCCATCACCAACACCGACATCCCCTTGCTGCTGGGGACGACGTTCTTCGCCACACTGGCGACCATCGCCGGTTCACTGCTCGCCGACATCCTCTATGCGGCGGTCGACCCGAGGATCCGCTATGCCAACTGACAAAGAGCGCGACAGGTCGGGCTCGGCGTGGTCGAGCCGCGCCGCCACCGAAGAGGCGATCCCCGGATCCACCATCCCCCCGAGTCAGTCGCTCGTCTCGGGGTCGGGGCCCGACGGCACCACACCGGCGGGAGGTGAGGCCGTCTCGACGGGCAGCCTGTTCCGTCAGATCGTGTCGGTGTTCATCGAGAACAAACTGGCCGTGGTCGGGCTGGTGGTGATCGTGGGGATGGTCCTGTTCTGTTTCGTGGGGCCGTTCTTCTACCACACCAACCAGGTCAACGCTCAGAACGCGTTGCTCAATTCCACCCAGAACACCGGGCCCGGGGCAGGACATCCCGTCGGCACCGACAGCTCGGGGTTCGACGTCCTCGGCCGGATCATGTTCGGCGGGAAGAACTCCCTCATCGTCGGGTTCGCGGCCGCCATCGTCGCCACCTTGTTCGGTGTCGTCTACGGCGCGGTGTCGGGCTTCTTCGGCGGCTGGGTCGACGCCCTCATGATGCGGTTCGTCGACGTGCTCCTCTCGATCCCCCAGCTCTTCCTCGTCATCGTCCTGGCCGTGATCTTCCACACCTCGCTCTTGTTGCTCATCGTGGTCATCGCCCTCGTCGCCTGGCTCGTGCCGGCCCGGCTCATCAGAGGTGAGACCCTGACGCTGCGCGTGCGCGAGTACGTCCAGGCCGTGAAGGTCATGGGGGGCAAGCGCAGCCGGATCGTGCTCCGCCACATCATCCCCAACACCGTCGGCACGATCGTGGTGAACGCCACCTTCCAGGTGGCCGACGCCATCTTGCTCATCTCGTATCTGGGTTTCCTCGGCCTCGGGCTCCCCGCCCCCCAGACCGACTGGGGATCGATGCTCAACACCGTGGTGAGCGACGCCGGCAACGGGTACTGGTGGAAGATCTATCCCGTGGGTGCCGCCATCGTGCTCGTCGTGGTGGCGTTCAACTTCGTGGGCGACGCATTGCGCGACGCGCTCGAGGTTCGTCTCCAGCGTCGCTGACCCGTCTTCCCGGTTGACGGGGGAGCTGCGCCGGATCGACCCCGACGCGTGACGAGGGGGTCCTCAGCCCACTGCGTTAGCCCACTGCGGTCGGCACCCGCGTGGCGGGAGCGCTGTCCGACGGGGTCTGGAGCGGAAAGTGACAGGCCGCGAAGTGGCCGGTGGCGAAGGGCCGCAGGGGGGGCTCCTCCTGGGCGCAGATGTCCTGGGCGAAGGGGCAGCGGGTGCGGAAGCGGCACCCCGACGGCGGGTTGAGCGCCGAGGGCAGCTCACCTCGGATGTGGCCCTTGGGCTTTGTCCGGGCCCGAGCCACGTCGGGTTCGGGGATGGCATCGATCAAGGCCCGCGTATAGGGATGGACGGTGTTCTCGTAGACGCGCTGGGCGGGCCCGACCTCCACGAGTTTGCCGAGGTACATGACCCCCATCGTGTCCGCCACGTACTTCACCACGGCCAGGTCGTGGCTGATGACGATGTAGCTGAGCTCGTGACGGGCCTGGAGCTCCTTCAAGAGGTTCAAGATCTGGGCCTGGATCGACACGTCGAGAGCCGAGACCGGTTCGTCGGCGACGATGAGTCGGGGCTCGAGGGCGAGCGCCCGGGCCAGACCGATGCGCTGACGCTGACCACCGGAGAACTCATGGGGGTAGAGCTCCGCCGCTTTCGGGTTGAGCCCGACCTCGTTCAGGAGCGCCCGGACCTTCTCGCGCCGCTCAGCGGTATTCCCGATCCCCTGGACGACATAGGGCTCGCTCAGGATCGTCCCCACCCGCATCCGGGGGTCGAGCGATGCGTAGGGGTCCTGGAACATGAGCTGCATGTCGCGCCGCTTGTTGCGAAGTGCCTTCGGCCTCAGGCGACGGATGTCCTCGCCGTCGAAGATGATCCGGCCCGCGTCGGCGCGCTCGAGGGCGACGGTGAGTCGTCCGATGGTGGTCTTGCCACAACCCGACTCGCCGACCAGTCCGAAGGTCTCGCCCTTGCGGATGGCGAAGGACACATCGGAGACGGCTTTCACACTGCCGATCCGGCGCTGGAGCAGCGCCCCCGAGGTGACCGGGAACTCCTTCACGAGGTTCTCGACCTGGAGGAGGATCGGTTGGTGCTCGAGGCGCTGGGCGCGGCTCCCGTGGTCGGCCAGGATCGACCCGTCGGGCCCGATCTCGGCACCGAGGACGACGTCACCGGCCGCCACCGCGGCTTCCGACGCCGCCGAAGCGTGCTCCTCGCCCGTCCCCACCGGGTAGAAGCACGCCGCCAGATGGGTGGGGGCACCCCCGACGACGTGCTCGAGCTCGGGCTCGACCTCCCAACACTTGTCCCGGGAGAAGCGGCACCGGGGGGCGAAGCGGCATTGGTGGGTGAGTTGGGAGAGATCGGGCGGTAGCCCGGCGATGCTGCGCAGCGGGACCGAAGCGTCCTGGTCCAACTTGGGGACCGAGGCGAGGAGGGCCTCGGAGTAGCGGTGGCGCATGGCGGTGAACATCTCGAGGGTCGAGGCCTCTTCGACGATCTTGCCGGCGTACATGACGAGGACCCGGTCCGAGCGCCCGGCGATGACCCCCATGTCGTGGGTGATGAGGACGACGGCCATCTTCATCTTCTGACGGAGGTCGTCGATGAGGTCGAGGATCTGCGCCTGGATGGTCACGTCCAAGGCGGTGGTGGGCTCGTCCGCGATCAGCAGCTTGGGCTCACAGGCCAGGGCCATGGCGATCATGACCCGCTGGCGGAGACCGCCCGAGAGCTGGTGGGGATAGGCGTCGAGGCGCTCGCGGGGCCGGGGCATCTCGACGAGGGAGAGGACCTCGAGGGCGCGCTCGCGGGCCTGGGCCTTGGAGGCACCCCGGTGGAGGCGGACGCTCTCGGCGATCTGGCGCCCGATGGTCATGGTGGGGTTGAGCGAGGTGAGGGGGTCCTGGAAGATCATGCCGACGTCGTTGCCCCGGACCTTGCACATGTCCTTCTCCGAGAGCGGGACCACGTCGCGCCCGAGGAGATGGACCGATCCCGAGGTGATGTGGCCGACGTTGGGGAGAAGCCTCATCACGGCCAGGCCGGTCGTGGTCTTGCCGCACCCGGACTCCCCCACCACCCCGACGCATTCGCCTTCGTCGACGTGGAAGGAGACACCGTCGACGGCCACCACGTTCGAGTGGCGGAGATGGAACTCGGTGGTGAGGTTCTCCACCTCGAGAACGGCGGTCACCGGCCTCCTCGACGACGCATCGGGGATCGGGGTCTGCGGTCCATCACGACCCACGCTACCTGCGAATTGAGCCGGCGGAGGGGACGCGTGGATTCGGAATTGGAGAAGGGCCCCCGCTGTGGCGAGGGCCCTTCTCCGTCGAAATATCCCGGCGACGTCCTACTCTCCCAGGGAGTCTCCCCCCAAGTACCATCGGCGCTGGTGGGCTTAACTGCCGTGTTCGGAATGGGAACGGGTGTTGCCCCACCGCCATGGTCACCGGAAACCGTGCTCCTCTCAGAGGCGCGTTGGCCCCGGAGGTAGAGCGGCCGTCCGGCCACCCCGTGAGCGTTCCATAGCGAGCGCGAGCATAAATGTCTCCAAGCCCTCGGCCGATTAGTACCGGTCGGCTGAACACGTTGCCGTGCTTACACCTCCGGCCTATCAACGTGGTGATCTAGCCACGGGCCTTACCAGGTTGATCCTGTGGGAGACCTCATCTTGGAACGAGCTTCGCGCTTAGATGCTTTCAGCGCTTATCCCATCCGTAGGTCGCTAACCAGCCGTGCCCTTGGCAGGACAACTGGCACACGAGAGCTACGTCCGTCCCGGTCCTCTCGTACTAGGGACAGCCTTCCTCAGGTCTCCTGCGGCTGCATCGGATAGGGACCGAACTGTCTCGCGCGTGATAATCCCGTATTACTACGGGCACAGACTATACCTTCACCCTATTTCTAGGGGCCGGCGTCTCATGGCGTCCGTGATTCGTTGGATGGTTGTTGCTTTCTGACGCCATCCCCTCGCTGTTGCATGCGAGGAAGTCGTTACAGGGGCACAACACGCCCTTGCTACGCAGATGTTGCTCGACATCTGCGGCGGAGATCCGCTTCGATTTCGAATAGTTTAGGGTTGCAAAAGCGTCAACTTCGACGCTCTCATTGTGTTGGCCTTCCCTCGGTATTGCCCTGAACATAACGTTCGGTTGTGACGTTCAGGGTTCCACCGATATGAGCCGGTGAGCACCCAGGAATTACTCCCTGGGGACGCAGCATTCTACGTTCTAAACCCAGCTCGCGTACCGCTTTAATGGGCGAACAGCCCAACCCTTGGGACCGGCTTCAGCCCCAGGATGCGACGAGCCGACATCGAGGTGCCAAACCTTCCCGTCGATATGGACTCTTGGGGAAGAT
>JADGOL010000094.1 GCA_017882995.1 Acidimicrobiales bacterium | reverse complement strand
GAGGACCACGCTTGCAACTCGAGTGCTGGTGCCCCCGCGCCCAGCTCGGCGGCGGCTTCGGCGTCGCCGATGGCACCGTGGTAGTCCCCGAGCATCATCCGGACCCTCGCCCGCACAACCAAGCCTTGCGCGGACGGCCTCGTGTCGACAGCCGCGTCAGCCAGGACCAACGCCTCGTGCTGGTCGAAGTGGGCGGAAGCCAATTCGGCTGCCTCGACGTATGCGTCCGCGGCGAGCTCGGTGTCGCCGCCGAGGCGCGCATGGTGGGCTATCGCATAGGCGTCGCGAACGGGGCGGGCGGCCAGTGCCCGTCCCGCCTCTCGATGGGCGAGGGCGCGGCGCGGCGCGCTGGTGCCCTCGACCAGTGCGTCGCGGACGAGTTGATGGCGGAACACGAACCTCCCGCCGACCTCCACCAGCAAGCCCCGTCGTGCGCCCTCCTCCAGGTGGTCGAGCAGCTCGATCGGCGGTGCCCGGAGGACCGCGCCCAGAAGGTCCAGGTCGATCTCGAGGCCGAGGGCGGCCGCGGTTCGGAGCGTGTTCGCCGCCGTCGCCCCGGCGCGCTCGCATCGGGCCACCACGGCGTCCTGGATCGAGGTCGGCATCGCCGATTCGGAGTCAGATGCCGCCAATTCGACGAGGAACAGGGGATTCCCTCCGCTGCGCAGAACCAACGCTGCGGCCCGTTCGGTCCCCACCAACTCAGCGGCGCTGTCCGCGTCGAACGGGCCGAGCTCGACCGTGGTGCCGATGGGCAGGGCGACGGCCTCTTCGAGACGCTGGGTCGCCACCAACAGCAGTGCGAGCCCGTCGGCCCGGCGCACGGCGTAGTCGAGCCATTCGATCGTGGCCGAGCCGGCCAGATGGACGTCGTCCAGGACGACGACTGTCGGAGCAGGGAGTCTGCTCAGCACCGTGACAATGGCGGCAAATGCCACGAGCTGGCCGGCGCCCCAGTCTCGAAGCGCCGAGGCCGGCATGGCCGGCGCGCCGACGAACGGCGCCATGAAGGGTCCGAGCGCCTCGGACTCGGGACCGAGCATCTGCGTCGCCGACTGCGGACCGAGCCCGCGCAGATGTCGCTCCAATGCGCCCACGATCGCCTGCAACGGCGTGCCCCGGGACAGCTCGTCGCAGCGGCCCACGAGCACGGTGGCCGACGACTCGGCTTGTGCCGCCCAGGCCTCGACCAGGTGCGACTTCCCCATACCGGCCTCGCCCACGATCGTCACCAGACCGCCCCGGCCGGCGCGGGCGGCGTCGAGTGCATGGTCGAGCACCTGCCACGCGTCGTGTCGGCCCGGCGGCACCGCCGGGGTCGCGGCAGCGTGGTGCGCCAGAGCTCCGGCACCTCGATCTTCGGAGGCCGATCCGGGCAAGGGCAGTCCGAGCAGGACGGCACGATGGAGGTCCTCGGTCTCCGGTGTCGGGTCGACACCCAGCTCCTCGACGAGGCGGGCCCGCATCTCCGCGTATGCACCGAGTGCGGTGGCGGGTCGGCCGCTTGCCACCAGGGCAGCCATGAGCGTGCGCAACGCCGGCTCGTCGTATCCGTCGTGGTCGAGTGCGCCCTGCGCCAGGAGCTCGGCACCCACGAAGTCACCTGCCACCAGCGCCGCTTCTGCCCCGAGGCGCCGCGCTGTCGCCGCCACGCGTGCGGCCGTGGCCCGATCGGCTTCGGCCCACGGCGCGTCATCGTCGTCGGGGAGCAGCGGACCGCGCGCCAAGGTGACGGCGGCTGCCGCCGCCATGGCCGCGGCGGTGGTGTTTCCCGCCGCCAGGCGCCGGCGGGACTCGTCGACCAGCGTTGTCATCGCGTCGACATCGAGCCATTCGACCGCGAGCGCATATCCGGCTTCCGACCGTACGAGCACATCCGCGCCGAGGACACCGCGTAACCGGCTCACGAGAACCGAGAGCTGATCAGACGGTCGCTTCGGGAGGCCTTCGGGCCAGACACATTCGGCCAGGAGATCGGCCGCCACGGGTTTCGACCGGGCCAGCACCAGCACCTTGAGGAGGATGCGGGCCTTGCGACTCCCGAGCCGAGGAGTGTCGACACCCTCGATCTCGAACCCACCAAGAACCCGCGCCCGCAGTGTCAACACGGCCCCATGATCCCGCAGGAAACCCGACGACGTCTCGGCCGTGTCGGCAGCCACCTCACCAACCGTCGGCCGCCCCCTCACGAAAGTCGCGGATCACGAGGGGAACGACACCGCCTCGGCCTGGCCGAGCAGCTCGGCGCGGTCGGTCTCGAGCAGGAATCCGGCCGCGATGGCCTTGTCCAGGCTGCGTTCGTAGGTCACGAGGTACCGTGCCTTGTCTTCGTACAGGCGGACGAGGGTCGGGGTGTCGAAGGGCACCGTCGACCCGAACAGGGCACACAGCCTGCTCGCTCCGGGCGGGGCCTCCCCGCTCAGCGCCGAGATGGGGACATCGACCGCGGGGGTACGGACTCCACCGAGGGCATTGCCGAGTGCGTCTCGGGCCAACTCGGGGGGAGTCGTCTTCGCCAGTCGGAGCGGTGGCGCCGTGGCAGGAGCCACACCGTCGGTGATCCACCGGTTGAGTGCAACCAGCGCGGCCTGCGCCACGAAGTGCTGCGGACCTTCGTTGACGGTGAAGTCACAACCCAAGAAACTCGCGAATCCACCCATGACATACGCGTCGGCGTGTGCGGTCCCGGCCACCTCCCAGGTGCGGATCCGATCGGAGTCGGGCTGGCGCGCCGGTCCGTAGTCGAGCAAGGGCCCGAGGTCCGTCTCGGTCTCGAAGATGAGGACGGGGACGTCGGTATCGCTTCGGATCTGCAGTCCCCTCGGCACGTCGTCACTGGCCATCGGAATACCGGTCAGAGAGGCGGCGCTCCCGCCGCGACTGTGCACGTAGAACCCGTCGTAGACCTGTGCGATCGGTTGGACGGCGTTGATGTATGCGGTCAAGAAAGAAGCGGACTGTGACTCCCCCACGGCGACGAGCCGTTCGAGGCGCAACGCGCCGAGCGCGGAACCAGGTCCCGGAGCACGAAGGGCTCGGCCGATCTGAGAGAGGATGCCGAAGGAGAACCCGTCCCCGGGGTGACGAAGGGTGCTGTAACGGTCGGGGCCCGACGCCACCAGACCCCTTCTCGGGGCCATGCCGGGAACCCCGACCAGCGCGTCGCCACCGTCGACGCCGGTACGCTGGGCCGACACCCCGACATAGGTGTACCCGTCGCCCATGATCTGCGGGCTCAGGTATGTCCAATCAGGGCTCGCCTCGCGGCCGCTGGACACGTTGAACCACTCCACCAGGACCGTGCCGTTGCATCGCTCGGG
>JADGOL010000093.1 GCA_017882995.1 Acidimicrobiales bacterium | reverse complement strand
GACCCCGGGAGCGACGACATCTGCATGGCCTCGCTCAGTCGGGAGGTGTCGCCGCTCCCCCCCCGCACCGCCCGGGCACGCCAGAACGAGGTGGGTGAGTTCGTCGAGGTCGACGAGGCCCTCACCCGGATCCTGGGTTGGAGCGAGGAGGAGTTGGTGGGCCATCTCTCGCTCGAGTTCATCCACCCCGACGACCACCTGCTCGCCATCGACAACTGGATGGAGATGCTGGCGTCGCGGGCGCCGAGCAGCCGAGTCAGACTCCGCCACCACCATCGCAACGGGTCGTGGGTGTGGATCGAGATCAACAACCAGAACCTGCTCGGTGACCCCGAGCACAGGTGCGTCATCGCCGAGATGGTCAACATCTCCGACGAGATGGCCGCCCACGAGGCGGTGCGAGCCCGAGAGCAGCTGCTCGAACGCCTGGCCGAGGCCCTGCCCGTGGGTGTGATCCAAGTGGACGCCGACGGCAGCGTCGCTTACACCAACAGCCGGCTGCACGCCATCCTCGGCTCGCCCCGGGCGGGGACGATCGATGAGCAGATCGCCATGGTGCAGCCGACCGACCGGACGAGCCTCACCGATGCCTTCGACGCCGTGCTCCAGCGCCGGTTCGACAGCGACATCGAAGTCCGCCTGGTGACGCCGCCGGACGGCGACCACAAGGAGGCGCGGCGCTGCCTCTTCAGCATCCGGGCCCTCACGGCCGAGACCAGCGAGGTCACCGGTGCCATCGTCTGCGTGGCGGACGTGACCGAGAGCGCCCGGCTGCGCGACGAGCTGCACCTGCGGGCGACGTTCGACGACATCACTGGGTGCAGGAACCGGCCGACCACCCTGGCCCTGCTCGAGGGCCTCCTGTCCGACGCCGATCCGGTGGGCCGGCCAGCCGTGTGCTTCATCGACCTCGACCGCTTCAAGGACGTGAACGACGAGCTCGGCCACGCCTCTGGTGATGCCCTCCTCGGCGTAGTGGCTCGACGATTGCAACGGGCCGTGCGTGCCAGCGCCATCGTGGGCAGGATCGGTGGTGACGAGTTCCTAGTGATCAATCCAGGTGTCACCAGCACCGAGCAGGCCATGGTCACGGCCAGGCGGCTGGCGGAGACCTTCCGCCACCGGGTCCGTCTCAAGTCCAGGCGGCTGTCGTGCCCGGCCAGTATCGGGGTGGCGTGGTCGGGCGATCCCGACGTCGACGCCGAGGGCCTGGTGGCGATGGCCGACACGGCCATGTACGAGGCCAAGCGCAACGGCGACGGGGTTCCAATCCTCCACCGCAGGTCTGAGCCCGACCGGCGATCGGTCAGGGACGCCGGAGTCGAACTACGACCGCGCGGGTAGTGCAGCCCGCCGAGCGCAATGTCCAGGATCTGCTCGGGAGGGGCGGCGAGCTTGGCGATGCCCACCACCAGGTGCACGATCTCGATGATGTCGGTGTCGGGGCGCACCGCGCCGGCCTGCTGCGCCCGCGCCAGCAGCGGCTTACCGGCGGCGTAGAACGCGGTGCGGCATTTGCAGGAGACGTCGGCGACTTGTCCCGTGGATGCTGAGAATCTCATCCGGCCTCTCAACCTGGAACTCCGCCCCTTTGCTCTCACAAATACGTGGGAAATCCCGGTCGATAGCGTGGGGAGTGGCCGTGTGGCGGAGCGCTCCGGCCCCGGTGAATCGGGTTCTGTCGATGGCCCACACACGCACTACACCCGGCAGGTCCCGGTCGGGCGTGACGATGACCACCTAGACATTCCTCCCACTGTTGGGTGCTCGTCTTCGACCCCGCACCCATTCGCGATGTCCCGGGCCTCGGTTCCAACGACTACGAAACCCGCCCAGGTTCGAGGTCGGGCCCCAGGCGTGATGGGACGGGCACGTGCAAGAGGTCGTGTGCGGCGATGACATCGTCGAATTCGCTCCGGGCCTCATCGAGCAGAATCGTCTCGTCGGGATAACGCTGCGAGAAGTGCGAAATCACCAGTCGCCTGGCTCCCGCTTCGGCCGCGATCCGTCCGGCCTGCGCGGCGGTGAGGTGATGGTACTGGCGCGCAAGGTCTGCTTCGGCGGATGCGAACGTCGCTTCGCACACGACGAGGTCAGCCCTCTCTGCGAGTTCAAAGGCGGCATCGCACAGCCTGGTGTCCATGATGAATGCGACCACTTGCCCGGGCCGCTCTACGCTCATCTCTTCGACTCGGACGCGCCGACCGCCGACGTCGACGATACCGGCACGCTGGAGTTCGCCCACGGCGGGCCCGACGATGCCGGCGGCCTCGAGCCGGTCGTGCATCATGGTGCGGCCCCCCGGCTCCTCGAGACGCCACCCGAGGGTGTCAGGGACGTGATCGAGGCGCTTCGCGACCAGCGCGAACGGTGGACCGGGGTCCACGATGCCGGACCCGGCTACCGGCCGCTGGCGCACGTCGACGTGCTCGTCGAACACCGCCGCGTGCAGGAGCCGGTCGATGTAGACCTGACCACTCGACGGGTAAAGGACCTCGACGGGGTGGGTTACCCGATCGAGCGACAGGCGCTGCACGACACCGGGGAGGCCCAAGCAGTGGTCTCCGTGGAGATGGGTGATGCAGATGCGGCCGAAGCTCCAGGGCGACACGCCAGCCAGCAGGAGCTGGCGCTGGGTGCCCTCGCCCGGATCGAACAAGATCCCTTCGTCATCCCAGCGCAGGAGGTAGCCGTTGTGGTTGCGGTACCGAGTGGGGGCCTGACTCGCAGTCCCGAGGACGACCAACTCTCGCACAAGCGCATTCTCGCGGTCAGGCGGTGGCCTCTGCGTGCCGAAAATCTCGTCCGACCTCCCGACCTGGGATTTGGCTTCTGTTTGCGCTCACAAGTCTGGAAATTGGGAGCGACAGCGTGGGAAAGGGCCGCGAACCGGCGCTCTCCATGCCAGGTCACGGAGCTCTGTCGAACGCCCACACACAAAGGCGGTCGAGCCCGATCTCGACCGACAGATCAATCTCAAGGCAGCAAAGCGTCGGCCGGCTATAGTGTCAGGCTGGACCCAAGCATCACTCGACACCCGACAAGTCGGCGTTACGCCTACACCACTGTATTACTCGGCCCCACGTTGATTACTGAGCGGGTCCGCATCTACCCCGGCCGCCCTAACTCCGGCTAGACCGCCCGTCATCGGGGTATCGCTTCAACTCCGATCAGGAGACAAGTCCACTGTTTCGAACCGGGCACAGTCCGCGCTCTGGTCGATCGGCCCGGAGTTGCAGACAAGTCGACCGATCCGGGTACTAGATGACGGCGACGAGGAGTACGGGGATCGGGCTCCGGTCGAGGATCTCGCGTGCCACTGCACCCCGGCCGGGATCGGCCG
>JADGOL010000092.1 GCA_017882995.1 Acidimicrobiales bacterium | reverse complement strand
TGCTCGGCTTCTCGTCGAGCAAGGTGCGGTGCTGGTCAGCGGCTCACGAGCCGACAAGCCGGCTCGCCTCGTGGCCGAATCCGACCCCGTGGTCGTCATCGATACCGATGCGCGTCGCTTCGTGTCACGCGGGGGGCACAAGCTCGACGCCGCCTTGGACCGCTTCTCGGTGGCCGTTGGGGGTCGACGCTGCCTCGATGCCGGTGCCTCGACGGGCGGATTCACCGACTGCCTTCTCCGTCACGGGGCGTCCAGGGTCGTCGCCGTGGACGTCGGCCACGGGCAGCTCGATGCGTCACTCCGTGGCGATGCCCGCGTAGAAGTATTGGAGCGGACCAACATCCGAACCCTGGACGCCTCGGCGGTCGGTGGTGGCTTCGACCTTCTCGTCGCCGACCTGTCGTTCATCTCGCTGGTCACGGTGGCCCCGGTACTCGCCCGCACCCTGGCCCGACCCGGCGCCGACATCCTCGTGCTCGTGAAACCCCAGTTCGAGGCGGGCCGCACCGAGGTGAGCCGAGGAAAGGGCGTGATCCGCGACCCTGCGCTGCGCCGGGCCGCGCTCGAAAAGGTGGCCTCCGCCTTCGCGTCACAGGGAGCCACCATCATGGGGGCCATGGCGTCACCTCTCCTGGGCCCGGCCGGCAATGCGGAATTCCTCCTCCATGCCCGGGCCCACGTGCCATCGACCGACACCGGCACGTGGGCGGCTGCACTCGACGCAGCCGTCGCCGAAGCCCCGGACGCGACCGAGGCGCCCGAGCGCCACCACAGCACCACCGACGTGACGCCTTCACCCGAGGCGAGGTAGGGCATCGTGGCCACCATCGCCTTCGTCGTCCACCCCGAACGCCCCGAGGCCGCCGCCATCGCCCGCCAGGGCGCGGCGTGGCTCCGAGAGCGGGGACACGACGCCGTCGAGGTGTCAGACCCGGCCCCCCCCGAAGACGGTCCTTCCACCGCGAACCGTGCCGTGGCGTCGAGCGCGCCCGGTCCGAGCCCGTCGCTCGACGCCACCGTGGACCTGGCCGTCAGCCTCGGCGGGGACGGCACCATGCTCCGCACCGTGGCCCTCGCCTGTACCCACGGCACGCCGGTCCTCGGCGTGAACCTCGGCCGCCTGGGCTATCTCACCGAGGTCGAGCCCGACGGCCTCGAGGGCGCACTCGAGCGGTTCCTGTCGGGCCAGTACACCGTCGAGGAGCGCGTCACCCTCGAGGTCGCACTGGAGCAGGCCGGATCGGCGGCCGTGCCCGAGGACCGGCGGATCGTCGTGCTCAACGAGGCGGTCGTCGAGAAGACCGTGCCCGGCCACACCATCCGCGTGGCGGCTTCCATCGCGGGCCGACCGTTCGTCACCTACGCGGCGGACGGGCTGCTGGTCGCCACGCCGACGGGCTCCACCGCGTACAACCTGTCGGCGCGCGGGCCGATCCTCAGCCCCGGACTCCGCGCCGTCGTGCTCACGCCGGTGTCACCGCACATGCTCTTCGACCGGCCCCTGGTCCTCGATCCCGAGCAATGGGTCCGCCTCGAGCTCCTGGGCCCGCGTCCGGCCGTGCTCGTCCTCGACGGCCAGAGCTCGAATTCGCTGGAACCGGGCGACGCCGTGGTGTGCCGGGTCTCGCCGTCGCCGGCGCGACTGGTCACCTTCGGGCCCCGCGACTTCTTCTCGATCCTGCGAGCCAGGTTCCACCTGGCGGATCGCTGAAGAGCCTCGCCATGCTGGTCGAGCTGCGGGTCCGCGACCTCGGTGTCATCGAGTCGGTGGCGCTGGACCTCGGGCCGGGCATGACGGCGCTGACGGGGGAGACCGGGGCCGGCAAGACCCTGCTCGTCGATGCCCTGGAACTGCTCGTGGGCGGGCGCGCCGATCCGAGCCTGGTGCGACCCGGAGCCAGCGAGGCGTTGGTCGAGGGGCGCTTCGCCCTCGACGACGACGACGAGATCATCCTGGCCCGTGCCGTCCCGGCCCACGGGCGCTCCCGGGCGTGGATCGACGGCCGCATGGCGCCGGTGTCGGCCCTGGCCGAAGCCGGAGCCCGACTGCTCGAGCTTCACGGACAACACTCCCAGCAGTCACTGCTCGATGCTCCCGCTCAGCGGCGGGCGTTGGACGCCTTCGCCGGGATCGACCTCGTCCCGCTCACCGCGGCTCGGACCGGGCGCCGCGCTCTGCACGCCGAGCTCGAGTCGCTGGGTGGTGACGACCGGGCCCGGGCCCGCCAGGCCGATCTCCTGCGGTACCAACTCGACGAGATCGACGCCGCCGGGCTGGACGATCCGAACGAAGACGAGACACTCGAAGAGGAGGAGGACCGCCTCTCGGCGGCGACGGCACACCGAGAGGCCGCCGCCAGCGCGTTGGCCGCCCTCGACAACGGCGACGACCGGGCCCGCGACGTCATCGACCTGCTGGGCGCGGCACGGGCGGCTCTCGACGGGCGAGGTCCGCTGTCGGTGCTCAACGCACGCCTGGCCTCGCTCCAAGCCGACGCCGCCGACGCCGCGTCTGAGCTCCGACAGGTCATCGAGACCTGGGAGGACGACCCCGAGCGCCTCGAGGAGGTGCGGGGGCGCCGCCAGATGCTGCGAGAGTTGTCCCGCAAGTACGGCGAAGGGCCCGCCGGCGTGCTCGCCTTCGCGGCCGAGGCCCGACGCGAGCTCTCCGAGCTCGACGCCGCGGAGGTGCGAGCCGGTGAACTGCGCGGTGAGCTCGATGCCGCCGACGTGGCGGTGCGCGCCGCGGAGGCCGCCGTGGGCGCGGCCAGACGCCGGGCCGCGCCCGAGCTGGCCCGGGCCGTGGAGGCGCGCCTCCGGAGCCTGGCCATGGCGCACGCCCGGGTCGAGGTGACCGTGGCCGACCCCGACCCCGGAGACGACGTCACGTTCCTCTTGGGGGCGAACCCCGGTGAAGCCGTCCTGCCGCTCGCCAAGGTGGCGTCGGGAGGTGAGCTCGCCCGGGCCATGCTGGCGCTTCGCCTGGTGCTCACCGATGCACCGTCGACCATGGTCTTCGACGAGGTCGACGCCGGGGTGGGCGGGGAGGCCGCCCAGGCCGTCGGCAGCGCGTTGGCAGAGGTGGCCCAGCGCCATCAGGTCCTGGTGGTCACGCATCTGGCCCAGGTGGCCGCGTGCGCCGCGCAACAGCTCGGGGTGCGCAAGGTGCTCGACAAAGGTCGGACCGTGGCACACGCCGGCTTGCTCGAGGACGACGCCCGGGTGGTCGAGGTGGCCCGCATGCTGTCGGGAAGTCCCGACTCCGCGACGGCACGGCGCCATGCCGAAGAGCTCTTGGGGACCAAGGCCACCACCCCGACCAGGAAGACCACCCGGGCCCGCTGAGCACGACCGACCGCCCCCCGATGCTCCACCGGTAGATTGGGCTCGTGGTCTACCGTAAGACGATGCCCGGGAAGCTCCGAGCTTGACCAAGTACGTCTTCGTCACCGGTGGTGTGTCCTCATCGCTCGGGAAAGGACTCACCGCTTCATCGCTCGGCCGCCTGCTCAAGTGCCGGGGCCTGCGGGTGACGATGATCAAGCTCGACCCGTACATCAACGTGGACCCGGGCACGATGAACCCCTTCGAGCACGGCGAGGTCTTCGTCACCCACGACGGTGGTGAGACCGATCTCGACCTCGGCCACTACGAGCGCTTCATCGACGTCGAGCTCAAGACGACGTCCAACGCCACGACGGGGTCGATCTATTCCGAGGTGATCCGCAAGGAACGCCACGGCGAGTACCTCGGCAAGACCGTCCAAGTCATTCCCCACATCACCGACGAGATCAAGGCACGTATCCGCCACCTCGCCTCCGAGGAGATCGACGTCGTCATCGTCGAGGTGGGCGGCACCGTCGGCGACATCGAGATCGTGCCCTTCCTCGAGGCCATCCGGCAGTTCCGCCACGACGTCGGACGTGACAACGTCTGCTACGTCCACCTCACCCTCGTGCCGTACCTGGCACCGTCGGGAGAGCAGAAGACCAAGCCCACCCAGCACTCGGTCACCGAATTGCGCAGTCGCGGTATCCAGCCCGACGTCATCGTGTGCCGTTCGGACCAACCCATCTCCGACGGGCTCAAGCGCAAGATCTCGTTGTTGTGCGACGTCCCGGTCGAAGGGGTGATCTCGGCCGTGGACGCGCCGAGCATCTACGAGATCCCCCTCGTCCTCCACGAGGAGGGGCTCGACCGCGTCGTGTGCCAGATGCTCGCCATCGACGGCGACGAGCACCCCGTCGACCTGTCGGGGTGGGAGAAAGTCGTGAAGCAGGTCTCTGCCTCCGAGCGCCCGGTCCGCATCGGCGTGGTCGGCAAGTACGTGAACCTCCCCGACGCGTACCTGTCAGTCGGCGAGGCGCTTCGCCACGCCGGGTTCCATCACGGTGCCAAGGTCGAGGTGGACTGGATCCAGGCCGAGAAGGTTCCCGACCTGCTGGGCACCGACCGCATGATGCAGCTCGACGGCATGGTCATCCCGGGGGGATTCGGCGAGCGCGGCATCGAGGGCAAGATCGACGCCGTCGAATTCGCCCGCCAGCGCGAGATCCCCTGCCTGGGTCTTTGCCTCGGTCTCCAGGTCATGGTCATCGACGTGGCGCGCCATCTGGCCGGGCTCGAGGGGGCGAACTCCCGCGAGTTCGACACCATCAGTCCCCACATGGTGATCGACCTCATGGACGACCAGCACAAGGTCGTCGACATGGGCGGCACCATGCGGCTCGGCTCCTACGTCGCCCAGCTCGAGCCCGGCTCCATCGTGGCCGAGGCCTACGGCTCCCTCGTCGTCTCAGAACGTCACCGTCATCGCTACGAGGTCAATCCCCGCTACAAGGCCAGGCTCGAAGAGGCGGGGCTGCGCTGCTCGGGATCCTCCGCCGACGGCGTGCTCGTCGAGTTCGTCGAGCTTCCCGATCACCCCTTCTGGGTGGGGACCCAGGCCCACCCGGAGTTCAAGAGCCGGCCCGACCGTCCCCACCCTCTGTTCCGAGAGCTCCTGGGGGCCGCGTTGCGCCGCGCCGACGGACGCCTGCCACGGCTCATCACCATCGACTCCGACGTCGGTGCCGCCTCCTGAACAGGGGTTCCGCCACCTCGCTGACGAGGTCCGCCTCCAGGGGTGGGGGATCTCGGTGGTCCAAGGCGAGTACGAATCCCCCGACGGAACCCGTTTCACCCGCGACGTCGTCCGCCACCCCGGCGCGGTGGCGGTCGTTCCCGTGACCGAGCGCGACACGGTCCTCCTCGTGCGCCAATACCGGGGCCCGGTGGACCGCGTCCTCCTCGAGATTCCCGCCGGGACGCGCGACGTCGAGGGCGAGGCCCCCGAGATCACGGCGCGTCGCGAGCTCGAGGAAGAGGTCGGCGTGCGCGCCAAGACGGTGCGACTCCTCGGTGTCATGCTCAACAGCCCCGGCTTCTGCGACCAGGAGACGCTTCTCTATCTGGCCCGGCAGCTCGAGCCCACCGAACCGTCGCGCCACGGTGAAGAGGAGCGCTACATCGAGGTCGCCGAGATCGCGCTCGCCGATGTCGGCGCCATGATCGCATCGGGAGAGCTCATCGACGCGCAGACCGTGCTCGGACTCCTCCTCGCGCGCGACGCATTGCGCGCCGAAGAGGCCTGACCCATGTCACCGGTCGTGATCGACGTCTCCGAAAGTGGACCGACACTGAGCCGCCACGCCGAGGAGTACCTCACCTGGCTGGCCATCGAACAAGGGCGCGCCCGCAACACGATCCTTTCGTACCGGCGAGACCTCGTCAGCTACGAGGCGTTCCTGGCCGGGCGCGGTCACACGGTGGACGATGCCGATGTCGCCAGCGTCGAAGACCACCTGGCGCAACGACGTGCCGCGGGGCTCGGCCCGGCCTCGGTGTCGCGCGCCCTCGCCGCGCTGCGAGGACTCCACCGGTTTCTCCTCGAAGAAGGCGAGACAACTGCTGATCCCACCGCCGATGTTCGCCCCGTCCGGACACCACTGCGCCTCCCCAAGGCCATCGACGAGGACGAGGTGGGTCGGCTCCTCGACACGACCACCAAGAAAGACCCGGCGTCGATCCGGGACCGGGCCATCCTCGAGGTCCTCTACGGCACGGGGATGCGCGTGTCGGAGCTGGCCGGACTCAGCCTGTCGGACCTGGCCTCGGACACCGGGCTCGTGCGGGTGCTCGGCAAGGGTGACAAGGAGCGGCTCGTCCCCGTGGGACGCTGCGCGCGTCGGGCCCTCGACACCTGGCTCGGCCCCCGGGGACGCCCCGACTTCGAGCCCCGGCGCTGGGCACGACGCGGTGACGCCGAGGCGGTGTTCTTGAACGCCCGGGGGGGACGGCTCACCCGCCAGGGCGTGTGGGGGGTGCTCAAGAAGCGAGCCCGAGCCGCCGGCCTCGAAGACCGGGTCCATCCCCACGTCCTGCGCCACTCGTGCGCGACCCACATGCTGGCGCACGGCGCCGACATCCGAGTGGTCCAGGAGCTCCTGGGCCATTCCTCGATCGCCACCACCCAGCTCTACACCAAGGTCTCGTTGGAGCACCTGCGAGAGGCCTACGACCGGGCGCATCCGCGCGCCGACTGGGGTAGCGGGCAGTAATCTCTCTTCGTGTCTCCCGACGCCCCGACCGTCGATCACCGCGCCCTTCTGGAGGAGGAGCGCTCTGATCTCATCGCCAAGCTCGACGAGCTCGGCCTGGGTGGCGCTGGGCTCACCTACGACTCCAACTTCGCAGACTCCAGCCAGGTCACCGCCGAGCGTGGTGAAGCCGAGGCCCTAGGGGCGTCGCTCCGGGAGACCCTCGAGGACGTCGAACGGGCCCTCGCCAAGCTGTCTGCCGACAGCTACGGCGCCTGCGAAGACTGCGGAGAGCCGATCGACCCGCTGCGCCTCGAGGCGAAGCCGGCCGCGCGGTACTGCATCAACTGCGCCGCCAAGCACTGATCCGGGGGAGCCGGTGAGCGCGTGGGGACCGCCGCCCGCTTCGGGACAACCGCGCCGACAGGGCCTGAGCCCGCGCGCCACCATCTGGATCATCGCCGGAGCGGCGCTGTTGGCCGTGCTCATTCGCACCCACCGGATCACGACATTCGAGATCCTCCTCGTGTGCACGATCGTCCCCTCGGTCATCTTGCACGAGGTGTCCCACGGCGCCATGGCACTCTTCTTCGGCGACGACACCGCCAAGCGCGCCGGTCGGCTGACGCTCAATCCCATCCGTCACATCGACCCCTTCGGCACGATCATCCTCCCGATCCTTCTCGTGTTGAGTGGTGTGGGGGCCATCGCGTACGCCAAACCGGTTCCCGTGAACATCTCGCGACTGCGGAACTCCCGTAACTCGAGTGTCGTCGTGTCACTGGTGGGGCCGGCGGTGAACATCGTGCTGGCGGTGGCGCTCGGTTTCGCCTTCAAGGCCCTGGTCTCGGGCTTCAACCCTCGGATCGATGCGGTGAACGGCGTCGGGCCGATCGGCCCCCAACTGCTCTTCGTGGCCGGCTACGTCAACGTCTTGTTGGCGGTGTTCAATCTCATCCCGCTCCCACCGCTCGACGGCTCGGCCGTCTTGGAGCGCCTCCTGCCGTCGAGCCTTCTCCCGGGGTATTACCGCATCAGGCCCTTCACGATGTTCGTGCCCTTGATCCTCATCGTGCTCGCCCCGCACGCGCTGCAGAGTTTCTTCCGCTGGTTCGAGCTGCACTACGCCAATGCCATCGGTGTCCCGGTCAATGGGTGAAGCCGTCCGCGGGAGCGAGTAACCCCGCCGCACGCATGGCCCGGTCGAGTGTCGGGCCCGCCACGGTCCTCGCCTTGGCGGCGCCTTCGGCGAGCACGGTCTCCACGTAGCCCCGCTCCGTCTGCAGCTCGGCCAGGCGCTCGCGCACCGGGCGCAACAGCTCCGACAGCGCTTCGGCCACGTCCGCCTTCAGCGTGCCGTAGTTGGCGTAGTGCGAGGCGAGCTCGGCGGGGTCGCCTCCCCCCGCCGCCGCCAACAGCTCCAACAGGTTCGACACGCCGGGTTTTTGGACCGGGTCGTAGCGGACCTCGGTCTCGGTGTCGGTGACCGCCTTGCGCACCTTGCGGTCGATCTCCTCGGGGGAGTCGAGGACGAGGACCGTACCCAGCGGCGAGCTCACCGACTTCGACATCTTGCGGGTGGGCTCTTGGAGGTCCATGACCCGGGCCGCCACCTTGGGCACCGCCGATTCGGGCACCACGAAGGTCTCGCCGTAGCGGTTGTTGAAGCGGGCTGCCACATCCCGGGTGAGCTCGAGATGCTGGCGCTGGTCGTCACCGACGGGGACGCGATCGGCGTCGTAGAGGAGGATGTCGGCCGCCATGAGCACGGGGTAGGTGAGCAGCCCGGCCCGCACCGTCTCCTGCTCTCCGCCTTTGTCCTTGAATTGCGTCATCCGGCGCAGCTCCCCGAACGTGGCGGTGCATTCGAGCAACCACGTCAGCCTCGGGTGCTCGGGGACGTGGCTCTGGACGAACAAGGTGCACGCCGCGGGGTCGAGCCCCACCGCCAGGAGGTTCTGAGCCGTCTCGAGGGTCTTGGCGGCCAGGAGGGTGGGGTCGTAGTCCGAGGTGAGCGCGTGGAGGTCGACCACGCAGAAGAAGGCGTCGAATTCCTGCTGGTCGGCGACCCAGTTCCGGAACGCGCCCAGATAGTTGCCCAGGTGGAGATCACCGCTCGGTTGCACGCCGGACAACACCCTCGCCATGGCTGGCCATGGTACGGGACCCGTGCCTGGACGCGGTGCTCCGCGAGGAGTGGCCCGACGGGTCCGGCACAGAACGTCTTTCCTGCTCAGGGGCCATGCACAGGCAGCGACGGGGGAGCCGGTAGGGTCGGACGCGTGGTGGCGCACGTCTCGACGCCCGTCTTCGAAGGGCCCTTCGACGTGCTGTTGCAGCTCGTGTCGGACCACAAGGTCGAGATCTACGACATCTCGGTGTCGGACCTGGTCGACGCCTTCATCGCCGAGATGAACGCCCGGCAGCCCTTCGACGTACAGACCGCCAGCGAGTTCCTCGTGATCGCGGCGATCCTGGTGGAGCTCAAGTCCCGCAAGCTGCTCCCCGGACCCGACGAGGTCGAGGACGACGAGGAGCTCGCCGGCTTCGAGGAGCGCGACCGCCTGCTGGCCCGGCTCCTCGAGCTCCAGGCTTATGCGGCCGCGGCGGACGCCTTCGCCGTGCTCATCGACCAGGCTCGCCACACACTGCCCCGCGTCGCCGGGCTGGACGAGCGTTTCCGCGACCTGGCTCCGGACCTGCTGGTGGGCGTCACCCCCGAGAAACTGGCCGCCGCCTTCATGGTGGGCACCGTGCCCCGTCCGGAGTTCCTGCTCGACCTGTCGCACGTCACGGTGGAAGCCGTGACCGTGTCCGAAGCGGTCACCGAGCTCGAAGAACGGCTGCCGAGCGCAGGCCGGTTGTCGTTTCGCGAGCTGACCTCGCACTGCACGACCCGGATGCAGATCATCGTGCGCTTCCTCGCCCTGCTGGAGCTGTGCAAGCGGGGCTGGATCACCCTCGACCAGGGCGAGACCTTCGGCGACCTCGTCGTCTTCTGGTCCCGAGACTCGTCTGTGCTGTCCACCGTCGGCGGTGGCGACGCGGTCGAGGAGTACGACGGCTGACGGTCGCGCATGGGACTTCCTGAGGAGTACCGGGCCATCGAGGCCATCGTGCTCTCGGCGCTCGAGCCCGTACCCCCGAACATGCTCGCCGAGCTTCTCGAGATGCCCCTCGACCGGGTCGAGGCGGCGTGCGCCGAGTTGGCCGCGGGCTACGAGGGGGAGGGGCGGGGATTCGTGCTCGCCCGGGTGGCGGGGGGATACCGCTACCAGACCCATCCCGACCTCGCTCCGTTCGTCGAGCGTTTCGCCATGGAGGGCGTGTCCTCGCGGTTGTCGTCGGCCGCGCTCGAGACCTTGGCCATCGTGGCGTATCGCCAGCCGGTGTCGAGGGCGCAGATCGCGGCCCTGCGCGGCGTGAACGTCGACGGCGTCGTGCGTCTGCTGGAGCAGCGGGGCTACATCAATGCCGTGGGTCACGCACCCGGTCCCGGGCAGCCGGTGCTCTACGGCACCACGCCCGCCTTCTTGGAGCGGCTCGGGCTCTACAGCCTCGACGAGCTGCCCCCCGTGGAAGAGCTCTTGCCCGGACCCGAGGTCGTCGAGCAACTCGAGGAGCGCCTGCGCCCCGGCGCCGATGCCTGAGAGGCGACGCGAGCCGCCGCGCCAACGACCGCTTCACACGCCCGGCACCGGCGACGTGGCTCGGGAGGGCGAGCGGCTCCAGAAGGTGCTCGCTCGCATCGGCCTCGGCAGCCGACGGGCGTGCGAGGAGCTCATCGCCGACGGGCGGGTGACGGTGAACGGCGACACTGTCGAGCTCGGTCGCCGCGTCGACGTCGACCACGACGTGGTGGCACTCGACGGCGTCCCCCTGCCCGTGCTCCCCGGGCTCGTCCACTATCTGCTGCACAAGCCGGCCGGCGTCGTCACCACCGCCCATGACCCCTTCGACCGCCCCACGGTGCTCGAGCTCGTGCCCGATGCGCCCCGGGTCTTCCCGGTGGGAAGGCTCGACGCCGACAGCGAGGGGCTGCTGGTCCTCACCAATGACGGCGACCTGGCCCAGCGCCTGACCCACCCGTCGTTCGGCGTCGAGAAGGAATACCTCGTCGAGATCGAAGGGGTGCCCTCGGCCGGGGACCTGCGGCGCCTGCGGCTCGGTGTCGATCTCGACGACGGGAAGACGGCTCCGGCGACGGTGGGGGTCGTCGCCCCGGGAGTCATCCGGATCGTCATCCACGAGGGGCGCAACCGTCAGATCCGCCGCATGTGCGAAGCGGTGGGCCACCCCGTCCGCCGCCTCGTCCGCACCCGCATCGGGCCCATCGCCGACCCCCACCTCAAGCCCGGGACATGGAGAGCGCTCGAGGGGTCAGAAGTGCGCGCCCTGGGGAGCGCGGCGCGACCCCGAAGCGACGCGGCGCGACCCTCCGGCGCGCCGGCCCGAGCACCGCGTCCCAAGAGCCGGCGCGACGGCCCTGGCCAGCGCCTCGACCCGCCGGGGGGCCACACCCGACCTGGGTAGCATCGGGTCCATGTCCGCCGTCCGCGCCGTGCGCGGTGCCACCACCGTCGACGCCGACACCCCCGACCAGGTCTCGAGTCGGATGCAGGAGCTACTGGCGGACCTCTTGGAGCGAAACTCCCTGGACCACGACGATGTGATCAGCATCGTGTTCACCGCCACGGGCGACGTGGTGTCGATGTTCCCGGCCGCCGCCGCCCGGGCGATGGGCCTGGGCGACGTCCCGCTGCTGTGCGCCCGTGAGCTCGATGTCGTCGGGTCCACTCCCCGCTGCCTGCGCGTGCTGCTGCACGTGGCCACCGACCGGACCCGCCCCGAGCTCCACCACGTCTATCTCCACGGGGCCCGGGGGCTGCGCGATGACCTCCCCGAGTGACCCCCGGCGCGCCGTCGTCGTCGGCACCGGTCTGATCGGCGGGTCCATCGGGCTCGCCCTTCGGGCCCGGGGCTGGTGGGTCACGGGTCGTGACGCGGATCCCGGTGCCGCCGAGCGGGCCAAGGCGCTCGGAGCGCTCGACGAGGTGGGTGAGGACCCCGACGCCGAGGTCACCTTCATCGCCACCCCGTTGGCCGCCGTGGTGGGCGAGGTGACGCGCGCCCTGGCGCAGGCCCGCCACCGCGGTGCGGTCGTGACCGACGTGGCGGGCGTAAAGGCACCCCTGGCCGCGCAACTGCCAC
Source organism: Acidimicrobiales bacterium (assembly GCA_017882995.1). Lineage (GTDB taxonomy): Bacteria > Actinomycetota > Acidimicrobiia > Acidimicrobiales > UBA8190 > Chersky-840. The sequence continues at coordinate 7,441 of JADGOL010000092.1, read as the reverse complement.
ACCCGGGCTTCGTGGGCGGCCACCCCATGGCCGGGTCGGAGCAGGTGGGCATCGAGGGAGCCGATCCCGATCTGTTCGTCGGGGCCACCTGGGTACTCACCCCCACCGCCAGCACCGATCCCGACGGGTATGCGCGTCTGCAGTCGGTGGTGACCAGCCTCGGCGCCGAGGTCCTGGCTCTTTCGCCCGAGCAGCACGACACGCTGGTGGCCATGGTCTCGCACGTGCCCCACCTGACCGCGGCCACGCTCATGAACCTCGCCGATCGCGCCGCCGAGGAGCACGGCGCGTTGCTGCGCCTGGCGGCGGGCGGCTTTCGTGACATGACGCGCATCGCGGCCGGGCAACCCGGCATCTGGCCCGACGTGTGCGCCGAGAACGCGCCCGCCATCGTCGCCGCCCTCGACACCTTGCTGGCCGACCTGGCGGCCATGCGTGACCGGGTGGCCGTCGCCGACAGGGTCGGTCTCCTGGCAGAGCTCGAGCACGCCGCCACGGCCCGGCGCTCCCTGCCGGGGCGCGCCGTGCGGCCCGAGCGTCTGGCCGAGCTCCGGGTGCCGGTCCCGGACCGCCCCGGGGTCTTGGCCGAGATCACGACGCTGGCGGGCGACCTGGGTGTGAACATCCACGACATCGAGCTCGCCCACAGCGTCGAGGGGGATCGTGGCGTCCTCGTGCTCGTGGTGGACGGCGACGTCTCACAACGCCTGCACGACGCGCTCACCGGGCGCGGCTACCGGTCGACGTCGAGGCATCTCGAATGAGCCCGGCGCCCGGGGCCCGTCGCGACACCGACGACGGTCCGGTGTTCACAGTGGAGGGCGGCCGGCCTCTGGTGGGCCGGGTGCGGGTCCCGGGCGACAAGTCGGTGTCGCACCGCGCCCTTCTGCTCGGCGCACTCGCCGCCGGCGACTCGGTGCTGCGGGGACTGTCCGACGGCGAGGACGTGGCGCGCACCGCGGCAGCGGTCCGAGCCCTCGGGGCGAGACTCGACCTCGACACGGTGTCGCGATCCACGGTCATCTCGGGAGGCCCCGCCGCGCTGCACGAGTCGGACGGGCCAATGGACATGGGCAACTCCGGCACCACCATGCGCCTGCTCGCCGGGGTCGTGGCCGGACTCCCCTTCACGACACGGCTGACCGGCGACGCCTCGCTGTCGAGCCGGCCCATGGACCGCGTGGCGGTGCCCCTGCGGAAGATGGGGGCGACGGTGGAGGGCCGCACCGAGCGCTGCTTTGCTCCGCTCACGATTCGCGGCGGGGCGCTGCGGGGCATCGACTACACGACACCCATGGCCAGTGCCCAGGTGAAGTCGTGCGTGCTTCTCGCCGGCCTGGGCGCCCGAGGCGACACCGTCGTGCGCGAGCCTGTGCTCACCCGTCGCCACACCGAGGAGCTGCTGACGCGCTGCGGCGCTCGGCTCACCGAAGACGACGTCGCCGGCGATGGGCACGTGGTGCGGCTCAGCCCCTCGGAATTGGCGCCCTTCGAGCTCGACGTGCCGGGCGACCCTTCCCAAGCCGCAGTCTGGGTCGTCGCGGCGTGCGTCGTGCCGGGAAGCGAGATCACCGTCGAGCGTGTCTACGTCGGGCGCGGCCGGCGTGGCTTTCTGGACGTGCTCGCCCGCATGGGGGCGAACATCGACGAGATCCCCGCCACCGGCCCCGGCGACCTCGCCGCCACCGCCGACATCCTCGTCCGTTTCGGTTCGTTGCACGGCACCGAAGTCCACGCCGCGGAGATCACGGGCCTCGACGAGGTCCCGGTGCTGGCGGTGGCCGCCGCCTGCGCGTCGGGTGACACCGTCTTTCGCGACGTGGGGGAACTGCGCGTGAAGGAGTCCGATCGTCTCGCCGGGGTGGCGGCATTGGTGGCGGTGTTCGGGGCCCGGGCCGAGGTCGAGGGCGATGACCTCCGCGTGCACGGCACCGGCAGGCTCGTCGCCGGTGCCCTCGACGCGCACGGAGATCACCGCATGGCCATGGCCGCCGCGGTGGCGGGCCTGGCGGCGGGGACCGAGCCCACCCGCATCGCGGGGTGGGCGGCGGTCGCCACCAGCTACCCGCGCTTCGCCGCCGACCTGGCCACCCTCACCGGGAACCAGCGGTGAGCGACCGACGCGCCGGCGAGCTGTCCCCGCACCCCGAGGTGCGGGTGGTGGCGATCGACGGCCCTGCCGGGGCAGGGAAGTCCACCCTGGCGGAGTCCGTGGCCGCTCATCTCGGGGTGGAGCGACTCGACACCGGGGCGATGTACCGGGCCGTGGCCTGGTCCGCCCTGACGCATCATGTCGATGTGACCGACGCCGAGGCCGTGGCCCGACTGGCGCGCACCATGGAGATCGACGTGGGCGAACGCGTCGTGGTCAACGGCGAGGACGCCACCGTCGCCATCCGCTCGATCGACGTGGACAGGGCCGTCTCGGCCGTGGCCGCCAACCCGGCCGTGCGATCAGAGCTCGTGGCCCGCCAACGGGCCTGGGTGGCCCAGCGAGGCCGGGGCGTCGTCGAGGGTCGCGACATCGGCACGGTGGTGCTCCCCGACGCCGATGTCAAGATCTACCTGACCGCCGCCACCGAGACCCGGGCCCGGCGCCGGGCACGCCAACGCGACGACGGGCGCAGCGTGGAGGCGGTCCACGACGACCTGGTCCGCCGGGACCGGCTCGACTCCACCCGACTCGCCTCGCCGCTGCCATCACCCGAGGACGTCGCCACGGATGCCAAAGTGATCGACTCGACCGGCAAGTCGAGCCGAGCCGTGCTCGAGGAGGTGCTCGCGTGCCTGTGAAGCCTCACCTGGACGTGGACCACGACACCGGGACGACCCGGCGCAGCGCCGGCGTGCGCGTCCCCTCCGTCGTCTACCGCGTGCTGCGCCTGCTCGTGCACCTCATCAACCGCGCCTACTGGCGCGTGGAGGTCCACGGCGCGGGTGCCGTCCCCGCCACGGGCCCGGTGATCCTGGCTCCGGTCCATCGCAGCTTCATGGACTTCTTCGTGGTGTCGGAGGTGACCAAGCGCAAGATCTTCTACATGACCAAAGAGGAGATGTGGAAGACACCGCTGCTGGGATCGTTCCTCGACTCGGTGGGCGCGTTCCCGGTCCATCGTGACGGCGCCGACCGCCTGGCCCTGGAGCGGGCGCAGGACGTACTCGAACGCGGGGAAGTGCTCATCTTGTTTCCCGAGGGCACGAGACGGGCGGGGCCCGTCATCGACGACCTGCACGAGGGGGCGGCCTTCCTGGCGGCGCGCACCGGTGCGGCCATCGTCCCCATCGGGATCGGCGGCACGGCCGAGGCCATGCCCAAGGGATCGAAGTTCGTCCGCCCGGTCAAGGTGCACATCGTGGTGGGGCCGGCCATCCCCGCACCCGAACGCTCGGCCCGGGGTCGGGTGCCGCGCACCCAGGTCCACGCGCTCACCGAGCAGCTGCGTGGCGAGCTCCAGACCCTCTACGACGACGCCGAACAACGGGCCAAGCCACGAGCCCGACCAACGCGATGAACCCGAGGCCTGAGGTGACGAAGCCCTCGAGCACGCGATGCGGACGGTAGGTGAAGTGCACGAGTGAGGTGCCGGCGGGGACCGCCACGGCCTGGATGAGGCCGTGGCGACGCACCGCACCCGCGTGGCGAAGGGCCTTGGCACCCCGCGACGCGGCGGTAATGACCGTGGCCTGCCACCCCGTGGCGAACTGTTCGGACCGTACCAGGGTGGCCGGGCGCGCCGTGGTGACGCGCACGGTCTCGTCCCCCCACGGCGTGCTCGACACCACGTGGACGGTGCTCTTCGCCCGGCCTTCGACCCAGGCCCGGCCCGCCGCAGACGGTTGGGTGAAGATCGAGAAAGGACCGATCATGCCGCGGTATCGCCAACGCGCCGAGCTCACCGCGTCGCGCAACGCACCGTCGACCCGATAGGTCCCTTGACCGGCGGTACGCACCACTGCAGCGCCGATCACGACGCGCGCAGCCGAGGGGCCGGGCCCGTTGTCCCCCGGAGCGACCTCGAAGACGATCCCACTGGCCGGGGTGGGCCCTGGCGCACTGACCCGATCGGTGCCTGGCCCCGTCGGTGACGAGCCGATCCAGGTCGTGTGGCTCCCGTCAGGAGCAACGAGCCCCACGCGCAGTGGCCCCGACCCCGATCGCACCGGGACCGAGACCGAGGTCACCGACAAGACGGTGCCGAAGTACTGGGTGCGGACGCGGCCCGCCACGACAGGCACCGTCGACGCCGGCGCGGCCGCATACTGGTAGTCGCCGGTCGGCGTGGGCGGGGGAGTGGTGGGATCGCCCGGCACGTCGCGCCCAGGCCCGACAGGAGGAACGCGGGTCACCCCGGCGACGATGCTCTGTGGCACCCCCGGCGCGGCCACGACCACATGCACGAAGTACTCGGGCACCGTGGCCAGCACGCCCAGGTCGAGGAGCGCGAACGTGCCGTCGGCCAACGCGGCGGGCTTCATGCTGAGCTGGGTGTGGGTATCGGTGCCCCGGTCGTAGATGGCATCGACGACGGCCCCGTATCCCTGCACGCTGCTCAAGCCGCGCAGGATGGTCAGGTCGGGCTGGCCGAGGCGCTGGGCCGCGTCGGAGTAGTAGCGGTCGGGGTCGAACAGGGCCACCCGATCCTGCTCGCCGGCCGGGCCCGGGTCCTGGGCGGCGACGAACGACGCCAAGGCGTTGGCAGTCGCGCTGTTGGCGGTGGCGCCGTCGGGGTCAGGGGAACCCTGGATGAAGCCGTTGAAGACCATCAGGTCCACGATCATGAGGATCGTCAAGAGGCGGGGCATCAGCCGGGCCAGACGGCGGCGGCCCAAGACGAGTGCCATCGCCGCCGCCGCGATGGCACTCGGGATGGTCAGGAAGGCGACGAGGGGCCACAGCGACGACCGGGTCACCGGGCCCGGCACGTGCAGGAAATGGGGGAACCACGTCCCACCGACGAGGAGGACGATCTGCAGGCCGATGACCGCCACCGGAGGGATGAGGGGCAGCACGATGTCCGATCGCCACCCCTCGGTGCCGGACAACCGGCGCCACCACCTCTCGGGGGCCGAGCCCAGGGGCACGGTGTCGGCGCGATCCGCACCCCGAACCACCGCCGGCGTCACCGCCGGCGACGGCGAGAGGAACATGTGGTCGACCCAGGTCGCGAACAGCACCGCCGCGGCGAGGTCGACCTCCAAGAGGTTGCGGGCCAGCAACCGTTGTCGGTTGAACAGGGGGAGATGGAAGAACACGTGGCCCAGGGGAGTGAAGTCCCCCCAGGTGAGGATCAGCCCCAGCGCCAAGATGGCGTACCAGATCAACCATCCACGCGCCTCGGCGCTACGGCGATGACGACGCGCCCACAACCCCACGACACCCATGAGCGGCAGGATGCCGACGTAGCTCGACACCTCGGGAAGGCTGTAGGTGGCGAAGAAATGCACCGGGAACGAGCCACTGGAGCCGAGGAGCAACGGGTCGAGCCCGAGCACGGTCAGGGACTTGTTCATCGAGCCCGACGTGAAGAACCAGTAGTCGTGCACGGCCCGTTGCGACTGTTGCTGGATGAGCGCGCCGGGCACGAGCTGTGCCCCCGCCAACGCCAGGCCGAGCACCACGCCCGCGACGACCCCGAGCCCGAGCGACCACCGCCGGGAAGGGGTGCGCCAGAAGAGCCACAGCGCGTAGAGGCCGAGCGCGACCCCGCCGTCGAGGATGGGCTCGGCCGCCCCCGACAGTCCCATGAGCCCGACCGAACCGCCGAGCATTCCCACCCACGGAGCCGCCGAGCGTCCTGGGGGGCGGTGCGCCAGGCGGTCGAGCGCCACGAACGCCCACGGCAACCAGGCGCCCGCCTCGATGACGTCGATGTGCACACTCTGGGCTGCCATGAAGCCGCCGTAGGAGAATGCGACCGCCCCCAGTCCTGACGCGGTCCAGGACCGGCCCAGCACCCGCAGCAACACCACCATGCCCACCGCGGCGACGATCTGCACCAGCGCCTGGTTCACGACCCAGGCCAACGCCCCGGGCAGGACGCTGAAGAGCCACGTGGTCGGGTAGGCGGCGCCGGCGTTGAACCCCGACAGCAGGGGCGACCCGCTCCACAGGTAGGGGTCCCACACCGGGGCGTGCCCGTGTCGAAGATCGATCCCTACCAGCACCCGCAAGGGGAAGTTCTGGATGAGGTTGTCGCTCACGAGCCAGGTGACCCCGACCGCGGCGGGGAGGCCGAAGATCGCGCTCGGCACGGCCACGAAGGCCGCCATCATCCGAGCACCGGGGCGGCGCACGAGACGCGCCGCTCGGGAAAGCACCAGAACCGCTCCCGACGCGAGTCAGGTCAGCGGCGATCGCGCAGCCAGGTGCGCACGATCACACGCGCGTACTGCAGACCGAAGAAGGCGTTGTGACCCTTCTTGGACTCACCCGACGCCCGCCGGTGCCACACCACCGGGCAGTCCGTGATCCGCCATCCTCGGTTCGCGGCACTGATGATGAGCTCGGCTGTCTGGTACTGGTCCTGCTCGAGGGTGACGTCTTTCAGGACCTCGATCTTTAGCGCCCGGAACCCGTTCGAGGTGTCGGTGATGTGTTGTCCGGTCAGAGCGTTGATGACCGTGGCGAAGAAGACCACGCCCGCCATCCGCACCTTGTCCGTGGTCTCGTCGGTCCCGAGTCGCCGGCTGCCGATGACGAAGTCCGCCGTGTCCGCGAGCAGTGGGGCCATGAATCCGGGAATCTCCGCCGGGTCGTTCTGACCGTCGGCGTCGAGGGTGACGACGTACTTCGCGCCATGGGCGGCAGCCAGCTCGTAACCCAGGCGCAGGGCCACGCCCTGGCCCATGTTGACCGGCAACGCCGCGCAGTAGGCACCCTGGGCGGTCACGATCTCGTCGGTGCCGTCATCCCCACCGTCAATGACGACGAGCGTCGAGACCTGCAGTCCCCCCACCTCGGAAGGCACCGCCTTGAGCACGTCACCGATGTTGTCGGCCTCGAGGTAGGACGCGATGAGCACCACCACGGGGCCGAAGGTGGCGGTGCCGTGCCGGCGACGGAAGTCCTGCTGGCCGAGCTCCATGATGAGCCGGCACATGGCGTCATGGCGTCGTATCCGGCGCGCCTGGGCGCGCGTTCGAGGCTTGATCAGTCTCGACCCCATCAGAAGCTTTTGGGCCGGGCGAACACCTCGCGCACGAGCGGCTCGAAATGTGCGAGGGGCTCGGTGGGGTAGTCGGGGTCGAAGCTCGTCTGGTCCCAATCGTCCGCGAAGCGCTCTCCGAGTGAGAACCAGGCTTCGCCGCGGTACTGCTCGCGGGCCTCGGGGTCGCCGCCGAAGTGGTGGTAGTAGTGGCGACCCTGGAAGTCCTGGTGGGTGAGGATCACGTGAAAGACCTCGTCTCGCACATACGGGCGCAGGATCTCCGCCGCGATGCG
>JADGOL010000091.1 GCA_017882995.1 Acidimicrobiales bacterium | reverse complement strand
CGAGGAGGGCGATCCGCCAGGTGTCGCCGGCCGGCTGACCCGTCGTGCCGCCCAGGGCGTCCGTCGGCGGCGGGGTCACGTGCGGCCTGCCGGTCGCGGCCTCGACGCCCCCGGTCGGCGCCGGCGTGGACGTGGCGCCCTCAACACCGCCCGTCGGCGTGGGTGTCACTTCCGGGGTCGGCGTCGGGCTCGGCGTGGGCGTCACTTCCGGGCTCGGCGAGGGGCTCGGGCTCGGCGAGGGGCTCGGGCTCGGCGAGGGGCTCGGGCTCGGCGAGGGGCTCGGGCTCGGCGAGGGGCTCGGGCTCGGCGAGGGTTGCTGGCAGGCGTCGATCGTCAGGTGGAAGTTCTTCGTCCAGCCGTTCGCACCCAGTGGATCGTCCGAGGCAAAGACTGCGACGTCTGCGTAGTGCGATGAGGTTGCGGGTGCGATTGGCGGATTCGGCGTGGAGTAGCTCCAGGACCCACCGAAGCTGGCGGAACCGGCCACAAAGACACCGTCGATGGAGACGCTGACAGTGTTGGTCCCACCGGTGTTGTAGGCCGTGAGGCTGACCCTGAGACCGTTGACGCAGTCCAGCGTCACGACGGGGGTGTGGCCGAGGACAACGCCGGGGTTCGCGAAGAGCGCGGTCGCGGTCATCACCCCCACGACGAGCCAGCCAAACCGGCGAAATGTGGTGGCGCGCTTTCGGCGCCGAAGGTTCGTGTCCATCGATCTTCTGTCCCCGGTAAGTGCGGCAGAGATTCGCCGCGGATGACGCCGGTGGAACGGGGCCGTTTGGTCAAGAATCGCCGTACAAGCGGACCCTGTTCCCCAGGCAAAGTGTATGCGGGCGCATCGTCATAGGTCCAGTACTTGCGGTGCACCAATTGCGCTCCTAACCGCACTGCACCGCCACGCGGCGGACATGTCGTTGCGCGCCTGCACCAAACTGGTAATGGGAAGCCCCGGTACGGCCGTACCAGGGTCCAGGTGGTACCCGGCGCCTCCGAGTCAAACCAAGTGGGCCAACGGATAGGCGCGGAAGGGCGATGGAGCGACCGTCGAGCCGGCCGACCCCGTCCAGATCTCTTGGCGATCCAACGTCTTCTGAAGCGCGGCGACGAGGATGGCCAGCGACTGGGCGTCCGGGTCCTTATCGCGGGGCCTGGCGAACAGGTCCTCCAGCTCGGCGCGGCGGCGGACCGGGCGCAAATGCGGGAGTGACCAGCGAGTCATTGGTAGTCAGGGGCGCGGTGTCCGCAGTGCGGACCCGTCTCCCCATCCCCCTTTCGAACCGTGCATGCGATTTTCCCGCACACGGCTCACCGATGGTCTCTCGCTCCGGTGGGGTCCCGGGGCAACAGAGACAGTCATTCGGGAGAACGCGGGTCACCAACCCGCGCAGCGACATGACTCCGGGTCGTGGGCACGGCCGTTCTCGTCGGACGTGTACCACGAAGGGCGGTAATCTCCCTTCGTGACACACGAGCTGGCACAGCAGACCCCAAGGCTCGGCCGGGAGGCGTGGGTGTGCCCGCGAAGCTGACCTTCAACGTCGACGCCAGGGACAAGGACCAGGGAGTCCCCTTCGACGCGTTCGTCGAGATGGCACGGCACGTTGCGACCATGCTCGCCGGGCTCGACATGGCTGCGACGGGAGAGCCATCCCTGTGCTGGGTGATCCGCGAGTTGACGATCGGCAGTGCGAACGTCGGGCTTGAGGCGGTCCCGATCAACCCACTCCTCGACCGAAGTGCGGTCGTCGTGAGCCAGTTCGCGTCAGGTATGGCTGTCGTGCGAGACCACCATGAGCGCCCGGAGTGGTTCGCCGACGACGTGTGGGACGGGGCCAAGGGCGTCATCCAGATCCTGCATGACGGAATCGAGCGGGTGACGTTCGGCGGTCCCGACACCACGGTCGTGCTAACCGACGCGGTCCACCTGCCCGAAGAGATCGAGACGGAGTTCGAGGCCCAGGCCGAGGTCGGCGCACAGACGTCGCTCTCGAGCATCGAGGGCGCGATCGAGGACGTCTTCGGCCACGACAAGCAGAGCCCCTGGTTTGCCATCTGGGACCGTCTCTACGGCCGACGCGTGCGATGCGAGTTCCCTCCCCGGATGTGGGACGACGTGCGGGCCTGGCTACAAGAGCGGGTGCGCGTTCATGGACTTGTCAGCTTCGACCATCGCGGCCGCCCGACGAGCGTCCAGGTTCGGTCGCTTTCAGTTCTAGCGCATGACAAGAGGCGGCCTCGGGCCGCCGATCTCTACGGCCTCGTCCCTGGCCTGACTGGCGGTCTCTCGTCTGACGAGTGGGTTCGGCGGATTCGGGATGCCTGAGAGGCTGTGCGCCCTCGATACATCACCATGGATCGCTCTGATCTCGAAGGAGCCAAACCGCGCTGAGCACGTCCTTCGGTTGCTCGGTGAAGCGGAGCGCGGCGATCTCCGCATCTTCGTATCGACGACGACCATCACCGAGATCGTCAAGGAGCCGGAGGCCGTGGCTCCAGTCATGAGCGAGGTCGACGAGCGCACGTTCAACGAGTACATGGACAACCCCTGGATCACGATGGTCTCGGTTGATCCGATCGTGGCAACACAAGCCCGTGACCTGCGGCGCCTCATCCCCCGGCTCAAGACTCCCGACGCGCAGATCCTCGCGACCGCGCTCGTGGCCCGTGTGGAGGTTCTCTACACCTACGACCACAAGGACCTCATACCACTCAACGGCACCGACGCGGTCGGCGGCATGCGCATCGAGGAGCCACCGATTGAGCACCAGCTCGCCTTGAGCGAGTGGTCCAAGGAGACGGCCATGCAGTTGACGGCCGATCCGATGGTCCGAGCACCGACCGAGGACCCTGCGCTCACGGAGGAGTCCTAAGCGGCCTCGATCGGCGCTGATGTCGGTCGCTACTGCTGTCTG
>JADGOL010000090.1 GCA_017882995.1 Acidimicrobiales bacterium | reverse complement strand
ATGTTGGTCTTGAAGAACCCGGGCTCGATGACGATGGTGCGGATCCCGAAGTGTCCGCCCTCGATGTGCAGGGCTTCGGACATGGCCTCGAGCGCGAACTTCGACGCTGCATAGAAGCCCGACAGCGGCGCCGAGACCCGGCCCGACACCGAGGACACGTTCACGATCGTGCCCGCGCCCCGCGCCCGCATCTGGGGGAGCACGGCCTGCATCATCCGCAGCGGACCGAAGGTGTTGGTCTCGAAGACCCGGCGCACCTCGGCCACGGGCACGAGCTCGATGGGACCGCCGATCCCGATGCCGGCATTGTTGACGAGCACATCGATCGTTCCCGCTGCCTCCACGGCTTTGGCCACCGACGCGTCGTCGGTGACGTCGAGGGCGAGATGCTCATCGGCGTCGATGTCGGCGATCGTCTCGGGACGTCGCGCCGTGGCCACCACCTCGTAGCCGCGCTTCTTGAGCTCTACGGCGGTCGCCCGCCCGAATCCGGTGGAGCATCCCGTGATCAGAGCCCGAGCCATGTGCCGCCTCCTGCCCGATGCGACAGAGCCCGTCTCCGCCGCCGCCCCGAGGTTAGGGCTCGAAGCCACCGCTGACTACAGCGCGGCGGTGAGCGCTCCGAGGGGCATACGGAGGTCCTCGAGCATGCGCAGGTCCTCTTGGGGCGATCGCCCCAACGTCGTCAGGTAGTTGCCGACGATCAACGCGTTGATCCCTGCGGTCATCCCCATGGCCTGGAGGTCGCGCAACGTCACCTCGCGGCCGCCCGCGTAGCGCAGGATGACATTGGGGAGAGCCAACCGGAACAGCGCGATCCAACGGATGGCGTCCCAGGCTCCCACCACGGGCCGCTCCCCCAGGGGCGTGCCGGGGCGCGGGTTCAAGAAGTTGACGGGCACCTCGGTCGGATCGAGCTCGCGCAGTTGCAGGAGCAGCTCGATGCGTTGCGCGTCGCTCTCGCCCATGCCCACCAGCGCCCCGCAGCACAGCTCCATGCCGTGGTCCCGAACCAGTCGGCACGTCTCGGCGCGCTCGTCCCACCCGTGGGTCGTGACGACACTGGGGAAGTACGACCGGGCCGTCTCGACGTTGTGGTTGTACCGGTGGACGCCCCCGGCGGCCAGACGCCGGGCCTGGTCGTCGGTGAGGATGCCGGCGGACACGGCCACGTTGAGCCCGGTCCGGTCGCGGACCAGGGGCACGAGCTCGAGCAGTCGGGCCATGATCCGCTCGTCGGGCCCGCGCACGGCGAGCACGATGCAGAATTCCGACGCCCCCAGGGCCGCGGTCTCCGCCGCGGCCCGCAGGACCTCGTCGGTGTCGAGGAAGGGCGTGGCCTTCACCGGCGTGTCGAAGCGCGACGACTGCGAGCAGAAGTGGCAGTCCTCGGGACACCCTCCGGTCTTCGCCGACAGGATCCCCTCCACCTCGACGGTGGGCCCGCACCAGGCGAGACGCACCTCGTGTGCCAATGACGCCAACCCCATCACCGACTCGTCGGGCACCATGGCGAGGCCCCCCAGCTCCTCGGGCCGCAGCAGCCGGCGCTCGTCGAGCAGGGCCACCCCCGCCGCGGTGATCTGGGTCCTCGCCTCGGCCGCGCTCAGCGGTGGCGGGAGCTGCACCGGGCAGGGCTCGACGGGCGCTCGGAGGGAGACGGTGCTACGCGTGGGAGCAGCAGTGGCGTCGGCTGGCACCGGCACACGGTAGCGGCCGGCCCCCGCACCTCGACAACAGGGGCTCGAACACAGGAGGCGATCCACGTGGCATGGGACTTCGAGACCGAACCCGAGTACGAGGCCAAGCTGGCCTGGGCGCGCGCCTTCGTCGACGAGGAGATCCTCCCCCTCGAGACCCTGGACCTCGACTACGACGACCTCCTCCAGGTCATCGGTCCCCTCCAGGATGAGGTGAAGCGCCAGGGTCTGTGGGCGGCCCACATGCCTCCCGAGCTCGGGGGCATGGGATTCGGCCAGGTCCGGCTGGGCCTGCTCCACGAGGTGCTCGGGCGCTGCTTCTTGGCGCCGGTGGTCTTCGGCAACAACGCGCCGGACTCGGGCAACGCCGAGCTCCTGGCGGTGGGGATCGAGGCCAACGGGCGCGAGGAGCAGCGCACCCAATGGCTCGAACCGCTGCTGGAGGGAAAGCTTCGCAGCGCCTTCTCCATGACCGAGCCCGGCGCGGGTGCGGACCCCACCCTCATCGCCACCACCGCGGTCCGCGACGGCGAGGAGTGGGTGATCAACGGGCACAAGTGGTTCACCTCCAACGGTTCGGTCGCCGACTTCCTCATCGTCATGTGTGTGACCAATCCCGACGTCCATCCCTACGCAGGGTGCTCGATGGTCCTCGTCCCCACCACCACGCCCGGGGTCGACATCGTCCGCGACGTGTCCACCATGGAGCACCCCTTCCCGCAGTTCCGGAAGTTCGGGGGCCATTCCGAGATCATCTACCGCGACGTCCGCGTGCCGGTCGAGAACCTCGTCGGCAACGAGGGGGACGGCTTCCGACTGGCCCAGATGCGACTGGGCCCGGGCCGTATCCACCACTGCATGCGCTGGCTGGGCCAGTCCCAGCGCGCCTTCGACATGCTCTGCGAGCGGGCCGTGTCGCGCCATCTCCACGGGTCGCTCCTCGCCGACAAGCAGATGGTCCAGAGCTGGGTGGCCGATTCCATGGCCGAGATGACCGCGGCGCGACTCATGACGCTCCAGGCGGCGTGGAAGATGGACCGCGAAGGTGCCCCCGCGGCGCGCGTCGAGATCGCCATGATCAAGTACT
>JADGOL010000089.1 GCA_017882995.1 Acidimicrobiales bacterium | reverse complement strand
GACCTGCTTCTGGGGTCCTCGGTGGCGCTGCCACGACCGCACCTCCGCCCTTCACGTTGGTTGGCAACTGGGTGACGCTGGAACCGGGCGCGTCTTTCAGCACCACTGGGTGAGTTTCGGCGTCGATCGGGCTCGGCTTGAGCCGGGCCGCCGCCACCCAGCGTGGCCAGGTACGGATCAGATGGCCTGCGTGTCAAGGACAGGGGTGTCGAGGCCGATCAATGCACGTGATCATGGCCGCCCCGGACCAGGAGCCGACCCCCCAGAAGCTGCGCTAGCCCGCCCGGCTGGCCACGGCCGCGCCTGCCCACGGCGGCCCGGCCGTGGCCGACCCCGTCGTGTCCCAGCCGCCCGATTCAGGCCCTGTCGACGGCGGGCCGGGCGACACCAACGACGTCGAAGAGGAACGGGTCGTTCTCGCCGTCGGGTCGACCTACTTCCACAACGGTCGGGTCGGCCCCGAGCGCTACGCCTCGGATCTGGCGCCGTCGTTCCTGGGCGCCATCGCCGCCAGTCACACCTTGCTGCGCGAGTTGTTCAAGGAGATGGGGGCGCCCGAAGGTGCCTCGATCCAGGCCGATTGTGAGCGCTGGCACCTGCGCTACGGATCCGACGTCAGCCAGGCGCAGTTCTCGGTCGACGAGCAGCTGTCCACGAACGGAGCCGTTGGTGGATCGACTGCCGGGAACCGCGCCGGTGCCGACGGGTGGGTCCGCGGGCTCGTGGCGTCGCGCGACGCCGATCACGCTCAGGCGCTGGCCGCATTCGAGGCCGAGGCCGCCGAAGCAGCCGAGGCGGGCGCACCCCAGCGTGCAGCCATTGCGTATCGTGCCGCCGGAGCTGCCGCGCTGGCAGCAGGCCGGGGCGACCATGCCAACCGCTTGCAGCGACTGGCGGGCAAGGCGTACCTCGAGATCGCCGAGAAGTCCGAAACGCTCCCTCAGGGTGTCTTCATGGCATATCGCGAGAGCGCCCGCTGCTTCTTGGAGGCGGGCAATCTTCCGCTTGCCCACAGGTGCCTGTCGAAGGCCATCGCCATCGGCGAGACCCTCGGGTATACGGAGTCGGCGTGAAGATCTATCTCTCCACCGAAGGGACATACCCGTTCGTGCTCGGAGGCGTGTCGACCTGGGTCGACATGCTCGTGCACGGCCTACCGCACCATGACTTCGAGATCGGGGCCCTGGTCGACAACCCTCATCACCGCGTCCAGTACCGGCCGCCGCCGAACGTCACCCTGCAACCCATTCCTCTGTGGGGCCTGGAGCTGGCCGAGGAGTACCTGCCGCGCCGCGACGGTTGGCGCCGGGCGTTGCGGACGTCATCTCCGGTGGTGCGCGACCGGTTCCTGCCGTCGTGGGAGCACCTCGTCGACTGCCTGGCTGCGCCGGAAGCCGATCCCCAGGCGCTCGGCGACAGCCTTTCCGCCGTCGCCCACTTCGCGGAGCGCTACGACCTCCGGCGCGCCCTCGGTGACGCGGCGGCATGGGCGCTGCTCCTCGACCGACTCCAGGCCAACCCCATTCATGCCCGGACGGGACTCGCTCCTGCGATGGACTTCGCCCGGACCATGTACCGCTACCTTCTCCCCCTCACCGCTCCGACTCCGATCTGCGACGTCGCTCACAGCACGGCGGCGGCCTTGTGCGCGCTGCCTGCCATCGTCGCCAAGTACCGGTACGGGACACCACTTGTGCTTACCGAGCACGGCATCTACCTGCGCGAACGGTTGCTGGCCATGTCCGCCGAGCCCTTCGGGACCAAGGTGTTGTTTGCCAACTTCTACCGGGCCGTCGTCGAACTCGCCTACCGCGAGGCAGATGTGCTCACCCCGGTGTGCGCCTACAACGCCGGATGGGAGGAGGCCCTGGGCGTCGAGCCCGAGCGGATCCGGGTGATCCACAACGGTGTCGACCCGGCGCGCATCGACGTCTGGCCGGAGCCCGACGGCCCTCCCACCGTCGGCTTCGTCGGCCGCATCGACCCGTTGAAGGACGTCTTGACGCTGATCCAGGCCTTCGCCCGGGTCCGCCGCGTCATCGGAGATGCCCGCCTGCGCCTGTGGGGGCCGGCGACGTCTCCGAGCTACCTCGAGCAGTGCGAGATCGCCGTCCGCGATCTGGGGCTCAGCGACGCAGTGACCTTCGAGGGCTCCACCAACGACATCGCAGCTGCCTACGGCGCCTCGCATGTGATCGGGCTGTCCTCGATCTCCGAAGCCTTCCCCTATACCGCTGTCGAGGCGATGCTCGCGGCGCGCCCCATCGTGGCCACGGCCGTCGGGGGTGTCGCCGAGGCCATCGGCCCGGCGCAGTGTCGGGGGACCGCCATGGTGGTCGAGCCCGGCGACCCCGGTGCCATGGCCGAAGCCTTGGTCGCCGTGCTCGGCGCGTCGGAGGCCGAACGAGGTCATCTCGGCGTGTGGCTCCGCAACCGCGCCCTCACGCTGTTCACGGCCCAACGCATGTTCGACGATTACGACGACGTCTACACCGTCTTCGAACGGTCCGACGTGGCGACACCTGACAGTGGTCTCCTCACGTCAGCGACGGTGGCAGATATCTCGCCTGTCTCGGACAGGGCCATGGCGCATGCAGTCTCATGACCACGGGCACGGTCCAAAGCACCGAGGCAGGTGATCTCGGCCTCCACATCGCCACCCGCACGGTCGTCGGTCGATGCCCGGCCCCGCTGAATGCGGTAGAGGTGGCCGTGGTGCTCGAAACGTGTGGCTACACCGCCAAGCGGGCGCATGCCCTCGGGTCCGACAACCTCAGCGCTCTGGCCGAGCGCGTCTTCGCGCTCGTCCCTCTGTATTCGTCGGCTCTGTCGCGCCAGGCCATGGCACCGGTCGCCATCCGGTCGAGGCCCCCCGGGCCCTTGGACCTGGCCCGTGGTCTCGCCTATTCGTCTCCATGGCTCGTGAGCCTGGCCACGTTGCTGATCTCGGGAGTGTCGTTCTGGTCGTCGAACATCGCCATCCCCTCGATCGCCGACGCCGTCACCTTGGCCACCGCCGTCGCCCTCCTCGTCACCGGTCCCTTCATCCAGGCATTCGGGCGGCGGGCGTCGTTCTACATCGGCCTCGGGGACCAGGGCATGGTGGTGCGGATCACGCGGTGGACCCTCGAGGTCGGCCTGGTGGCCACGGTCTTGTCGGGCTTGGCCCTCTATCTCGTGCGCAATGACGTGCTGGGGGCCGGCACTCCCGCTACGGCGAGATTGGGGCTGGCCGCCGCCGTGACCATCGCGGCCCTCCAACTCGGGCTGGCCGCCTTCTACGTGCGGCGCGCCTTTCTCTCGATCGGCGTCATCGTCGGTGGCGGGGCGGCGGTGCTGATCTGGTTGGTCAGTCGTTCCGGGACCTACACCGACCCCACCGTGCTCATCGTCTGGCAGCTGCGTCTGGTGGCGGTGATGGCGGCGGTGTGTTGGATGGCGAGCGCGTGGTGGCTCTTGCGAGTGGACTCCTCCGCGCCGGCCGCGCTGTGGCGTCCTTCGGGTTCGGCCCTGCTCCGGGCCGTGGCGCCCTACGGGCTCTACGGGTTTGCCTTCTTCGCCATCGTGGTCGCCCCCCAACTCGTGAGCGGGGGCCTCCTCGAGGCCCGCTACACCTTCAATGCCCCGTTCGCCATGACGAGTGGCGTGGCCATCGTGGTGCTCGTGCCTCTGCTGGCCCAGACAGTGGCCGCCACCGAGCACCTGCTGGCACGCCAGTTCCCGGCGTGGTTGTCGCGCTACACCGTGGCCCAGACCGAGGAGTTCCGAAAGAAGGTGGTGCGGTACTGGCGCGAGCAGCTGCTCGTGCTCAGCGGCCTCGCCGTGGTGGCCGGTGTAGCGGTCATCGTGGCTGCACCTCGCCTGGGGGTGACCTTCCCCATCCTCGCGGACCTCGCTCGACACCCCGGCCTGCTCGCGGCGTGCACCGTCGGCTACCTCTTTCTCGGCATCGGGCTCTTTTGCAGCCAGCTCCTCTTCTCCTTGTCCGCCCCGATGCGACCTCTCGCTGCGGCGTGGGCGGGCCTGGCGGCTCTGAGTGCAGCGTCGATCGGCGCGGCGGGGGCGGGGCCGACGGTGTCCGCCGTCGCCGGGCTGGTGGCAGGAGCCGGTGTCTACGCCGCGGTCGCGGTCATGCTCGCGCATCGGGCCTTCACCCGAGCCGACCTGACCTACTACCGGACCCTCTGAGGCGACGGGACGGCACCGATGGTCATGCAACTTTCGCCGGTCTCACGCCGGCCCTACCAACACACTGGACAGGGTCACGACCGCCGGCTTCGACCCCGGCGCGGGGCGAGGGCACGCGCCAACCTGTGGAGGGTCGAGGTCACCATCGGGGCCGTCGCCCTCGTGCTCGTCACGATCGTGCTGACAACGTGGCCTGGAGCGACCCCGGTACGACCTATGCCGACTGGGTTGACTCTCATCCACTCCGGGCTGGCCATCGCCGACCCGTTCGAGACCGCCACGCCCAACCGCCGGCTCCTGGACCACTACGTCTTCAACGGTTCCGCCGCGCCCGGGGTGGGATTCATCAATGCCACCAACCGCGGTCTCGACGTCGGGGTCAGTGCGCACTCGGGTTGGGCGGGCTGGTTCGCGGTGACATTGCGCGCCGCCGGACCCGACGTCGTGTGGCACGCCGTCATGTCCCGGCCCACGACTCCAGTCGGATCGGGTGTGGGTGAGGCAGTTCTCGCCGTGCAGTCCGCGTCGACGCAGAGGAACGGATCCATCAACTACGTGGTCGTGGCCGCACTCTCGTCACGAGGCAAGAGCACGTGGCAGATCGGTTCCGCCCACGGATTCGTCGCCGATGCCGTTACCGACCGCCTGTGGCAGGAGCCGCTCCGAGCCGACGCCCCCTCGAGCGAGCCGGTCACCATCCGCACCGACGGGCACCGCAGCCTCACCGTGTGGTTCGGCGATCGACAGGTGTACTCGAACCACCATCTCCATATGAACGACCCGGCTCCGTTTCAGGCGTATCTCGAGGTGCAAGGGCGCGACATCTCGTACGTGTCGAATTTCAAGGACTTCTGGGTGACCGACGCCGCGCCGGTGACTGTCAGAGGAGCCGCGCCGGACTCACACCTCACCCTTGACACCGGGCATGGCGTGGTCCATGCCATCACCGACTCCGACGGATGGGCCGTATTGAAGGTCCCCGTCCCCGAGCTGGTCGGCACCGGGACCTTGACGGTGACCGATCGATCGGGCGTCCACCACTTCCGCCATCTGCACTACGCAGGGGGGGACGTCGTGCAGATCACGTCACCCTGAGCCCAGCCACGCAGGGGCGGTCCTGACCGCCGATCATCCGATCCCGTGTGCTCGTCAGATCAACCGGTAGCGTTGCGGTCCGCAAGCTCTGCTTTCATCACGAAAGGGGGCACACCGTGCCCGGACCGCTTGGCAAGATCAGAAGTCCTTGGATCGTCATCCTGCTTTCGATCGTCACCCTCGGCATCTATGGGATCTATTGGCAATATGCGATGTTCAAGGAGATGAAGGACTACTCCGGACAAGGGATCGGCGGGGTGCTCGGCCTCGTGCTCGCCATCCTTCTCTCCATCGTCAACATCTTCGTCATGCCCTCTGAAGTCGGAAATCTCTACGCGGCGGAAGGCCAGCCCAAGCCCGTGCAAGGAGTGACGGGATTCTGGATCCTGCTCCCGATCGTCGGCTACTTCGTCTGGTTCTTCAAGGTGCAGGGCCATCTCAACAAGTTCTGGACATCGCACGGAGCGGTCACGGGATAGGACAGGGCGACTGGAGCTCCCCGACGGAAAGCGCGGGAATACGCGCGTCGCTTTCGCGAGTCCCATCGTCGAGTAACTCGAGATCATCCGCAACCGCGGCACTCGGCGCTCGACTTGGTCACACCAATCAAATTTGAAGCTCAGCGTCAAACGACGAGGGTGGCGTGAGTCCAGAGGCGACTCCCCGAAGCCGCAGGCACCCCGGAGCCTCCGCCGATCCCGGACCAGCTCAGAAAGTAGTGTTGGAACATGCCTGGGTTCGATCCAACCGCGCCCTCATCTCTGCGGGGGGCGGCGGCGGGAGCGGGCGGAGCCGCGACCTACGACCCCGAGGCCGTCCGCGCCAAGTACCTCGCCGAGCGCGACAAGCGGCTGGTCCCCGGCCGCGCCGACATCCGCGACTTGCGGAACGACGAGCAGTTCGCCCGCTACCGTGACGACCCGTTCACAGCGGTCATCGAGCGCGCCCCGGTCGCCGACGAGGTGGATGTCGTGATCGTGGGCGGGGGGATCGCCGGGGTCCTCGCCGGCGCGCAGCTCCGCAAGGCCGGCGTCGAGCGGATCCGCATCGTCGACCAGGCGGGCGGCATCGGGGGCACCTGGTACTGGAACCGCTACCCGGGCGTGATGTGCGACATCGAGTCGTACATCTATCTTCCGATGCTCGAGGAGCTCGACTACATCCCGACCCGGCGCTATGCGTTCGGCGAGGAGATCCTGCACCACCTCGAAGCGATCGCCGGTCGGTCCGACCTCGTGGCCGACGCCCTGTTCCACACCGGGGTGACCCGCGCCGAATGGCTCGAGGACGCGGCCCGGTGGCGGATCCGCACCGACCGCGGCGACGAGGTCACCTGCCGCTGGTACGTGCTGGCCGTCGGGATCCTCAACCTCCTGAAGCTGCCCGCCATCCCGGGCATGGAGGACTTCGCCGGACGATCGTTCCACACGGCGCGGTGGGACTACGAGTACACCGGCGGCGGCCCGCACGAGCCTCTCACCGGCCTGGCGGACAAGGTCGTCGGCCTCATTGGCACCGGGGCGACGGGTATCCAGTGCCTGGAGCCGCTGGCCGAGTCGGCGAAGCATGTCTACGTGTTCCAGCGCACGCCGTCGGCCATCGGCGAGCGGGGCAACCGGCCCACCGATCCCGACTTCGCCCACGGGCTCGAGCCGGGCTGGCAGCGGGCCCGAATGGACAACTTCCAGGCGATCATGCTGGGCCGGCCCGTCGACGTCGACCAGGTGGACGACGGGTGGACGCACCACTACGCGGCGGTCCACCACCCCCCACGCCAGAAGGGCATGACGACGGCCGAGTTCCTGCGCAGCGCCGAGGAGCTCGACTACCGGATCATGGACGCGCACCGGCACCGGGTCGAGGAGCTGGTGGCCGACCCGGCCACGGCCGAGATGATCAAGCCGTACTACCGGTACCTCTGTAAGCGGCCGTGCTTCCACGACGAGTACCTCCAGGCGTTCAACCACCCCAACGTCACCCTGATCTGCTGCCCCGCCGGGATCGAGCGGATCACCGGGCAGGGACCGGTCGTCGACGGGCAGCAGTACGAGGTCGACTGCATCATCTACGGGACCGGCTTCGAGGCCGAGCTCACCCCGCTGTTCCGTCGCGCCGGCCATGAGATCGTCGGTCGTGGCGGCGTCACCCTGGCCGAGAAGTGGGCGGACGGCGCCGCCAGCCTGTTCGGGATGATGAGCCGTGGCTTCCCGAACCTGTTCGTCATGCCGGCGCCGGGGCAGCAGGCGGTGGTGACCGTCAACTACACACAGCTGGCCGTGCTCGGGGCCGAGTTCATCGGTGGCGCCGTCGGACTGCTCGAGGAGCGGGGTGTGGAGGTGTTCGACGTGAGTGCCGAGGCCGAGGATGCGTGGACGCAGAACGTCGTCGACTCCTTCGTCGACGGCAGTGCCGTCATGTCCGCCTGCACGCCGTCGCGCATCAACAACGAGGGCCACCCCGAAGCAATGAACCCTCGCAACGGCAACTACGGCCGCGGGATGGGCGACTGGTTCGGCTACCGAGAGGTGCTCGAGCAGTGGCTCGAGGCCGGCACGTTCGAGGGCCTGGAGCTCGAGGTCCCGTCGACGGCGTCGTGAGCGCGCGTCAGCAGGTCGTCGTCGTGACCGGCGGCGGGGGCGGGATCGGAGCGGCCATCGCCGAGGAGCTCGGCCGTGGCGGCTGGTTCGTCGTCACCCTCGACCCCCTCGTGACCCTCGACGGCTCCGAACGGCTCCCGGAGCCGGAGGAGACCACCGCCGGCCGCATCGTGGCGGCAGGTGGCTCGGCCCGGGCCTCGTCGGTGTCGGTGACCGACGGCGAGGCGGTCCGCGGTCTGTTCCGGGAGCTGGTCGACGAGCACGGCGGACTCGACGCCGTTGTCAACGTCGCCGGCATCACCCGGCACAGCAGCTTCGCGGAGGGCACCGAGGAGGACTGGCTCGCAGTGCTCGCGGTGCACCTGGGGGGCTACCTCAACGTGCTCGACGCCGCGCTACCGCTCATGGCCGCCGCCGGGCACGGCCACGTCCTCGGCGTCACCTCCGGCTCGGGGTGGCGGCCCGCCGATGCCGGCGCGTACAGCTGCGCCAAGCGGGCAGTGGCCGCCCTGACGTGGCAGCTGGGTCGACAGGCGCCGCCGGGCGTGACCGTCAACGCGGTGTCCCCTATCGCGGCCACCCGAATGGTCGCCGCTGCCGTCGAGCGCGCTCGTCAGATGGGCGGTGCCTCACGAGGTGGCGGAATGTCACTCAGGTCGATGCCGGGCCCAGAGGATCTCGGGCCGCTCGGCGCATACCTCGTCGGTGACCAATTCGAGTGGTGCACCGGCCAGGTGCTCTTCGCCGGCGGCTCGGAGGTGGCGGTAGTGGACGAGCCCCACCTTCTCGAGGTGGTCCGAAGCGACGAAGTGGTCTCCCTCGCCGGAGTGCTCGGGGTCGTCATCCCCCGCGCCTTCGCCACGGCCGAGACCAACCAGGCAAGTGGCGGCGGCGGCAACCCCCGGTTCGGGCCGATCTTCGACGAGCCGGCCCCCGCCGAGCCGGCGGCCGACGATTTGGCATCGGCCCGCGTCCGATCCTGTGCCGTCGTCACCGACCGCCCCCAATTGGCAGCGTCTCTCACGGCCGCACTCGAGGCCCTGTCCGTAACCTGCCACCGCGTCGAGGTCGCTCACGGCTTCCGCGACGCCGCCAACGCGCTCAGCTCTGTCGTCGAAGCCGTCGGGCCGATCGACGCCATCGTCGTCGCGCCCGCCGGTCGCCAG
>JADGOL010000088.1 GCA_017882995.1 Acidimicrobiales bacterium | reverse complement strand
TCCCGACCTGGGGGTCGATGTGTCCCGGGCATTCCGCACGCAGTAGGGGGCGACCGCTCGGCCCCATGGCCGTACGATGCGCCCATGCCCTCGCACCGACATCGTGGCTTCGACCACGTCACGATCGAGCTGGCCGAATGGATCGCGGCCCCGGGCTGACGGCGGTGGCTCAGACCTGATGACCCCCGCCTCCACTGGCCATGACACACCGATCCGCTTCCGGCCCCTCGGCCGGACGGACTTCCCCCTCCTCACCACCTGGTTCGCCGCGCCCCACGTCGCGCCGTGGTGGCAGGAGCCGTCCGACCCGGACGGCGTCGAGGCCCGCTACGGTCCCGTCGTTGACGGCATCGATGCCACCGAGGCCCACATCGTCACCATGGGCGGAGCGCCAGTCGGCCTGGTCCTGCGCTACCGGATCGCCGACGAGGAGGCGTGGCGCACCACCCTGGCGCCGTCCGGGGCACCGCTCGACGCATTCGGCATCGACTACCTGATCGGGGATCCCGACCGCATCGGCCGTGGCCTCGGACCCCGGATGCTCACGGCGCTCCTGGCCGACTCGTGGAACCGGTACCCGGACTGCCCGGCCTGCGTGGTCGGCGTCCACCAGGGCAACCGTCGGTCGTGGCGTGCCCTCGAGCGGGTCGGGTTCACCCGGATATGGGCGGGTGCACTGGTGTCCGATGACCCGAGCGATGCCGGACCCCAGGCCGTCTACGTGTTGGAGCGGCCCACCTCCTGACGTCCTGTTCACCCGTTCAGTCCCGCCCGACCACGGACGGCAGGCCGCGTAACGGGAGCGTAAAGAACCCGGATGATGGCGTAAAAGCAGTGCAAAAGACCCTTCACACGCCGAACCGGGGGTGCGACGGTGGTCGGGTGAGTTCCCCCGACGCAATGACAGGAGGCCCCCGTGGCTGACCTTCTCTACCTCGCGACCATCGTGGCGTTCTTCGCGCTCATGGTCGTCTTCGTCCGCGTGTGCGAGCGCATCGTCGGAAGAGACGACGTGGTCGGGACCGACGTCGACCCCGACGTCGCAGAAGCCAACGACGCCACCATCACCGAGGAGGTCCCGGCATGAAGAACTACGACAATCTCGTCGGCCTGATCCTGTCAGTGATCGTGACCGCCTACCTGATCTACGCCCTCGTCTCGCCCGAGAAGCTCTGATGACCCAGAACATCGTCGAAGTCATCGTCCTCGTCGTCCTCCTCGGGATCTCGACCCCGCTCCTGGGGAACTACATGGCGAAAATCTTCGAGAACAAGAAGGCTCCGGGCGACCGGGTCTTCGGTCCCGTGGAGCGCCTCGTCTACCGGCTCACCGGCGTCTCGCCCGAGCGTGAGCAGCGGTGGACGACCTACGCCATCTCGCTCCTGGCGTTCTCGATGGTGTCGGCCCTCGTGCTCTACGGCATGCAGCGCCTCCAGGCACACCTCCCGATGAACCCGGATCACCTCTCGTCCGTGCCCGCGCCGTTGTCGTTCAACACGGCCGTCAGCTTCCTCACCAACACCAACTGGCAGAACTACGCCGGTGAGGACACGATGACCCAGTTCACCCAGATGGCCGGGCTCGTCGTGCAGATGTTCGTCTCCGCCGCGGTGGGGATCACCGTGGTCGTTGCCCTGATGCGTGGCCTGACCCGGGCCAAGTCGATCACCCTCGGCAACTTCTGGGCCGATCTCACCCGGATCGTCCTGCGGGTCCTCATGCCGATGGCCGTGATCGCCACCATCATCCTGATCGCCCAGGGGGCGGAGCAGAACCTGCACGCCACCCACATGATCACCACCGTCACCGGGCAGTCCCAGGGGATCCCCGGCGGCCCGGTGGCGTCCCAGGAGGCCATCAAGCAGCTCGGGACCAACGGCGGTGGCTACTTCAACGCCAACGCCGGCCATCCCTTCGAGAGCCCGAGCGGCCTCACCAACCTCCTCTTGAACTGGCTGCTCCTCTCCATCCCGTTCGCCCTGGCGTGGACCTTCGGGAAGATGGCCAGGGACCGCAAGCAGGGCCTGGCCATCCTCGGTGCCATGGGCGGCCTGTTCCTGATCGGCGCCCTCCTGGTCATGCCGCTCGAGGCCCACGGGAACGTCCACGTCACCCAGGCCCACGTCTCCCAGGCCATCACCTCCACGTCACCGGGCGGCAACATGGAGGGCAAGGAGGTCCGGAACGGCCCGATCATCTCCGGGCTCTTCAACTCCTCGTCGACCAGCACGTCCACCGGATCCATCAACTCGGCGAACGACAGCTACACCGCACTCGGCGGAGGGGTGATCCTCTTCAACATGATGCTCGGGGAGATCAGCCCCGGCGGAACCGGATCCGGACTCTACGGGATGCTGATCATCGCCATCCTGGCCGTGTTCATCGCCGGGCTGATGGTGGGGCGAACGCCGGAATACCTCGGCAAGAAGATCCAGGCGGCCGAGATGAAGCTCGTGGTCATCTACATCCTCCTGGTTCCGTTCGTGATCCTCACGTTCACGGCCATCTCGGTGGTGATGCACTCGTCGCTGGCCTCCATCTACAACCCGGGGCCACACGGCCTCACCGAGGTCACCTACGCCTTCACATCGGCCTCGAACAACAACGGATCGGCATTCGCCGGGCTCAGTGGCAACACCGACTGGTACAACACCACGCTCGGCCTCTGCATGCTGGTGGGCCGGTTCGCCCTGATGGTCCCCGTGCTGGCCATCGCCGGGTCACTTGGTCGCAAGCAGCGGGTCCCGGCGTCAGCGGGGACGCTGCCGACCGGCACGCCGCTGTTCTCCCTGCTGCTCGCCGGCATCGCCGTCATCGTCGTTGGCCTCACGTACTTCCCCGTGCTCGCCCTCGGCCCCATCGTCGAGCATCTCGTCGGAAAGTTCTGAGAAGGAGCCCCTGATGAATTCCGCATCCACCCTCGACGCACCCGAGGCCCCCCAACACGAGCCCGGGACCGGCGCCACCAAGCGTCGCTCGGCCACGTTCAACAGCACCATGGTCAAGCGCGCCCTGATCGACGCCGTGCTCAAGCTGAGCCCCCGGCACATGGCTTCCAACCCGGTCATGTTCGTGGTCGAGATCGGCAGCCTGCTGACGACCTTCTACCTCATCCGGGACTTCGGCTCCTCGACGAGCTCGGAGAACACCTTCGCCCTCGGCGTGGTGATCTGGCTCTGGTTCACCGTGCTCTTCGCCAACTTCGCCGAAGCGGTGGCCGAAGGTCGGGGGAAGGCGCAGGCCGACTCCCTGCGCAAGACCCGGGCCGAGACCGTCGCCTTCGTGCAACGCGGGGACGACGTCGTCGAGGTGCCCTCGAGCCAGCTGCAGCTCGGCGACCTCTGTGTGGTCACCCCCGGCCAGCTCATCCCCGGCGACGGCGACATCGTCGAGGGGATCGCCACCGTCGACGAGTCCGCCATCACGGGCGAGTCGGCCCCGGTCATCCGCGAGTCCGGCGGCGACCGCTCGTCGGTCACCGGCGGGACGCGGGTCCTGTCGCCCCGCATCGTCGTGCGCATCACGTCCAAGCCGGGTGAGACCTTCCTCGACCGGATGATCGCCCTGGTCGAAGGGGCCAGCCGCCAGAAGACCCCCAACGAGATCGCCCTCGACATCCTGCTGGCCGGGCTGACCATCGTCTTCATGTTCACCGTGGTGTCGCTCCAGCCGTTCTCCATCTATTCGGGCGCATCCCAGTCGATCATCGTGCTGGTCGCCCTGCTGGTCTGCCTGATTCCCACCACGATCGGTGCCCTGCTGTCCGCCATCGGGATCGCCGGCATGGACCGGCTCGTGCAGCGCAACGTCCTGGCCATGTCCGGCCGGGCCGTCGAGGCCGCCGGGGACGTCTCCACGCTGCTGCTCGACAAGACCGGCACCATCACCTTCGGGAACCGGCGGGCGCACATCTTCGTGCCCATGCCCGACGTCGACCAGCACGAGCTCGCCCGCGCCGCCCTGCTCTCGAGCCTGGCCGACGAGACGCCCGAAGGCCGCTCCATCGTCGAACTGGCCGAGTCCCATTACGGGCAGGTGCTCCCCGACGTCCAGGGGGGCGAACTGGTCCCCTTCACCGCACAGACCCGCATGAGTGGGCTGGATATCGACGGTCGCTCGATCCGCAAGGGAGCCGCCGACTCGGTACGTCGGTGGGTGGAGGACCAGGGTGGGTCCGCCCCGGTCGACCTCGCCCCGGTGGTGGAGGCGATCTCCAAGGGGGGTGGAACCCCGCTCGTCGTGGCCGACGGCCCACGGATCCTGGGGGTGGTCCACCTGAAGGACGTGGTCAAGCCGGGCATCGCCGAGAAGTTCGTCGAGATGCGCAAGATGGGCATCCGCACCGTCATGATCACCGGGGACAACCCGCTCACCGCGGCGGCGATCGCTGCCGAGGCCGGCGTGGACGACTTCCTGGCCGAGGCCACGCCCGAGGACAAGATGGCGCTCATCAAGGCCGAGCAGGCGGGTGGTCACCTGGTGGCCATGACCGGTGACGGTACGAACGACGCACCGGCCCTGGCCCAGGCCGATGTCGGCGTGGCCATGAACAGTGGCACCCAGGCCGCCAAGGAGGCCGGGAACATGGTCGACCTCGACTCGAACCCGACCAAGCTCATCGACATCGTCGAGATCGGCAAGCAGCTGCTGATCACCCGGGGATCGCTCACCACGTTCTCCATCACCAACGACATCGCCAAGTTCTTCGCCATCATCCCGGCGATGTTCGTGGGCGTGTTCCCGGCCCTGCACACCCTGAACATCATGCACCTGAGCACCCCGCACAGCGCCATCCTGTCGGCCGTCATCTTCAACGCGCTGATCATCGTGGCGCTCATCCCGCTGGCGTTGCGTGGCGTGAAGTTCAGGGCAGCGGGAGCCGTCTCCGTCCTGCGCCGGAACCTCCTGATCTACGGGCTCGGAGGATTCATCATCCCGTTCATCGGGATCAAGCTCATCGATATGATCATCACTGCGTTGGGAGTCAAGTAATGCGCCGTCAACTACTCACCGCCATCGGCATGGTCATCGTGCTGACCCTCGTCTGCGGACTCGCCTACGGGCTGGCCATGACCGGCATCGGCGAGCTGGCCTTCGGCCACCAGGCCAACGGATCGTTCGTCCAGAAGGGCGGCAAGGACGTGGGCTCCAACCTCATCGGCCAGCCGTTCACCGACAGCAAGGGCAACCCGGTCGCCAAGTACTTCCAGTCGCGCCCGTCGGACGCGGTGACCTCCTCGGCCACTGACAACATCACCGTGTCCGGGGCCTCGAACCTGGGCCCGTCCAACCCGCTGCTGATCGGCTTCGTCCCCGGGGTGAACACGGTCGGACTCGACGGGTCGCCGTCGAGGACGAACCCGTTCGCCACCCCGAGCGACCGGTTCTGCGTCCCGGTGGACACGTCCTCGTCCGCCACTCCGGTCACCAGCCCCACGCCGGGCCAGCGCTACGCCAAGAACCCGGACGGGACCTACGTGTGCGACCCGAACACCGTCCCGGAGCGGGTGCTCGCGTATCGCCTTGACAACGGACTGCCCGCGACGATGAAGGTGCCG
>JADGOL010000087.1 GCA_017882995.1 Acidimicrobiales bacterium | reverse complement strand
AGGGGACCGGGGCCGCGCATCGCACGCCACCACGCCCGCCGGTGTCGGGGGGCGGACGGGGGTCCGGCCCGGTCACCGGACGGGGGCAGCGGAACTGGGAGTGGAGGGGGCGGTGGCAGCCGACCGCCGGGAGGAGGGGGCGGTGGCAGCCGACCGCCGGGAGGAGGCGCGGGCGGTGACACCGACGCGGGCTGGCGATGCACGGAAGGGCCCGGGATCGACGGGGTCGGGGGGGTCGGCGGCAATGGGGACACGGTGGGCTCGACCGGTTCGGCGTGTTCGGGGATACAGCGATGATCGCATGCGGGGGACGGGTCGACCACGAGGGACAGCCCTGAGTCGACCCCGATGCTCGGGGTATTCCTCGGGGTCATTCCCGATTTCGCTTCCGGGCGCGTTCCCCGATGATCGATACATGGACGACATCACCCCCGACAGCGCGACTGATCAGCTCACAGCCCCCGAGCCGACACCCGATCCCACAGTCGAGACGGCGCACGAGGCATCACCGCCGACCCCCCCTCCACCCCCGGATCCCCCCGGGCCTCCGCCGGGAGGATGGCAGCCCCCTCCCCCGCCTCCCCCCGCGGCTGAGCACCGGAGGTCGCTGAGGCGCTCGGTGCACAACCGGATCCTCGGCGGCGTGTCGGCCGGCCTGGCCGACTATCTCGACATCGACGTCGTCATCATCCGGATCGCCTTCGTGGCGCTCGCAGTGCTGGGCGGCTCGGGGCTGCTGTTGTACGCGGCGGGGTGGCTGCTCATCCCGGCCGGGGACTCCGGACGGGCCGTGGTGCAGGACTACATGGAACGACGGCCCCGTCGACGCAGCCTCATCACCATCGTGCTCGGCACCGTCATCGGCATCGTGGCGCTGTCGAACCTGTTCTCGAGCGGCCCGTGGTGGCCGCACTGGGACGGCGGGCTAGGGGGATTTGGCTTCTTCCTCGGCGTGTGCGCACTGGCTCTGGCGGTTGTCCTTCTCGTCGCCAGCGGACGCCGAGCCGGCTCGCCGCTGCGGTGGGCACTGCTCACCACCTTCATCGCGGTCGTCGCCGTCGTCGTGGTGGCCGTCGCCACGGTGTTCTCCGTCGAGGCGCTCAGCGGGGTGCCGCTGCGCGGTGGTGTGGGAGACACCCAGTGGCACCCGACCGTGGCGTCACAGGTGGCGCCGCGCTACCGCCTGGCCATCGGCAACATGCGGGTCGACCTGAGCGACGTGCCCTTTCGCCCCGGCACCACCCACGTGACCGCCAGCGTCGGCATCGGCAACCTGGTTGTGGAGCTGCCCCCGGGCACGGCCGCGAGCGTGTCGGCCCATTCGGGTCTGGGTAACGTCGAGGTCTTCGGTCAGAACGACGGCGGGTTCGGGCCGCGCCGGGTCATGCAGAGCCCCGGGGCGACGACGACGGTGACCGTCGGCAATGCCGGTACCGGGCCTCGGATCGTGCTCGACGCCCAGACCGGTGTCGGGCACGTCGAGGTCAGCCGGGCCGGGCCCTGACCGCCCTGCGCTCCACGACGACCTGGCGCATGTGCCACCGGATCACCCCGGTGGTGACGTCGGAACATCGGCGCCGGAGTCGTTGCAACAACGCGTCGACCTCGCCCGCATCGGCCACGCCTGCCAGGACCGGGTCGTCTCCCCAGATCCCGAGGTTGAGCGAGAAGATGCTCGCCGCCGCTCCTGAACTCACCTCGAGGGGAGCGTCTTGATGGACGATGATCGAGGTGCCGGGGGGCGCGGCGAGGTCGACCAACTCGTGACCCACATAGAGGTCGCCACCGCGATCGGCCACCACGGCACCGGCCAGTTCGAGATAGCGACGGAAGTCCAGGTCGTCGGTGTCGATGCGTTCGGGCTCTTCCACGACCACCACACCGCCCGGGCTCAGCTCCCCCGCCCACGCCGCCACGGTGGCGCGGGGATCGGGCAGGTGGACGAGAAGGAACCGTCCGTAGACAACGTCGGCAGGTGCACACGGCAGGGGCGTGCGGGTGACGTCGCCGACGGTGAACCGACAGCGTCGGGGAGCTGACCCGGTGGCCTCGGCCACGAAGGCGGGTGAATTGTCGATCCCGACGACCAGGGCCGAAGGGAACGCCTCGGCGAGCATGGCCGAGGTGTGCCCGGGGCCGCACCCGAGGTCGAGGACGAGGCGCGCGGCTCGATTCCCGACGACGTCCAACAGGGCCCGGCTGGTGGGGGCGAAGACCGTGGCGAGCACACCGAGGCGCTCCGAGGCGGCCGCGGTGTCGCCGAACGCGTAGGGGCGGCGCGACGTCTCCACGCTCACACCGTACGCGCCGAGGCCGGCCCCGAAAGGCCGGCCTCCAACGACGAACTGCCGTGATCGATGGTGACGAGGGTGGAGCGCCTACTTGTTGGGCTGGGGCGTCACCCGCAGGTACGGCTTGAGGCGCTTGAAGCCCTTGGGGAACTTCTTCTCGGCGTCCTCGTCGGACAGGGCGGGCACGACGATGACGTCCTCACCGTCCTTCCAGTTGACCGGGGTGGCGACCTGGTAGTCGGCGGTGAGCTGGAGCGAGTCGAGCACGCGCAGGACCTCGGTGACGTTGCGTCCCGTCGAGGCGGGGTAGGTGATGATGAGCTTCACCTTCTTGTCGGCCCCGATGATGAACACCGAGCGCACCGTGAGGGTGTCGTTGGCGTTGGGGTGGATCATGTCGTAGAGGTCGGCCACCTTGCGGTCGGGGTCACCGATCACCGGGAAGTTCACGGCCTGGCCCTGGGTCTCCTCGATGTCTTTGTCCCAGGAGCGGTGCGACTCCACCGAGTCCACCGAGAGGCCGATGAGCTTGGTGTTGCGCTTGTCGAATTCGGACTTGGCCTTGGAGAAGGCGCCCAGCTCGGTGGTGCACACCGGGGTGAAGTCCTTGGGGTGGGAGAACAGGATCCCCCACGAGTCGCCCAGCCACTCGTGGAAATTGATCGTTCCCTCGGTCGTGTCAGCGGTGAAGTCGGGGGCGATATCCCCTAAGCGGACTGCCATGTCTCCTCCTGCATTCGTCTCGCGGTGGCGGTGGTTCGTGACGTTGCCCCGGAGTGTACCGGGCGTCGGGGCAATTGTCGACCGGCTGGGTCGACTTTCGGGGAAGCCCGGCGGAGGCCGGTCGCTCTGGGAGAATGGAGCCATGCATCGTCGCTCCCGACGCCCGTCGCGCCCTCGAGGGCCCGCCTGTGGGTGAGGCCGTCTGGAAGACCGTCGACATCTCCCGACAGGGCCCGGTGATCGTGGTCACGATCTTTCGGCCCGAACGGCGCAACGCCGTCGACTCCGCCACCGCGGCAGCGCTGTTGGCGGCCTTCACGGCCTTCGAGGAGGACGACAGCGCAGCCGTGGCCGTGCTGACCGGCGCGGGCGGGACCTTCTGCGCCGGGGCCGACCTCAAGGCCCTGTCCGAGGGGGACCGCCGGCCCGTCACCGAGGACGGGCCCGGGCCCATGGGGCCCACCCGGCTCGATCTCTCCAAGCCCGTCATCGCCGCCATCGAGGGCCACGCCGTGGCCGGTGGGCTCGAGCTGGCGTTGTGGTGCGATCTCCGGGTGGCGGCCACGAACGCCGTGCTCG
The DNA here is from genome assembly GCA_017882995.1 of Acidimicrobiales bacterium. GTDB lineage: Bacteria > Actinomycetota > Acidimicrobiia > Acidimicrobiales > UBA8190 > Chersky-840. The sequence continues at coordinate 3,356 of JADGOL010000087.1, read as the reverse complement.
GTGTGTACTGCCGGCGCTTCGGCGTCCCCCTCGTCGACGGGGGCACGGTTCGGTTGCCGCGGCTCATCGGTCAGAGCCACGCGCTCGACCTCGTGCTCACCGGTCGAGGTGTGGGTGGCCCCGAGGCGCTCGCCATGGGGCTCGTGAACCGGCTCTCCCCGCCCGGCCGCGCCCTCGAGACGGCCGTCGAGCTCGGCCAGGAGTTGGCCGCGCTCCCCCAGACCTGCATGCGAAACGACCGCCGGTCGGTGTTGTGGCAGTGGGGGCTCTCCGAGCCCGACGCCCTCGTGCTCGAAGCCCGGTTCGGGCTGCACACCATCGACAGCGGCGAGACCCAACTCGGCGCGAGCCGGTTCGCCTCGGGGGCAGGGCGCCACGGCTCACGCCTCGACGGCGCGTCCGGTGCCCCAAGCTCCGAGGCGGGTCGAGACACGGGCCCGGGCCGATGAGCGCGGCGCAACAAGACGATCTGCGAGTTGCGGACGAGCGAATGCCGGGCCACGTCGTGGTGGCCGCCTTCGACTTCGACGGGACGCTCACGCGCGGTGGCAGCGTGTGGAAGTTCCTCACCGCCATGTGCGGGCGGGATGCGGTGGTGTCGGCAGGGATCGCCCTGTTCCCCAAGCTGCTTCGGGCTGCGCTGTTCGGTGGCGAGGCGGCTGACACGGCCAAGGAGGCGCTCTTCGTCCGCACCTTGGCCGGTCGGTCCGCGCCGGAGATCTCCGAACGCGCCGCTGTGTTCGGCGTGGCGCACTACCGCCGTCGCAACCGGACCAAGGTGCGGGCCCGGCTCGACTGGCACCGTCGCCAGGGGCATCACGTCGTCGTGGTGTCGGCGTCGCCGGAGTACTACGTGGGCGCGGCGGCCTCCGAGCTCGGCGTCGACGGCGTGGCGGCGACGCAGTTGGAGGTCGACGGGGACGGGAAGCTGACGGGACACTTCCAGGGAGGCAACTGCCGGGGGGCACAGAAGCTGGAGCGGCTCGAGCGATGGATGGAGGCCTCGCTGGGCGCCACCCCCGACGGTGATGGTGCGCAGCCGTATCTGTGGGCCTATGGCAACAGCGCCGGCGATCTCGAGATGCTCCAGGCCGCCGACATCGGTGTGGACGCCGGTCGACTGGGCCGGTTCGGCAAGCTGCGAAAGTTCCGCCGACTGGGGGACGTGCTCACCGCCTGGTGACGGCGGCCGCCTCTTCCTGGGCCGGTGTCGGCCCGACATAGACGTAACGCTGCAAGCTGGGTTCGTCAGGGAACGAGATGGTCACCTCGCCCACCCGGCTCCATCCGCACGATTCGTAGAGTCCGATCGCCGCGTCGAAGTGCACGGCGACCTCGAGGATGGGGTGCTGGCCCCGTTCATATGCGCCGGTCACCGCCGTGTCGAGCAGGGCGTGGCCCACACCGATGCGCCGGGCCGTCGGGCTCACGACGACGCGGGCCACCACCGCCAGGTCCTCGGGCGCCTTCCCCGTGTGGCGAGCGGCCAGGTCCACCGTGTCGTTGGCGCCGGTGGTGTGGAGCGCCACATGGCCTACGACCTCCGAGTCGATCTCCGCCACCCACGCCCAGAGCTGCTCGGGGGGGACCATGAACCGCTCGAGGTCCCCCGGCCCGCGCGGGGGATATCCGTCGACTCGCTTGACGAGTTGGACCATCTCCAGCAGGGGGTCGACGTCGCTCTGGCGTCGGGGCCGGATGAGCACGTCGAACAGCATGGTCGATCCAACTCGGCAAGCGACGCATTCCCCGGCCAAGCTCTGGGCATGCCCGTGCGAGTCGACAGCTCACTGCTCGGTATCGACTGGGAGCAGGCCAAGGCCGACCTCGGCGCCGACGCCTTCGACAATGGCCGCTCGGCCGAGTCCCTACGACGGTCGTTCGAACAGTCCCAGCACGTCGCGTTCGCCCGCCACGACGACCGCGACGCGCACCGTGTCGTGGGCATGGCGCGGTTGCTGTCGGATGGTGTGTGCAACGCCTATCTGCTCGACGTGTGGACGATGTCGGCCTACCGGCGCCGGGGCATCGCGTCCTCCATGGTTCGGATGCTCATGGACCGGGTCCCTGGCCAGCACGTCGGGCTCCAGACCACTGACGCTCAGGCGCTGTACCGGTCACTGGGGTTCCGCCCCCAACCCGAATTCATGTCGACGGTGGTGGGTGTGTGGCTCGACCCGGGCTCGACGCGCTGATGAGCGGCCCGGGGGTGTTGGTCATCCGGCGGGCATCGGGAAGATGTGGTCCTCCGTGGCCGTGGCGCGCATGGCGGCGACCTGTTCGTCCTCGGTCATCGGCTCGAACCGACCTGCCGCCTCGATGGCGGCCAGGGTGAGGACCGGGTCGCTCGGCGTGCACAAGGCATGGACGCCGGGCACGCTCAACACGAAGCGCACACCGCGTTCGATCTCCTCGGCAGTCGTGTAGGGGTCGTACCACGTCGTCGCGGTGTGGGGGCGTTCCCCCCAGGGCCGCGCCGCCACGGCCTTGATGGCCATGACCCCCACGTCGCGGGCTTCGGCCTCGGCCAACAACGCCTCGGCGTCATGGCGATAGGCGGGGTCGGCCCACAGGCGCGGGTTCACCGGGAACATCACCGTGTCGAGGTCGTAGCGCCGGAGGGCCTCGAGTTGGGCCGCCGGCGTGGTGAGGTTGTGGCCGGTGATCCCGACGAACCGGCACAGTCCCTCGTCGCGCGCCGCCATGATGGCGGTCACGGCGCGTGCCCGGGCATCGAGCTCGTCGAGATCGGTCACGGCGTGCATCTGGTAGAGGTCGAAGAAGTCACAGCGCAGCAAGGTGAGCGACTCCTCGAGCTGGGCGCGCACCCCGTCGGGGTCGTGACGCATGGTCTTGCACGCCACGAAGAGGCGGTCACGCACGGGCGCCACGAGCGGCCCGAGCGATTCCTGGGCGTGTCCGTAGCGAGGGGCGACGTCGAGGTGGTTCACCCCGGCGTCGAGGGCGGCGGCGAAGGCCGACGCGGTGACCTCGGGGTCGGTTCCCCAGAAGGCGGCTCCGCCCAGCACCGCCACCGACGAGTGGTGCCCGGTTCGTCCGACACGGCGGGTCAACATGTGCGACTCCTATCCTGCGACGGTGGCACCGCCCACGAGGTGCCCGGTATATCCCACCACCACGTCCGCCACGTCGCCGAACTGAGGGGCGTCGCCGAAGTCGACGGCCCGGCCGTTGGTCGTCACGATCAGGTAACCGGCGCCGGTCGCGGTCGGGAGCAGCGCCACGCCCGGTGCGTGGACGCCGGCCCCGGGCAGCGACCCCTCGAACGGCGCGTTGCCGAAGGAGAACACTCCCCCGTCCGAGGCCACGAGCCAGTAGCCGGCGCCGTTGGGCGT
>JADGOL010000086.1 GCA_017882995.1 Acidimicrobiales bacterium | reverse complement strand
GGACTGCCCCGTGACGTCGAGGTCGACAAGGACGTCGCCTGGGCGGACGTGAAGCACAGTTGACCGTCGCGGACGCGTCCCTTCCGGCCCAAGGCGACGGACCGGCCTCTGCGGCACGGCTCGAGGCAGCCGGGGCATTGCGGCAACTCGGTCATGCCATCGTGGCCCACGAGGTCGGCGACGAGATGTTCGAACGCATCACGACCGACGTCCGAGGTCTTCTCGCCGCGGTCGAGGCGACACCGGACCGGATCCGCGCTCCGCTCGACATGGTCCACGCCGTGTTCGTGGTCCCACCCCCCGACGGGCGGGGGCGGACGAATTTCCCCGACGACATCGTCACCGGGAAGGCGAACCCACTGGGCATGGCGGCCGACATCAGGCGTGAAGGCAACGTCGCCGTGCTCCGGACGACGCTCGGCCCGGCCTTCGAAGGCGCCCCGGGACGCGCCCATGGCGGCGCCGTGGCCGCGCTCATGGACGAGGTCATGGGGTTCGTGCTCTCGATCAACGCCACCCCGGCCTACACCGGCCGCCTCACCATCACCTACCGAGCCCCGACACCGCTGGGCGTGGAGGTCGAGATGAGGGCCAAGCTGCATTCGCGCCACGGCCGCAAACTCCACATCGAGGCCGACGCCCATCACGGCTCCACGCTCATCGCCCACGGGGAGGGTCTGTTCATCGCCGTCGACCCCGAGAGCTTCGCGGCCGGTTAGGAGAACCATGCGCGGTCGCCTGCCGGGCCCTGACCCGCTCGCTCAACGGTGGCGGGGACAACGTCCGCGCCTGGAGGTGTGGTACGTCACACTCACCGACCCGCGCACGGAGATGGGCTGTTGGATCCACCACGAGCTCGTCTCCCCCGTCTCCGGCGATCCCTACGCACACGGATGGGCGGCGGCGTTCCGCCCCGGCACGAGCCCCGTGCTCGAGCGCTTCGGTCCCTCGCTCGTGAGCGCCGGCGGAGCCGGCAAGGCACCGTTGCTCGGTGGCGACGCTGTGCTCGATCCCCCGCACCTGCGCGCCGAGACGAGCGAACTGGCCTGGGACCTGAGATGGCGCGACGACGCCGAGCACCCGAGCCGGCCGTTGTACACGTTCCCGGCCTGGGCGTGGGAGCGCGAGACACTGCCGGCCGCGCAGGTCGTGGTCGTCCCGAGTGCGCCCTTCGAAGGAACCATCCGGGTCGGGCGCGACGTGCTGACCTTGTCACCGCAGACCCGGGGTGGCGTCAGCCATATCTTCGGGCACGGCAATGCCGAACGCTGGGGTTGGCTGCACGCCGAGCTCGGCGACGGGGACGTGCTCGAGATCGTGAGCGCGGTGAGTCGGCGTCCGGGCCTCAACCATCTTCCCCCACTCGCCTTCGTGCAGCTGCGCCTCGGTGGGCGCGACTGGCCTCGCGACCCGTTGGCGGCGGCACCGCTGTTCCGGACCCGGCTCGGTCTTCCGACCTGGCAGGTGCGAGGAACGGTGGGGCGCTGGCGCCTGCGGGCGGAGATCGAGATGCCCGACGACAGGTGCGTGTCGGTCGGCTATGTCGACCCCGACGGGGCCGGTCCCACCTGTGTCAACAGCGAGATCGCCGACGCCGAGATCGTGCTCGAACACCGGCGAGCGGTCTGGGAGGTCGAGCAGCGCTGGAATCTGCGCGCCAGCGCGCACGCGGAGATCGGTTCCAGGCCGTAGCCCGAGGGCCCAGCCCGATTGACTGATTCATCAGTTTGGTAGCCTGCGCGCATGTCGGGCGCTTCCTCGGTACCCACCCAGGAATCCCGCCCGGCGCGTCCGGTGCGGCGCGCCATGAACGAGACCGAAAAGGCCGGCCGCCGGACCGACATCCTGGCCGCGGCCAAGAGGGTGTTCGCCCGCAAGGGGTACCACGCCACCACCATCGCCGACATCGCCAAAGCGGCGAAGCTCTCGTACGGATCGATCTACTGGTACTTCGATTCCAAGGACGCACTGTTCCACGCGCTCATGGAGGCCGAGGGCCAGGCGCTACGCGACCACGTCACCGAGGCGATGCTCTCCACGCCGGCGCGGGGATCTCCCGACGCACCCTTCCGCGCCGCGGTGCAGACGACGTTCGAGTTCTTCGAGTCCGACCGCGCCCTGGTGAAGCTGTTGTTCAGGGATTCCTATGCACTCGGGGACCGGTTCGAGAAGCATCTCTTCGGCATCTTCGAGGCCTTCATCAGCGACATCGAGAAGATCGTCGCCGACGCCCAGCGCCGGGACCTCATCGTCGAGGCACCGCCGCGCATGGTGGCGTGCTCGGTGGCCGCGCTGGTGGGCCAGATCGCGCATCGCCGACTCGTCACCGACGACGGGCTCTCGGCCGAGGTCGCCGCGGATTTCGTGGTGTCGTTGTTGCTCAACGGCCTGCTCCCGCGCTGATCGCCGGAGTGGCCCTCGACGAGAACAGGATCCCGGTGGTGATCGCTGCGGGACAAAGCGTCGACCGCGACCCGACGGCGGAGGCGCTGGAGTTGGCGGTTCGAGCCGCCCAGGAAGCCTTCGAGGAGGCCCCGAGCCTGCGGGCGAGAGTCCAGCTGGTGTCGATGGTGAACGTCATGTCCAACGCCGGGCCCGCTCCCGCGGCCACATTGGCCCGGGCCTTGGGCCTGAGTCCGACGCGGACCGAGGTCTCCACCATCGGCGGGAACTCACCGCAGTGGCTGATCAGTCGCGCTGCGGCCGCCATCGCCGCCGGAGAGCTCGAGGTCGCACTCGTCGCCGGAGCCGAGGCGCAGCACTCGGCCAAGGCCCAGGCGGGCGGAGCAACACCCCGTCAACAGCTCGAGGGCGCCAGCGCCAACGTCGAAGGTGCCGCACTGGCGCCCGACCCCGTGGTCGGCGACGACCGCGTCGGCATCGGGGACGCCGAGGCGAGCGTCGGTCTCGTCGCCCCGGTGCACGTCTACGCCCTCTTCGAGAGCGCCATGGCGCATCGGGCGGGCCGCAGCGGCGCCGAGCAACGGGCAATGCTGGGCGAGCTCATGGCCCCGTTCACCGAGGTGGCCGCGACCCAGCCCGTGGCGTGGTTCCGAGACGTCCGTACCCCGACCGAACTGGCCACGGTCACAGCCGACAACCGCCTGGTCGTCGAGCCCTATCCCAAGCGCATGTGCGCCTTCCTCCACGTGAACCAGGGCGCCGCCGCGCTGGTGACATCGCTGGCGGCGGCACGGGCTGCCGGTGTCGCCGACATGGCCGTGTTCTGCTGGTCCGGGGCCGAGGCGGCCGAGGTCTGGTTCCCTTCGGCCCGGCCCGACCTGGCGACGTCGGCGGGACTGCACGCCGCGAGCGCGGCGGCGCTGTCCGCCGCCGAGCTCGGTGTCGACGACATCGGCGCCTTCGACCTGTACTCGTGCTTCCCGTGCGCGGTGGAGATGGCGGTCGAGGCGCTCGGGATCGCGCCCCACGACAGCCGCGGGCTCACCACCACCGGCGGCCTTCCCTATTTCGGCGGGCCCGGGAACAACTACTCGCTGCACGGGGTGGCCTCCACCGTTTACCGCATCCGTGCCCACGGCGGGACGGGGCTGGTCAGTGCCATGGGTTGGTACGCCACCAAGCACGCCGTGGGCATCTACGGCGCCACACCCCCGCCGAGGGGATGGCGCCGCGGCGACACCGAGGCCGCGCAGCGCGTCATCGACGCCTCCGCCGTCCCGGTCGCGACCGAGGCCGAGAGCCACGCCCTGGTCGTCGCCGCCGCGGCCGTGGCGGGACCCGGCGGCACGGTGACCGCCGCCCCGGTCATCGCCAGGCTCCCCGATGGACGCCAGATCGCCGCCGCCGCGCAGCGCAGCGAACTCGATGCGTTGGCCGGGCGCGAGCTGGTCGGCTGTCGAATCGAGGTGTCGGGCACCCCGCCCCGATACCGGCTGGCGCCCTGAGACCGGGACCGGCCCGGCTCCTGCGGGGTGGCGGTGCCGGGCCGGCCCGGTCAAACTCGGGCGGACCGAGAGCGAGGAGCACCCCATGCCCGCAGTCGAACGCGAGCGCCGAGGACACGTCGAGATCCTCACCATCAACCGGCCCGAGGCCCGCAACGCCATCAACGGTGACGTCAGCGTGGCCATGGCCAACGCGCTCGACGAGCTCGAGACCGACGACGGGTGCTGGGTCGTCGTCGTCACCGGCGCAGGAGAAAAGGCATTCTCGGCCGGCATGGACCTCAAGGCCTTCGCCTCGGGCGAAGGCGGGGCCATCATGGGCGGCTCGGGAGGCTTCGCCGGCATCACCCAGCGTCAGTTCCCCAAACCCATCATCGCCGCGGTCAACGGGGCGGCTCTGGCCGGCGGTTGCGAGATCATGCTCTCGTGCGACCTCGTGGTGGCCGCCGATCACGCCACCTTCGGCATCCCCGAGGCCAAGCGCGGACTGGTCGCCGGCGCGGGTGGCCTCATCCGTCTTCCCAAGCGACTTCCCATCGCCATCGCCCTGGAGCTGGCGCTCACCGGCGAGTCGATCGACGCGGCGCGGGCCCTGCAGCTGGGCCTGATCAACCGCGTCGTCCCCGCCGCGCAGCTCATGGAAGAGACGCTCGCGCTCGCCGGTGTCATCGCCGACAACGCGCCGCTGGCGGTGCGGTGGTCCAAGCACGTCATGGTGCGCGCCGCGGGCGTCTCCGAAGAAGAAGGCTGGAAGCTCAATGCCGAGGCGGTGGGGGCGGTGTTCTCCTCGGCCGACGCCATGGAGGGCCCGGTCGCCTTCGCCGAGAAACGCAAGCCGAACTGGCAGGGCAAGTAGCGCACCGGCCGGCACGGTCGATCTCATGCACGGCGGCCTCTCATCTGCTCTGGACGGCATCCGGCTCTCGGTGCACGTGCTCGCCGCCACGGTGTGGGTCGGCGGACAGCTCACCCTCGCCGGGCTCGTCCCCACGGCGCGCCGCCTCGGGGAAGGGGCGCCCAAGGCCCTCGCCCGCGCCTTCGCCCGTGTGCAGTGGCCGGCCTACGCCGTCCTCGTGGTCACGGGATTCTGGAACGTCTCGGCCATCCATGCCGGCCAACCCCGGTCGTGGGTGATGGTGCTGGTGATCAAGATCGTCGTCGTGGCCCTGGCCGGGGCCGCGGCCTTTCTCCACACCCGCGCCTCGACGACGCGGGGTCTGGCTATCTGGGGTGCCCTCACCGCCCTGTCATCGATCGCCGCCCTGGTCATGGGGGTCTTCCTCGCCGGGTGAGCGCCCGACACCCGAGCCCCGGTGTCAGCACCGCTGTCCTCGTCGACCGCGGAAGGTCTAATCTTGGTGGTGACGACTCCGCTCGTTTGAGCGGCGGTCACAGAAACGAGATGCCCATGGTCGGAGTACTCGAGAGCGAGTGGGGGATCATCATCATCCTGGTGGTGGTGGTGCTCGTCTTCGGCAGTAGCCAGCTTCCCAAGCTGGCGAGGTCATTGGGATCCGCGCAGTCGGAATTCAAGAAGGGTCTCGCCCAGGGCAAGAAGGGCGACGGCTCCGATGCCGACGCAGAGCCCGATGCGACCGGTGACACGTCGACCGCCAAGGACAGCGACAAGCCGTCCGCGGCTTCGGGGTAGCGCTCCGATCACTGCCGGCTCCCCCGGCCCTGATTCCGGCGGCCGGCGCACACCGCGTCAGCGGCCGATCCCGTTCCTCGCGCACCAGCTGCTCGAGTATCTCGTCGCCGCTGCCCTGGCCGGGTTGTCCATCCACATCCGACACAGCGCCCTGCTCCTCGTCGCCGGGGGCGCCTTCGCCCTCCTGGCCGTCACCGCCCACGGTCCTCTCGGACTGGCCCGGTTGTGCGGGCCGAGACTTCACGCCGTGCTCGACATCGTCGTCGCCCTCGCCGTGGCGGCGGCACCCATCGTCCCCGCCCTACGACCCGACATCACCGGGATCGCGGTGGTGGAAGTCGCCGCGCTGGCGTGGGTGCGCCTCGCCACACTGACCCGCTACCAACGCGCCCCGGGTGATCCCGACGTCACCACCGTCGCCGCCACGGGCATCGCCGTGGTGCCGCCACCGCAACAGACCGTGGACACGCCCGGCGTTGCATCCACCGGCGCGGTCGTGGCGCGCGGCCTGGGCGTCATGGCCGGCCGATCGGCCCGCCGACTCCCCGACGCAGAAGAAGCAGTGCGGGGGGGCATTCGCCAGGCGGGTCGACACGCCGCCCGGCTGCAGCGCGCCTGGCGCAAGCCCACTTCCTGAGCCCCGGCCCGGCCCCCGGGCACCGTAGGCTCTCGCCGTCCGGGCGCGACACAGACGCGAAGGCGGAGGACCGATGGCCGACGACGTACTCGAGCTTGCCGACAAACTCTGGCGCGGCGACATCGACATCGTCGAGATCCACCCCGTGGGCGGGTACATGGGCGGCGTGGCCGAGGTCGCCACCGGCGTCTCCTTCGTCCCCAGCTTCGCCAACGTCTCGGCCATCGCCACCGACGACGGGCTCGTCCTGGTCGACACGGGCTCGAGCTTCGTGGCGGGCGCCGTGCACGAGGCGCTGCGGGGATGGTCGGCACAACGACTCAACACCGCCATCTACTCCCACGGCCACATCGACCACGTCTTCGGCGTGGGAGTGTGGGAAGAAGAGTCGGCGATCCAGGGTTGGCCCGCCCCGTTGGTCGTGGCGCACGACGCCGTGCCGGCGCGCTTCGACCGGTACATCGTGACGGCGGGCTACAACGAGATCATCAACCAACGACAGTTCGGGGTGCCGGGGCTTCGGTGGCCGACCGAGTACCGCTATCCCGACCGCACCTACGCGCAACAGCTCGCCCTCGACGTGGGGGGCGTCGCCCTCGAGCTCCACCATGCCCGGGGCGAGACCGACGACCACACCTGGACCTGGCTGGCGGGCCCTCGCGTGCTGTGCTGCGGCGACCTCTTCATCTGGGCGTCACCGAACGCCGGCAACCCCCAGAAAGTGCAGCGCTATCCCCGCGAGTGGGCCATCGCCCTGCGCGAGATGATCGGCCTCGAGCCCGAGGTGCTGCTGCCGGGCCACGGCTTCCCCGTCGTGGGCGCGGGCCGCGTCCGCCAGGCGCTCACCGACACCGCCGACCTGCTCGACTCGCTCGTCGACCAGACCATCGATCTCATGAACGCCGGGGCCCGCCTCGACGAGGTGCTCCACACCGTGGCGGTGCCCGCCCACCTCGCCGATCGTCCCTATCTCCGCCCCGTCTACGACGAGCCCGAGTTCGTGGTGCGAAACGTGTGGCGCCTGTACGGCGGCTGGTGGGACGGGAACCCGGCGTCGCTCAAGCCCGCACCCGAGTCGGCCCTCGCCGCCGAGCTGGCCGGGTTGGCGGGTGGGGCCGGAGTCCTGGCCGACCGCGCCCTCACCCTGGTGGAGTCCCCGGCCGGGGGCGCCGAGGGAGCCGTCGCACTACGGCTGGCGGGGCACCTGGCGGAGCTGGCCGCCCTGGCGGCACCGACGGACCGGGCCGTCCACCGGGCACGCGCCGAGGTGTTCGCCCGGCTGTCGAAGGCGGCCACCTCGACCATGGCGAAAGGGGTGTTCACCTGGACGGCCCGGGACTCCGAGGGACGGGCCGGACACGCCGACTGAGCCTGCGCGCGCCAACTACTACTCGCGGATCACCGTTGGCTAGTGTCGTCGCCGTGAGCCCCCGCGACGGCGAATCGAGCAGCACGGTCGCGTCACGGTGGCGTCGTCGGGCCTTCGGGCTCGTGGCCGTGACGGCCCTGCCGGTCATCCTCGGCGGCTGTCAGCTCCCCACGTTCTACGGCTATCGCGGGTCGACCAAACAGGGGCACGACGAGTCCCTGTTGTGGAGCGGCACGATGATCGCCTCGATCGTCGTCTTGGCCCTCGTGGGTGGGCTGATCACGTGGTCGATCATCCGCTACCGCAAGAAGTCCGACGAGATCCCCCGCCAATTCCAGTACCACATCCCCATCGAGATCACCTACATCATCGTCCCGGTGGTCATGGTGCTCATCCTGTTCGGGTTCACCGTCTACACCGAGAACCAGGTCGACGCCGTCACCCCCACCCCGGCGGTGAAGGTGCACGTCACCGCGTTCCAGTGGGGCTGGAAGTACCAGTACCCGGGCAAGGTCACCGTCACGGGGGTGACCACCGAGGACCCCGACCCGATCGGGCTCAACGGGGGCCAGTGCGCTCCGGCCGTGGACTGTCTGGGCCCGGGCCTGGTGGTGCCGGCCGGACAGACGACGCGGATCACGCTCGACTCCCAAGACGTCATCCACGGCTTCTACGTGCCCGCGTTCAACTTCAGCCGCTACGCCCAACCGGGGGTCACCAACGTCTTCGACCTCACCGTCGAGCATGCGGGGATCTACCGGGCCCAGTGCACCCAGTTGTGCGGTTTGTACCACTCGCTCATGTTCTTCCACGTGGTGGCACTTCCCCCCAACCAGTTCCGAGCGTGGCTGAGCTCGCAGCAGCACCTGGCCCAGGCGGCCTCGACCGTCTCCTCGTCCAACTCGACCACGAAGGCGGCCGCATGACCGTTCTCGCCGACCGCCCGGTCGCTCATGAACACGAGCACGAGCACGAGCACCACGAGGGGCCGACGGGTCTCCTGAAGTGGCTCACCAGCACCGATCACAAGCTGATCGGCATGAACTACATGGTGACCTCACTCGTCATGTTCTTCCTGGCGGGGCTCATGGCGCTGGCATTGCGCGCCCAGCTCGCCACCCCCAACAGCTCGCTGTTGAGCTTCCAGGCGTACAACGCGCTGTTCACCATGCACGGCAGCCTGATGCTGTACCTGTTCGCGGGGCCCTTCGCCTTCGGCGGCCTGGCCAACTACATCCTGCCCCTCCAGATCGGCGCGCCCGACATGGCGTTCCCGCGACTCAACGCCTTGTCGTACTGGCTCTATCTCAGCGGCTCGATCACGATGCTCCTCGGCTTCCTCGTGGCCGGAGGCGCCGCCGCCTACGGGTGGGTGGCCTACGCGCCGCTGTCGCTGGTGCAGTTCGCCCCGGGGTCCGCACCCGACCTGTGGATCCTCGGGATCGCCCTGACCGGCTTCTCGGCCATCTTCACCGCCGTGAACCTGGTGACCACCACGTTCTACTTACGAGCCCCGGGCATGACCATGTTCCGGCTCCCGATCTTCACCTGGAACATGCTCGTCACCGCCATCCTGATCCTCATCGCCTTCCCCATCCTCACCGCGGCCATGGTGCTGCTCTTCGCCGACCGGCACTTCGGGACCCATATCTATTCCACGGCTGGCGGCGGGTCACCGATCCTGTATCAGAACCTCTTCTGGTTCTTCGGCCATCCCGAGGTCTACATCCTGGCCCTGCCCTATTTCGGCATCGTGACCGACGTCATCCCGGTCTTCTCCAAGAAGCCACTCTTCGGGTACAAGGGCATGGTCTTCGCCACCATGGCGATCGCGGCGCTGTCCACCGGAGTGTGGGCCCACCACATGTTCACCACCGGCGTGGTCCTGCTCCCCTTCTTCTCGCTGTTGTCCCTGCTCATCGCCGTGCCGACCGGCATCAAGTTCTTCAACTGGATCGGCACCATGTGGCGCGGGCAGCTGACGTTTACGACACCCATGCTGTTCTGCATCGGGTTCCTGTTCGCCTTCTTGATGGGCGGCCTCACCGGGGTCATGTTGGCGTCACCGCCCATCGACTTCGCCACCCACGACACCTACTTCGTGGTCGCCCACTTCCATCAGGTGCTGTTCGGGACCGCCGTCTACGCGGGGTTCGCGGGGCTCTACTACTGGTATCCCAAGTTCTACGGCCGGATGTACCGGGAGTGGATGGGCAAGACCCATTTCTGGCTTCTCACCATCGGCTTCTGGGTGACGTTCATACCGCAGTACGTCCTCGGCCTGTGGGGGATGCCCCGGCGGGTGGCGTCGTACCCGGCCAACCTGGGATGGCAGACACTGAACGTGGTGTCGACCGTCGGCGCCTTCATCATCGGCATCTCGTTCGTCTTCCTCCTCGCGAACTTCTGGGTGTCGTGGCGAAAGCCGATCCCCGCCGGTGACAACCCGTGGGACGCGCACACCCTGGAATGGTTCGCCACGTCACCGCCCGTGCACCACAACTTCGAGAAGCTGCCCCCGATCCGTTCCGAGCGGCCGGTGTGGGACTACCACCACCCCGACGACCTCACGATCACCCACGGCGGTGCCGGCGCCAATGGCAAAGGGCACGACCACCTCGCCGGCGCGGCCACTGTCGCCGATGCCGGCGACAAGGCATAGGAGCTCTCGTGCGCGTCGAAGCACTGTTTCTGCTCGGGGTGGCCGCCTTCTTCGGCGTCGTGGGCCTCATCTACTGGTTCTGGGCCTACGAGCAGGGGGGATTCGTCATGCTCGTCGGCACCACCCTTCTGGGGTTCTTGCCCGGGAGCTACTACCTGTGGTGGTCGCGCCGCATGAAGCCGCGTCCCGAGGACCGCACCGACGCGGAGATGGCCGACGGCGCAGGAGTGATCGGCTCGTTCCCCTCCTCGAGCATCTGGCCCTTCGTCTTGGGCATGGGGCTGTTCCTGATGGTGCTCTCGATGGTGTTCGGGCTGTGGCTCATCGCACCGGGCGCCGCCCTCGTGGTGTCGTCGGTGATCGGCGTGACCGTGGAATCTCGCCGCGGCGGGACCATCTGAGTCGAAACCCGGGCAGGTTCGGCACCGGGCCGCATACCCGGTGCCGAACCTGAGCCCGCGGATCACGGGTGCGTCGCCCGGATCCTGCCCCCCTCGGGCAATGAGGTCAGCGTCCTCTCCGGGGATCAACCGGCATCCACCCCGTCCCCAACATGGGGTCAACTGTCGGTGTCTCGGTGCCCGGAGCCACCCCGGGCAACCGCACCGGCGCCGGCGCCGACCGAGGCCCGCACCCGGGCCAGCGAGAATCCGGCTCCGCCCGCCACCACGATGAGGACCGCCGCCGCCACGACGACCTCGGTGGCGCCGGCGCTCACGTGCGAGGGCACGGTGGCGAAACAGGCCACGGCCGAGGCCACGAGGACGACGCGCCTCGACCACACATCGGTCGCCAGCGCCAAGAAGACGAGCCCCCACGTCTCGTACCAGGGCCACACGATGGGCCCGAGGAAGACCACGGCCAGCAGGCTCCAGCCCAGTGCTCTCGCCATGCCGTAGCGCTCGGTCCGCACCACGAGGACACCCACGATCACCGCCGCCACGGCGAGCGCGACGGCGCGCGACGCCATGACCAATGCGTCGGTGGGCGGAGCGCCTCCGACCCCCGCGACGAGGTGGGAGATCGCCAGGCCGACCGCGGTGGCCGGGTCGAGCCACGAGTTCACCTTTCCCGGGTCCGACAGGTTCCAGAGCCAGTTCCAACCGAGCCCCGACGCCTCGGAGATCACCGCCATCACGGCGAGGCCGATGACGACCGACCCGAGGACGTACCCGGCGCGCCGGCGCGCCGATGCCCGGGGTGGGGCCCAGTCCCAACCGATGAAGACGATCCCCAAGAAACACGGGACCTTGACCTGCGCGCCGAGCGCGCAGACCACGATGCCGAGCACGGGATGGCCGCGCCGGGCCAGGGCCAGTGCGGCCACGAGCAGTCCCACCATGATGGCGTCGTTGTGCATCGCACCGATCAACGACAGCAACACGAGGGGATTGAGCACCGCCAGCGCGAAGGCGGTCGCCGGGTCGCGGCCCAACGACCGGGCCAAGACGGGCACCGACACCGCCATGACCACGACACCGAGGAGTGCGGTGAGTCGGTATCCCTCCAGCGTGGCGAAGACGCTGCTCGACACGTGCGCGTTCAGGCGGGCGATGTCGAAGAAGAGCGGGCCGTACGGAGCATGGGCGTGGCGCCACAGGGGATCGGCCAGCTCGTAGAACGTCGACCCCCGCACCGACTGCAACCCGTGGGTGTAGGGATTGACGCCTCGGGAGACGAGCTCGCCCTCGGCCCCGTAGGTGTAGACGTCTCGACTGAACAGCGGCGGGGCGACGACCAGTGGCGTCACCCACAGGGCGAAGACCCCCCACAGCCGAGCCAGCCCCCGGTGATCGTCGGGGGCCGGGAAGCTCGCGATCCAGTACCAGGCGCACAGCACGACGATGAGCCCGCTGTAGACCACCGCGATCCCGACCAGCTCGTGTCGGGCCGGGTCCGAGCCCGGGCCGGGAAGGCCGAAGATCCACGACCGGGCGAGCTTGGAGGTGAAGGGCGAGCCCGGTTGCGACACGCCGAGGACCACCAGGGCCATGCCCAGAAATCCGGCGACCGCAGCACCGGCGCTGCGCCGCATCCCGGGAGAGGGGGGCGGCGTTAGCCGCGTACGGTGCTCGGGGGTTGCGACACCGTCGTGGCGGCGGTCTCGCGCACGTCACGGAGGCGCCGGCTCGCCTCGGCGGCGGCGGCGGGTCGCAGCGGCGGCAACCGGAAGCCGGTGTACATCACCCGCCGCTCGCGCTCGACGGGGGGTTGGGCCATGTGCAGCGTGCAGCTGAGATGGACGGTCACGTCGCCGGTGCCGGTGGGAAGGTCGAGCACCGGGAGGGGGTTGTCGCGCCGCAAGAAGGCGGGCCACACCAGAGCCCGGTGGCTGCCGGCCACCACCCGGAGCTGACCCGAGGTCTCATCGGCACCCGTGACCGAGATGCCCACCGTGAGCGAGCAGCACTCGTAGCTGTGGCGACCGAGGGAGCAGTCCTTGTGCCACGGGACATCGGAGATGCCCTCCACCACGCCGATCGGCTTCACGAGCGCCTCGAGGGCGTTGGACTCCATCGAGCCCCACTGATGGCCGTCGCCGGTGAGCGCGCCCAGCCGGGCCAGGCGCCCGTCGGAGACGAGGGAGGCGGCCGCGCCGGACATGGCGTCGAAGCCCTGCATCCGCACCAGTCGGTCCGAACCGTCGTCGGTCCGGGCCCACCACGACCGCCCGTCGCCCTGGGAGTAGGTCGGGGCGGCCCGGTCCATGTCGGCCGAGACCGCCGCCATCTCGTCCTCGGTGAACACCCCGGCGACGTGGAGGAACCCGGCCTGGCCGAGGAACCGGTCCATCTCCTCGTCGTCGTCGTCCCACCCGAAACGTCGCGCCAGGTCCAACGGCGCCCCCCCGACGTCGTCGAAGGCCATGGCCCCCGACACGTGCGGAGCGACCCCGTCGAGCGCGCCCCGCAGGACCAACCACCAGTCGAGGAGTCGCTCGAGCCGGCCCGACAGCGCCAGGGCGCCGCTCGAGAACCACCCCATCGGGGTGACCTGGTCGGCCACGAGATCTGACAGCTGCCCGGCGTCGAGGCGCAGGCGCATGGCATCGTCGGCAGAGGTCGCGCCCGGCACGACGGCGATGGCGTCATCGTGGACCTCGAGCATCCAGCTGTCCCCGTCGACCTCGATGACCAGGGGTGGGAGCCGCAACACGGCCCGGGCCTCGGCCAGCAGCGGGGCCGCTGCGCCCAGTGCGGCGGGCAGGTCGTCCTCGAAGAACCGGGCGGCGACGACCGGTGCCTGCTCGCCGTCGACCCGTGTGCGCACGTCCACGCTCATGGCCTGCCACCGTACTGTGATCGCCCCGGGCCGTGTCGGGGGCGGTCGGTGAGCCCGGCACGCCGCTCTTTGCGCCACACGAACCGCAACCCCGACCAGTCCTCGCCCACCGCCGCCACCTT
>JADGOL010000085.1 GCA_017882995.1 Acidimicrobiales bacterium | reverse complement strand
TTGAGCACCGACGCGAGACTGTCCCTGGTGGCTTGGTCGTCGTCGACGACAAGGACCGAGTCCTCTAGCACGCTGGGTTGGAACGCAGACAACGGAAGGCCCCCCTACAAGCTCCAGGTCGACTCGGGCGGCGATTCCGCCGTCCGAGCACGCCTCTCAGTGATGATGCACCCACGGCCTATCGATACAGCGATCCCCCGCCACCAGGTCGGCCGCTGCCTGGTGTCCGGTGACAACCCAGCATCTCACCACTCCCCGCGCGAAGTCAACGTCGGCACGTCAGTCGGGCCCGGAATGGTGCGATTGACCCAGCCCAGTCACCACGCTACGTGGTGCTACGCCCACCACTAGTGCGTTTGAGTAGCCTCGGCCGCGCCCAGCGCCTCCAGGACCCGGTCCACGGCCTCCGCCAGAGGCAGGTGGTGGCCGACGACGAGGTCGGGATCGGTGGGCGGTTCGTAGGGGTGGTCGAGCCCGGTGAACGACGAGATCTCCCCTGTCGACGCCCGGGCGTAGAGCCCCTTGGGGTCGCGCTGGGCGCACACCGAGATGGGCGTGGCCACGTAGACCTCGACGAACCGGATGCCCGCCTCCTCGTGCAGGGCCCGGGCCCGGCGGCGTCCTTTGGCGTAGGGACTGATCAGCGCGGCCAGTGCGACGAGCCCGGCATCGGCGAAGAGCAGGGCCACCTCGGCCACGCGCCGGACGTTCTCCTCACGGCCCTCGGGACTGAAGCCGAGGTCGATGTTGAGCCCGCTGCGGATGTTGTCGCCGTCGAGGCGGTAAGCGGGTCGGCCACTTGCCACCAGACGTTCTTCCACCGCCGAGGCCAAGGTGGACTTCCCCGATCCCGACAGTCCCGTGAACCAGACCGTGGCGCCGCGCGTGCCGAGGGTCTCCCACCGGTCGTCACGGGTGAGGCGTCCCACCGACCACACCAGGTCCGAGACCGGCGCCATGGTCAGCCGGCCCCGAGGATCATGCCCGCACCGACCGTCGCGTTGGTGTCTTCGGCCGCGACGACGAAGGATCCCGTGAAGCGGTTGCGCCGGTAGCTGTCGTAGAACAGGGGCTGGGTGACCCGCAGGCTCACCCGGCCGACGTCGTTGAGTCGCAGCACGTTCGCCGAGTCGTCGCGATGGAGCGTGTTGACGTCCAGGCTGTAGTGGACGTGTCGCACCTGGGCGCGCACCCAGCGGGTGGTGTGCTTGAGGGCCACGACGTCGCCCTCGGCCAACGGGCGGTCGGCCATCCAGCACATCATGGCGTCGATGTCCTGGCCCACGGTGGGCTGGTTGTGGGGACGGCAGATGAGGTCGCCGCGCGACACGTCGAGGTCCTGCGCCAGCCGGACCATCACCGACATGGGGGCGAAGGCCTCGTCGACCGGGCCGTCGAAGGTGTCGATCGCCGCGATGGTGGTGGTGAGGCCCGAGGGCAGCACCATGACCTCGTCCCCGGGCCGGAACACGCCGCCCGCGACGCGCCCCGCGTAGCCCCGGAAGTCCGGCACCGTCGAAGCCGTGGGCCGGACCACCCACTGGACGGGAAGCCGGGGGTCGATGAGGTTGCGGTCCGAGGCGATGTAGACCTGCTCGAGGTGATGGAGCAGCGACGGCCCCTCGTACCAGGTCATGTTGAGCGACCGTTGCACGACGTTGTCCCCGTGGAGAGCCGAGATGGGGATGAAGGCCAGGTCCGTCACCTCGAGGCGCGTGGCGAAGGCCTTGAATTCCTCGCGGATGCGGGTGAAGACCGCTTCGTCGTAGTCGACCAGGTCCATCTTGTTGACACAGACCAGGAGGTGCGGGACCCGCAACAGCGATGCCAAAAAGGCATGGCGCCGGGTCTGCTCCACGATGCCCTTGCGGGCGTCGACGAGCACCAGGGTCAGGTCCGCCGTCGAGTTCCCCGTCACCATGTTGCGCGTGTACTGGATGTGCCCGGGGGTGTCGGCGATGATGAATTTCCGCAGCGGCGTCGCGAAGTAGCGGTAGGCCACGTCGATCGTGATGCCCTGCTCGCGCTCGGCCCGCAGGCCGTCGGTGAGAAGGGCCAGGTCGGTGTACTCGTCGCCGCGCTGACGGCTCAGGCGCTCCACCGCCTCGAGCTGGTCCTCGAAGATGGCCTTTGAGTCATAGAGGAGCCGGCCGATGAGCGTGCTCTTGCCGTCGTCGACCGAACCGGCGGTGGCGAAACGGAGGAGCTCCATGCCTAGAAGTACCCCTCGCGCTTGCGATCCTCCATCGAGGCCTCACTGGTGCGGTCATCGGCGCGCGTGGCGCCGCGCTCGGTGAGGCGCGACACGGCCGTCTCGGCGATGATCTCGTCGACGGTCACCGCGGTCGACTCCACCGCCCCGGTACAGGTCATGTCACCGACGGTGCGGTAGCGGACGTTGGTCTCGAAGGGCTCCTCGTCGTCGAGGACCGTCACGAACTGGTTGAGCGCGAGCAGCATGCCGTCGCGTCGGAACACCGTGCGCCGGTGCGAGAAGTAGATCGACGGGACCTCGATGGTCTCCTGGGCGATGTACTGCCAGATGTCGAGCTCGGTCCAGTCCGACAAGGGGAAGACCCGGATGTGCTCGCCGCTGCGGTGCCGACCGTTGAACAGCCCCCACAGCTCGGGGCGTTGGTTCTTCGGGTCCCACTGCCCGAACTCGTCGCGAAAGGAATAGACCCGCTCCTTGGCCCGTGCCTTCTCCTCGTCGCGCCGGGCGCCTCCGAAGACGGCGTCGAAGCGGTGCTCGGTGATGGCGTCGAGCAGCGTCCTCGTCTGGAGCCGGTTCCGAGAGGGATTGGGGCCCGGGTCGTCGACGACCCGGCCGCTGTCGATCGACTCCTGGACCGAGGCGATCTTGAGCTGGGCGTCGAGCTCGGCCACCCGGCGGTCCCGGAATTCGAGGACCTCGGGGAAGTTGTGACCGGTGTCGACGTGCATGACGGGAAAGGGCAGCCGGGCCGGCCAGAACGCCTTCTCGGCCAGCCGGAGCATGACCACGGAGTCCTTGCCTCCCGAGAACAACAGCACGGGACGCTCGAACTCGGCCACGACCTCTCGCATGATGTGGACCGATTGGGCCTCGAGCGCCTCGAGATGAGAAAGCTGGTACTGCCCGGCCTCCGCACGTCCCCCCATAGAAGAACGAGAATAGCTTGGCCTGGTCTGTTTCCGATACGGTCCCCGACCTCGACTTCCCGGGCCCAACCGCAATCCAGGGACGAATTTGGCCACCATCCACGACGACGAGCTGGCCGCCCACATCGCCGAGGAGGCGGGACGCGTCCTTCTCGAGCTCCGCGCCACGATGGGGCTCGCCGACCCCAAGGCGCTCGGCGCCGAAGGGGACCGGCGATCGAACGAGCTCATCATGGCCGCCCTCGGTGACGCCCGTCCCGAGGATGCAGTGCTCTCCGAGGAGGGAGACGACACGGAGGGACGACCGGATCGGGCCGGGGCGACCCGGGTCTGGGTCATCGACCCTCTCGACGGGACCCGGGAGTACTCCGAGGGACGTGAGGACTTCGCCGTCCACGTCGGCCTCGCCGTGGACGGCCTGCCCATGGTCGGGGCCGTGGCGCTTCCCGGAGAGGACCTCGTGCTCGTGACCGGCGCCCGGCGCTCGCGGGCCAGGACCCTGGCGCCCCGGCGCGACGGGCCGTTGCGGATCGTCGTGAGCCGCACCCGGCCCCCCGTCGAAGCCAAACGGGTGGCGGCACGCCTGGGCGCGGAGCTGGTGCCCATGGGATCTGCCGGTGCGAAGACCGCCGCGGTGTTGCGGGGCGCCGTCGACGCCTATGTGCATTCGGGGGGGCAGTACGAGTGGGACTCCGCCGCGCCCGTGGCGGTGGCGCACGCCTACGGTGCCTACGCGGCGCGCCTCGACGGGTCGGTCCTTCTCTACAACCAGCCCGATCCCTGGCTTCCCGATCTGTTGGTGTGTCGCCCCGAGCTGTCGGGGGACATCCTCGACGCCCTGCACCCGTAGGCGGGTCAGACCAGGGGGAGCAGGCGGACCTCGGCCGACAACGTCGTGGCCGTGTCGGTGTCGTCGGCACCCGGGCGCGCCACGCGCAGCTCGACGGTGCTCGGTGGCACCACGGTCCTGTGGATGTATCCGAGGGCGACGGGACATCCCAACGTCGGCGACCACGCCGAGGACGTCACCGTGCCGACGACCTTGCCCTCGAACACGATCTCGGACCCTCGGGCCACCCCGGGTGCATCGGCGTCGGGCCCGGCCACGACCAACCCACGCAGGTGACGGGCCACCCGATTCCCCCGGGCGTCGAGCCGGGCCACCAGCTCCTGGCCCGTGTAGCACCCCTTGGTGAAGCTCACCGACCGGTCGAGGAGATCGGCTTCGGCCGCGATGGTGCGCTCGTCGAGCTCCGCGCCCATGACCGGTATCCCCGCCTCGACACGCACCGACTCCCACGCCTCGACCGAGCACGGGCGCACACCCTCGGGGATCTCCGGGGCCTCGCCCAACAGGTCGACCCCCGACACGCCGTTCCACGAGAAGGTCGCTGTCACCGACGTGCCCGGGAGCGCGCGGTCCGCCCCGCCTGGCGCGGGGGCGAGAGGGCCGCGCAGCGCCACACAGCGCCAGTCCAGTGGTTCGAGATCGACCTTGACGCGCAGCTTGAACCGCATGAGGCGCGTCGCCACGGCCGGCCCGAAGCCGGCGTCGACGTCCACGGTCAGCTCGTCGGCGCCCGTGCGCACCACGCGGACGAGCGCGTCGAGCTTGCCCTGGGGCGTCAGGATCAGCGCGTCGGCCGACTCCCCCAGATCGAGCGCGGCCACGTCCTGGGACAGTTGGCCCTGGAGGTATTCCACGGCATCGGCACCCGACACGCGCAGCACGTCGCGGCCGAGGAGAACGGCTCCACATCCGGTGCGGAGCTGGTCGTAGTCCTCGACAAAGCCGGCGTGATCGAAGGGGGGGGACGTGGCGTCACCGGCGATCGTCATCGATGCGACCCCACGTCGGTGCTGTGGGCTGATCGACGAGCTGCCGTGGCGCGGCGGGCGGCGGGCACCGCGGCGAGCAGTGCAGCCGCCTTGTTGTGGCACTCGACGTCCTCTTCGGCCGGATCGCTGTCGGCCACGATGCCGGCGCCAGCCTGGACCGAGGCACGTCCGTCGGGGGTCACCACCATCGTCCGGATGGCGATGGCGGTGTCGAGATTGCCCGAGAAGTCGACGTACCCCACCACGCCGCCGTAGACGCCGCGCTTGGTCGGCTCGAGGTCGTCGATGATCTGCATGGCCCGCACCTTGGGGGCCCCCGACAGCGTCCCCGCCGGGATCGTGGCCCGCAGGACGTCGATGGGGCCCTTGCCCGGGGCGAGGTGTCCCGATACCTGTGAGGTCAGGTGCATGACGTGGCTGTAGCGCTCCACCGTCTTGAATTCGTCGACGCGCTCGGTTCCGAAGCTCACCACCCGCCCCACGTCGTTGCGCGCCAGGTCCACCAACATGACGTGCTCGGCGACCTCCTTGGGGTGTTCGGAGAGCTCACCGGCCAGGCGGTCGTCCTCGGCGTCGGTCTGCCCCCGTCGACGCGTCCCGGCGATCGGGCGCGACACGACCACGCCGTCGCGCAGCCGGACGAGCGGCTCGGGCGTCGCACCCACCACCGTGCAGTGCTCGGTGCGCAAGAAGTAGAGGTACGGGCTCGGGTTCACCAGGCGTAGTACCCGGTAGAGGTCGAAGGGATCGGCGCCGAGGTCGAGATCGAAGCGCTGCGACAACACCACCTGGAAGATGTCCCCGGCCCGGATGTGGTCCTTGGCGCTCAGGACCGCGCCCTGGAACGCCTCCGATGACATCGTCGCGGTGACCTCGGGGATGGCGTCGTCGGGTCTCGGCGCCTCCAGCGGTGGACCGCCCAACGGACGGGCCAGGTCGGCGGCGAGGTCGTCGAGGCGCGCCCCGGCCGCGTCGAAGGCGGCCGAGGCCTCGGCGTCGCCCCAACTCTCCTCCACCACCACGTTCTCGACCAGCACCACGCGCTGGCGCCAGTGGTCGAAGGCGCACAGCTGACCGATCACATGGAGAATGGCGTCGGGGAGCCCGGCGTCGTCCCGGGGCATGTCGGGAAGGTGCTCGACCTCCCGGACCACGTCGTAGCCGAGGTACCCCACGAGCCCCCCGTGCAGCGGGGGCAGGTCGGCCAGTGCCGGAGAACGGTAGGCGCTGAGCATGGCGTCGACCGTGGCGAGGATCCCGTCCCCGGCGCGCGCCCGGACCTCGGAGGGAAGCTCGAGCGTCCCGTCCGCGTGCACGGCCCGACCCCGCCCCACGAGTGTGGTGAGGGGATTGCGACCCACGAAGGAGTACCGGCCCCAGCGCTCACCTCCCTCGACGGACTCGAGCAGGAACCCGTCGTCCTCACCGACGACGAGAAGGAAGGCGCTCACCGGTGTGAGGGTGTCGGCCACGACCTCGCGCCACACCGGAACGATGCGGTGGTGACGACTCAACTCGCGAAAGACCTCTCGCCCCGGACGGTCAGGAGGTGACCCGGGGGCGCTCACCCCTGGGCCTTGGGGCCCCCGGCCGCGCCGCTCGGGTCGTCGGTGCCGAAGGACCGGTAGAAGCACGACCTGGCCCCGGTGTGACACGCCCCGTTGCCGTCTTGGTCCACGACCACCAGCAGGGCGTCGCCGTCGCAGTCGTAGCGGACGGCCCGCACCCACTGGCGGTCCCCCGAGGTCTCCCCCTTGCACCAGTACTCGCCGCGACTGCGGCTCCAGAACCACGACCTCCCCGTCTGCAGCGTCCGGCGCAGGGCTTCGCCGTCCATGTAGCCGAGCATGAGGACGGTTCCGTCACCGGCGTCCTGGACGATGGCCGGGACGAGGCCGTCGGCCCCGAACCGCACGCCGGCGAGCTCGTCCTCGGTGAAACCGACAGGGGATGCGACCCGTTCCATGATCACCTCACGATACCGGCCCCCCCGCGGCGGCCTGCGGGGCGGGACCCGGGCGAGGGAGGGGAAGTCGATCGAGACATCTCGGCCGGCGCCGCCTACTATTCAGTAACTCCGCCCCCACCCGGTGCGGGGATCGCCGGGGGGCGCCATGAGACGGACGTGGGAGTGGCTCGGCCTCAACCTGGGCAAGCGCGCCGGGACGGTGGCCATCTGCGGGTTGCTCATCACCCTCGCCCTCGGTTTCGGCATCACGACCCTGCGGTTCACCACCAGCAACTCCGACTACCTCAACAAGAACGACCCCGCCTGGATCAACAACGTCCACTACGAGAACGTCTTCGGCGGCGACCCCATGGCCGTCCTCTTCACCTTGAAGCCGGGGAAGACGGTCGACAGCCTCCTGACCAAGCAGAACCAGGCCGAGTTCCGCACCATCGCCGCCAAACTGGCCAAGGACCCCTGGGTCTTCAGCGCCGTCACCCCGCTCGACGCGCTCCAGTTCGCCCAGACCCTGTTGGCGAGCCCGACCGGCAGCCCCCTCGACAGCGCCGCGTACCACTTGCTCCAGAACGCCATCAGCAACGACCCCTCCCCGACCGACAAGGCCAAGCGGGCCCACTACCTGACCGAGACCGGCGTGCAGCTCGCCAAGACGCCGCCGGCCGACCAGGTCCTGGCCAATCCGCAGTGGATGCACTTCGTGATCCACGAGCAGGACGGCAGTGTCCGCCAATCACTGCAGACATTCGTCCACGACAACCATCACGCCTTGCTGGCGGTGTACCTCAAGGGTGACCTCAACATCAACCAGGAGACCACGGCGGCGGCTTCGGTCTCCAAGATCATCGACGCGGCGCACTTCCAGAACGTCACGACCATCACCACCGGCGTGCCGGCACTCCTCAAGGTCATCAACGACTACCTGAAGCACGGCATCATCGTCCTGGCCCTGGCGGCCGGCGTGATCATGATGACGATCCTGCTCCTGTCGTTCTCGGTGCGCTGGCGGCTCCTCGCCTTCGCCATCGTGGCGCTCGGCCTCGTCTGGGGCTTCGGCCTCGTCGGCTATTTCGGGGTCCCACTCACCCTGGCCACCATCGCCGCGCTGCCGGTCTTGCTCGGCGTGGGCATGGACTACGCGATCCAGATGCACTCGCGCATCGAGGAGGAAGTGATCCTCGACCGCGCCTCGCACCCCATCCAGGCCGCGGCGCGAGGCCTCGGGCCGGCGCTGCTCGTGGTCACCTTCGACGCCGTCTTCGCCTTCATGGCCCTGTGGTTCGCCAAGACTCCCGCCATCCGCGAATTCGGGTCACTGCTCGTGATCGGGATCATCGCGGTGTGCGTGTGCAGCATCATCGCCACCCTGGCGGTGCTCGGCATCCGCGAGTTCAAGTCGCCCACCAAGGGCAAGGACTTCAGCAAGGGCCACCTCAGCCGGGTGGCAGTGTTCCTCGGCAGCCTCCCGCAACGCAGCGCCGTGCCGTTGGCCATCGTCAGTGTGGTGATCCTGCTCTCGGGCATCGCCGTCGAGGGCAAGCTCGCCCTGCAGACCGACCCCATCCAGTGGGTGAACCCGCATTCGCAGGCCATCAAGGACATCAAGCAACTGAAGACGGCCACGGGCTCCAACAACGAGATCGCCATGCGGATCAACACCAACCATCCCTGGAGCAGCCAGACGGTCAATTACGTCGTCAACTTCTCGCACCAGCTCGAGAAGAAATACCCCCACGCCCTGTTCCCCGGTGCAGGCCTGATCAACACCATCGATCAGTTCGTGACCGTGAAGGGGATGAACGAGATCCCTCCCACCGGCGCCGAGATGGAGGGCATCTACGTCATCGCCCCTGAAGGCATCAAGAAGACCACGGTGGCCGCCAACGGGGCGGCGCTCAACGTCATCTTCCTGGGGCGGACCGACACCCTCGACGAGCTCCAACCCGTGGTGAAGGACCTTCAGGGCGGGATCAACCCGCCCGCCGGGATCAGCGTCGCCCCCGGCGGCATCGCCACAGTGGGTGTGGGCCTCATCCAGAACCTCGAGAAGTCCCGGGTGCAGCTCACCTATCTGGCCATCCTCTTCGTGGGCCTCTTCCTCACCTTCCGGCTGCGCAGCCTGGTCCGGGCGCTGTTGTCGCTCGTGCCGGTGCTCGTGGCCGTGGGCGCGGTGTCGATCATCGCCGTGGTCTTCCACCTCAAGCTGAGCCCGGTCACGGCGGTGGCGGGGCCCCTTGTGGTGGCCGTCTGTACCGAGTTCACGTCACTCATTCTGTTGCGCTTCGTCGAGGAGCGCGCCCGGGGCCTGACACCGCGCCAGGCCATGGACGCGACGGCCCGGCGCACCGGCAGGGCCTTCATGGTCTCGGGCATGACCGCCATCGCCGGGGTGGCGGTCCTGGGCGTGTCGTCGATGCCCCTGTTGAGCGACTTCGGCATCATCGTCGCCATCAACATCACCGTCGCCCTCCTCAGCGCCCTGATCGTGCTCCCGCCCATCTTGGTGTGGGCCGACCAGCGCAACTGGGTCTCGCGCGGGCTGATCAAGAAGCCGCCGCCGCACTACGAGACGCTCGAAGAGCGCTACCCCGCGGTCGTTGCCAGCAACGGCAGTGTCGACGGCCACGCCGAGCGCAACGGCAACGTCGACAACGGGCACCCCGCCCCGCCGCTCCCTCCCGAGCAACAGCCGCAGCCGGTGTCGCCCGGGTTGCACGTCCCGCCGACGCCGGTTCCCGTCGCCCTGTGGCTGCCGCAATTCGGCAACGGGTGATCCTGGCGGAGACGACCCTGTCGCGTCGGACGCGTCGCGCCCGGCGGGCTTGGCCCTCTCGGGACACAGGTCCCCTACAGGTACAGGCCGGTCCCGCTGTCGATGCGTTCGGACGCCACGGCATGGATGTCGCGCTCGCGCAGGATCACGTACTCGTCGCCCTGGACCTCGACTTCGAAGCGGTCCTCGGGATTGAACAGGACCTTGTCACCCACCTTGATCGACCGGACGTGTGGTCCGACCGCCACGACTTCGGCCCACAAGAGCCGGCGCGACACCTGCGCGGTGGCGGGAATGAGGATGCCCGAGCGTGATCGCCGCTCGCCCTCTGCCACCGGCGTCTGGGCCAGTACCCGGTCCGCCAGCATGATGATGGGCTGCTTGGGCGACGGGGAGGGCGAGGTGGATCGAGCTGCCTTCCTCTCAGGAACCACGGGCGCACCGTAGCCGATCCCGCGCGCGCCCCAAGCCGCGTCGTCGCGCTCGACCTGCCCGCGCGTGGGGTGCGTGGGGCGCGATGAGCCCGGCGTCGCCCTAGCCCGGCGCCGGAGGGCGGACCACGACCCCGTGCGCGGCGAGGTAGTTCTTCGCCTGGGCCACGGTGTACTCCTGTCGGTGGAAGATCGACGCCGCCAAGACGGCGTCGGCACATCCGAGCGTCGCCCCCTCGACGAGGTGCTCGAGGTTCCCCACCCCACCCGACGCCACGACGGGGACCCCGACGGCGTCGACGATGGCGCGGGTGAGCTCGACGTCGAACCCGTGGCGCGTTCCGTCGCGGTCCATCGACGTCACGAGGATCTCCCCCGCTCCGATCGACGCACACTGCTCCGCCCACGCCACGGCATCCTTGCCGGTCTCGCGCCGCCCGCCGTGGGTGTAAACCTCCCATCCCGCCGGCGCGGTGCGTCGCCGGGCATCGATGGCGACGACGACGCACTGCGAACCGAACTCGTCGGCCAGCCGGCCGATCAATGCGGGATCGAGGATCGCGGCGGTGTTCAACGCCACCTTGTCGGCGCCGGCTCGCAGCAAGCGGCGGGCATCGTCGGGTACCCGGACCCCCCCGCCGACGGTGAAGGGGATGAACACCTTCTCGGCGGTGCGCGACACCACGTCCACCATCGTGTCGCGCTCGTGCGCAGAGGCCGTGATGTCGAGGAAGACGAGCTCGTCGGCACCCTCGGCGTCATAGCGCGCCGCCAACTCCACCGGATCGCCGGCGTCGACGAGGTCGACGAAACGCACCCCCTTCACGACCCGTCCGGCGTCGACGTCGAGGCACGGGATCACACGGACGGCACGCACGCGGCGATCGCCTCCTCGACGGTCATGGCCCCCTCGACCAGGGCGGTCCCGACGATGACACCGGCCAGTCGCCGCGCCCCCGGGCTCGACGTCACCTGCGCCTCGAGCTCAGCCAACATCGACAGGTCCTCGGGTGACCGGACCCCGCCCGACGCCACCACGGGATGGGCGGTCAGCTCCAACGCGGCGCGCAACCCCACGAGGTCGGGGCCTCCGAGCATGCCGTCACGATCGATGGCGGTGACCACCACCGCCCCGATGTCCACCCCCGCCAGACGATCGAGCGCGGCGCCGAGCGTGGTCCCCCCGGGGCGCTCCCAGCCCCGCACGGCCAACTCCGCGCCCGCGCCCCGGTGGTCGAGGCCCACCGCCACACGCCCCGGATAGTGCGCCGCCAGGGCCTCGACGAGCTCGGGCGTCTCGAGCGCGGCCGTACCGAGTACCACCCGTTCGATCCCGTGGTCCAGTAGCGCAGCGGCATCGGCGGTGCCCCGGACCCCGCCGCCGGCCTGCACCTTGACGTCGACGGCCGCCGCGATCTCCAACACGACGTCGCGGTTCACCGGCTCCCCGGTGCGCGCCGCGTCGAGGTCCACCACGTGGATCCACACCGCACCTCCTGCGACGTAGGAGCGGGCCAGGGCCACCGGGTCCCCGTAGCCGCGCACGCGCCCGAAGTCGCCCTGGACGAGACGGACCGCGCCGCGGTCGTGGAGGTCGATGGCGGGATACAGCTCCATGACGTCGTTCACGCGCGCCGAGGCGGGTCGCCGCACACGGCCACGAAGTTGGCGAGGATGCCCAGCCCGACCGAACCGGACTTCTCGGGGTGGAACTGTGCGCCCCACACCGGTCCCCGCTCGGCCACGGCCACCACCGCACCGCCGTAGTCACACGTGGCCACGGCGTCGTCGGACAACTCGGGCGCATAGGAGTGGACGAAGTACACCCACGGTTCGGGTCCGATCCCCGCCAGGAGCCCACTGTCGGCGCCCGGACGGATCACGAGTTGGTTCCACTGCATCTGGGGTCGCTTCACCCCGGCGGGCAAGGACCGCACCGTGCCGGGCAGGACACCGAGACCGGGGACCGAAGGTGACTCCTCGGACCCCTCGTAGAGCAACTGCAGTCCCACGCAGATGCCCAGGAACGGCACCCCCCGGGCGAGGGCGTCGTCGACGGCGCGGTGGAGGCCCGTGGAGCGCAGCGCCTGCGCGCACCGGCCGAACGCGCCCACCCCGGGCAGCACCACCCCCGCCGCGCCGGCGGCGTCGTCGGGATCGGTGACGAGCCGGGCGTCGGCTCCGAGATGGACGAAGGCCTTGTGTGCGGAGCCGAGGTTGCCGATGCCGTAGTCGAGGACGGCGATGCCTCCGTCCATCCTCACACTCCGTCGGCGGTGCCCAACGTGCCTTTGGTCGAGGGCACGCCCTCACCTTCCACGCGCAGCGCGTCGCGCAGCGCACGGGCCGTTCCCTTGAACGACGCCTCGAGGACGTGGTGAGTGTTCTTCCCGGTCACGAGTCGGAGGTGCAACGTGATCCCCGACGCGGTGACGAACGCTCGCCAGAACTCCTCGGCCAGTTGCGGGTCGAACGGTGGTGCGCCGAGCGGGGCCACATCGGGCCCGAAACCTACGTCATAGGCGAGATAGGGCCGGCCCGAGATGTCGAGTGCCACCTCCACCAGAGCTTCGTCGAGAGGCAGGGCGATCGACGCGAACCGTCGGATGCCCGCCTTGTCCCCGAGCGCCTCGGCCAGCGCCTCGCCGAGCACGATGCCGACGTCCTCGACGGTGTGGTGCGCGTCGACATGGAGGTCACCGGTGGCCTTCACCGTGAGGTCGAGCCCTCCGTGGCGTCCGAGTTGGGACAGCATGTGGTCGAAGAACGGGATCCCGGTCTCCACATCCACCGACCCTGCCCCGTCGAGGGACAGTTCGACATCGATGGCGGTCTCCTTGGTCCGGCGCCGACGCGCCGCGACGCGTGGGGCCGGGCTCATCGGCTCAGCCGGCCCCGGGTGGGCCGGGCGCGGTCGTCGTCGTGAGGCGTCATGGAATCGTCCAGGTTACGCGCTGGACCGGCCCCGCCGAATCGACCTCTCCGGACCAGGGCCCCCGGAGCAGGGCCCGCCCCGGCGCCTCAGCGTCGCGACGCGTCCAGGCTCGCCCCGAGCGCGGCCAGGAACCGGTCGTTCTCCTCGGTTGTCCCCACCGTCACCCGGAGGCAGTTGTCGAGACCGGGCCAACTCGAGCAGTCACGCACCAGGACCGACGCACCCAGGAGGTCCTGCCATACATCGGTGGCGGCCCGGGCACTGGGTCGGAACAGGATGAAGTTGGCGGCCGAGGGCCACGACTCGAGCGCCAGCTCTGCCAGCGCCGAGGCGATGCGGCCGCGCTCCTCGGTGATGAGCGCCACCCGTGCCTCCATGGCGTCGACGTGGCGCAGGGCCAGGCGCCCCGCGGCCTGGGTCATGGCATCGAGGTGGTACGGCAGCACCACGGTCTCGCACGCACCCACCACGGCGGGATCGGCGACGAGATACCCGAGTCGACACGCCGCCATCGACCACGTCTTCGAGAAGGTGCGCACGACGACAAGCCGCTCGACACCGGTGACGCCGCTGTGCATGAGATCGAGCGCGCTCCACGGGGAGAACTGTCCGTAGGCCTCGTCCACGACCACGAGCCCCGGGGCCCGCTCGAGGACATGGGCCACGACCTCGGGTGACTCGGCGCGTCCGGTGGGGTTGTTGGGTGAGCACAAGAACGTGACCACCGGTTGGGCCTCGTCGATGACCCGGTCGAGCACCTCGAGGTCCACGCGGTGGTCCGGGCCGCGCCAGCCCCGCACCACCTTGGTGGCAGTCACCGAGGCGATGTGGCTGTGCAGCGCATAGGTCGGCTCGAACAGCGCCGCGACCCGCCCCGCGCCCCCGTACGCCAGCAACAGACACTGCAGGACTTCGTTCGACCCGTTGGCGCAGAACACCCGGGCCGGGTCGGTCCCGTGGAACTCGGCGAGCGCAGCGCGCAGCGCGGTGGCATCACGGTCGGGGTAGCGGTTGAAGTCGATGCGACCGAGCTCGTCACGCAGCTCGTCGAGCCACTCCGGCGGGGGTGGGAGCGGGGACTCGTTGGTGTTGAGGCGCACCTCGACCTCGACCTGCGGGGAGTGGTACCCCGACAACACCGTCAGGTCCGGACGGAGCGGGACGGGCCCTGCCATCACGGCTCGCCGCGCACGACGACGGATTGGGCGTGCGCCGGAAGCCCCTCGGCCCGCGCCATGGCGGCCACGTGCGGGGCGAGGCGGGCGAGGGTCGCCGCGTCCATCGACACGGCGTGGATGTGGGTACGGAAGTCGTCGACGCGCAGGGCCGACGCGAAACGCGCCGTCCGGGCCGTGGGCAGGACGTGGTTGGGCCCGGCGAGGTAATCACCCACGCTGGCCGGGGCGTAGGGGCCCAGGAACACCGCACCGGCCGATCGCACCAGCGGGAGCAGTGCGGCGGCGTTCTCGACCAGCAGCTCCAGGTGCTCGGGTGCCACCACGTTGGCGACGTCCAGAGCCTGGGCCGGCCCGTCCACCAAGGCGATGTACCCACCGCTGCCCAGCGTGGCCTCGAGGTCGGCGCGGCGCGTCGAGGTCGCCACCAGCCGGTCCACCTCGGCCTCGATGGCGTCGGCGGCGCGGGGCGACCACGTCACCAACCAGGCGAGGCCGTCGGGCCCGTGCTCGGCTTGCACCACGACGTCGATCGCCGCCCACGCCACCGGCGTGGCGTCATCGGCGACCACCACCACCTCCGAAGGCCCCGCGAACGCAGACGGGACGCCGACGATCCCCGACACCTGACGCTTGGCCTCGGCCACATAGCGGTTGCCGGGCCCCGCGATGACGTCGACGGCGCGGATCGACTCCGTGCCGAACGCCATCGCCGCGATCGCCTGGGCGCCGCCGACGCGGTAGACCTCGTCGATGCCGGCGATCGCCGCGGCCGCCAAGGTCTCCGCTGCGATGGTGCCGTCGGGCCCGGGAGGAACACACAACACCAGCTCGGCCACGCCGGCCACCCGGGCCGGGGCGGCGCACATGAGCACGGTCGAGGGATAGCGCGCCCGGCCTCCCGGGGCGTAGAGCCCGGCACGGGCCACGGGCCGGACGAGGTGCTGGACCACGACCCCGTCGTTCTCGAAGTCCGGGACCGGTCCCGGCTCGTGGCCGTGGTAGGCGAGGATCCGCGTGTAGGCCAGCTCGAGGGCGGCCCGCAGATCCGGATCGAGCCTCTCGAGGGCACCCTCGAGCTCCTCCTGAGGCACCCGGAGGGTGTCGACCTCGACCCCGTCGAATCGCCGCGTCAGGGCCCGGACCGCGTCGTCGCCACCGAGGCGCACCTCGTCGAGCACGGCGCGCACCGCCTCACTGGGAAATGACTGTTCCACCGCAGGACGCGGCAACGCCGCCGCCAACTCGTGGGCGGCCACGCCACGCAGGTCCAGACGGGTGAGAGGCACGGGGACCCGATGGTACTCGGGGCATCTGGGGCCTCCGGCCCTGGTGAGAGCGTCGCAGCTCCTCCGGTCGGACCGCTCGGCCCGAGGAGCTCGCCGGACGCGCTTCGCATCCCCCGCGGCGATAGGTCATCATCGGGACGTGTCCGCCCCCCTCGCCGAGTTGTCGTCGCTGGCGACTGCACTCGAGGAGCTGCGCCAGCGCGTGGCCGCCATTGCGGATCAGGCCGCGTCCGAACAGGACGACGACACCGCCTCCGAGCTCTTCGCGGTGGAACGGGCCCTCACCGGCGCCCATCGTCGCCTCGGTCGGATCACGTCGGCTCCCGGAAGACGCCGATAAAGCGCTGACGGCGCCCTTGCGGGCGCCGTCGCGCGAGAGGGCCGGATGGCGGATCCCGGCCGCACTCATCGGAACCAGGTGGCGGGAACCGGTTCCGTCTCCTTTACAACACCACGTCACGTCCGCGCCTTCCATGGACAGGGCCAAAACTTCAGCCCAACTCCTCAGGCCTCGGGCCCCCGGCTCAACCCGATGAGCGTTGCAGGGGGACCAGCGAAGAGGGACAGATGTCGGCGAGGACGCATTCGTCACAGCGCGGCGTTCGGGCCCGACACGTCTTGCGACCGTGGAGGATGAGCCGCAGGCTCAGCGCCCCCCACTCCTCGGGGGGGACGAGCGCGTCGATCTCGCTCTCGACCTTCACCGGGTCGGTCTGGGTGGTGAGACCCAGCCTGCGGGTGAGGCGCCCCACATGGGTGTCGACGGGCAGCCCGGGCAGGCCCATGGCCACGCTGCGCACCACATTGGCGGTCTTGCGCCCCACCCCGGGCAGGCTGGTGAGGTCCTCCATCGAGGACGGCACCTCGCCCCCGAACCGCTCGGTCACCCCCCGGGCCATGCCGAGCAGGTTCTTGGTCTTGGACCGGAAGAACCCCGTGGACCGGATCCGCTCCTCGAGATCCTCCCCGGGCGCGTCGGCGAGGGACTGCGGCGTCGGGTATGTGGCAAACAGGCCCGGCGTCACCATGTTCACCCGCTCGTCGGTGCACTGCGCCGAGAGGATGGTCGCCACGAGGAGTTGGAACGACCCGTCGTGCTCGAGCGCGCACAGCTGCGCCGCCGTGCCCGGGAATTCGCGGGCCAGGCGGGTGACGATCTCGGCGGCCCGGGCGCGCAGGGAGCGGGGTCGGGCCACGAACCTCACAGTACCGAGTCGCTCCGAGAGCGCCGCCGTGGTCGAGGCCTTCGAACCTCGAGCGCTAGCTTGGCGCCGTGCATCCCGTCGAGGTCAAGCGCCGGATGGGCGAGTCCGACATCGCCGAGGTGTCGCAGCTCCTCCAACAGGCCCTCGTCGCCGACGGCCACTATCCCCTCGGCGAGCACAAATGGTTGGACCTCGTCCACGGAGGCCGCACCGGCTTCGCTGGCTTCGTCGCCCGGGAACCGAGCAACGGCCCTCTGGTCGGCTACGCGCAGTTGAGTCGGGGTCATGACACCTGGGGTGTCGAGCTGGTGATCCGTCCCGACCATCGCAAGCCCGACGCCGAGGTGGGCATCAGCTTGCTCGCCGCCGCGCTGCGCGAGGTGGGGCGCGAGGGTGGCGGCCATGTGCACCTCTGGGTCCCGAAACCCACGCCACTCACCGACGCCATGGCCGAGACCTGCGGCCTGCGCCGCGGCCGGGATCTCTACCAGATGCGCCGACCGCTGCCCGTCGACGACGACCATGTCCGCATCGACACCCGGCCCTTCGTGGCTGGGGTGGACGAGGCGGCGTGGCTCGAAGTCAACAACCGGGCCTTCGCGTCACATCCCGAGCAGGGGGGGTGGAGCCTCGACACCCTCCGCGAGCGCGAGGCCGAGGCTTGGTTCGACCCCGAGGGCTTCCTCCTCCACGAGCGTGACGGGCGCCTGGCCGCCTCGTGCTGGACCAAGGTGCACCACGACACCGAGCCGCCGCTGGGTGAGATCTACGTGATCTCCGTGGATCCGGACTTCCAGGGCCTCGGCCTGGGCCGGGCCCTGGTCCTCGCCGGCCTCGACCACTTGTCGTCGCGCGGCATCACCGTGGGAATGCTGTACGTCGACGCCGACAACGTCGCCGCCGTGCACCTCTACCGCAAGCTCGGTTTCGAGGTGGACCACACCGACCGCGCCTACGTCACCGACATGCCGGCATCTTCGGGAACGCAGGCCCCATGAACTCGCGCCCTATGAGTTCCGGCCCAATGAGTCCCGGCAATGTGACGCCACTGTCTCGACCCGTCACTCTACGCGGTTCATCAATCTTGGGGATGCGCGGACCAGACCTACCTGGTGCCATAGCAAGCACACACTGGCCCGTCGCCGACTGAGGGGCCCGTTCTCCCAGCCGGCGGGCAGAGGGGGTCACTGTGGGACGCTTTCAACACCTCGCAAACCGGCTCAGCATTATTGGCGCGCTCGCGCTGCTGATTGGATCCTCATTAGTCGCCGGCGTCATAACACAAGCATTAACGAGCTCCGCGTTCGCCGACACCGTTCC
>JADGOL010000084.1 GCA_017882995.1 Acidimicrobiales bacterium | reverse complement strand
GGGGCCGAGGCGGGGTCACTAGTCGATCTCGATGGCCTGACGGCCCTTGTACCACCCGCAGGTCGGGCACACCCGGTGAGGCACCTTGGCGTGGCGGCACTGGGGACACTCACTGCGCGCCGGGAGCCCGAGGACCCAGTTCGAGGCCCGCCTGCTGCGGCTCTTCGCCTTGGAAGTCTTCTTCTTGGGGACGGCCATCGCTGCTCACCTCGGGTCAGGAACGGTTCAGGTTACCCGCTCCGGAGGTCCCTGCTCGTCCGACCGAGCCACAACACCTAACTCGACCCGGGCGAGCTCGACGACTCGCTTTCGACCCTTCCCTCGGGTACGCGCAGGGCATCGAGCGCACTCCAGCGCGGGTCGGGTGGCGCCTCGCACCCGCAGACCTCGTCGTTGCGGTTGACGCCACAGAACGGGCACAGGCCCTGGCAGTCCGATCGGCACAGCGGCGCCTGGGGCAACTCGAGGAGCACGGCATCGCGCACGAGCGGCTCGAGGTCCACCTCGTGATCGACCAGCGGATACGTCTCCTCGCCGTCGCCCTCGTCGGTGTAGAGCTCGCGCACCGCCAGCGTGAGCACGCCCGACGCGGGTGTCAGGCATCGACGGCACGCCCCGGCCCACGGCGCGCGCACGGCGCCGGTCACCGAGACCCCGCCCAGGACCGCCTCGAGCACGACTTCGGCGACGGGGGTAGCCCCTTCGGGCACGGAGCTGCCCGAGCAGTCGAGGCCCTCGATCTCACCCTGGCGACGCTCGTGCTGTCGCGTCCCGACCGCCCGCCGGAGCTGGGCCACGAGCACGACGAAGGGACGACCCGAGCGCATGGCTCAGCCGTCGTCCTGGTCGAAGAACCCGGCTTGGGCGATGTCGGAGACGCCGTCGGCCCCGACACGAAGCGATTCGCCGTCATGCAGCGGGGGCGGGACCGCCTGGAGCTTCTCGCGCCCGGCCTGCACGGTCTTCAGGGTGCGCTCGAGCACGATCTCGAACGATGCCAGGCGCTGGTCGCAGTAGTCCTCGGACTCGTGGCGGAGTCGACGCGCTTCCTCGCGTGCGTCGTCGAGGACCCGTTGTGCGACCTGGTTGGCCTGGCGGACGATCTCGGTTCGCTGCACCATGCGCTCGGCCTGGGCCCTCACGTCGTCGAGAAGCATGTCCGCCTCACGTTGGCGCGAGGCCAGGAATTCGTCGCGCTCGCGCAGCAGCCACCGCGCCCGGCGCAACTCGTCGGGGATCCGGTCGACCGCGCCCTGCAAGAGGTCCAGCAGATCCTGGCGATCGACGAGCACCGACGCCGACAGCGGCATGGTGCGGGCCGTGGACACGGTGTCGATGGCCCGCTGCAGAAAGCCCTCGGCGTCGTCGCCGGGTACGGCCTCCTCCTCGAGCAACTCGTCGTCGAAGGACTCGTCGTTCACGTGTCGAATTTCTTCTCGAGCCGGACCGCCACCGCCTTGGGGACGAAGGCGGAGACGTCGCCGCCGTAGCGGGCGACTTCGCGCAGCAGACGTGAGGCTACGAAGGACGTGGTCGAGCTCGTCGGGATGAACAGCGTGTCGATACCCGACAGCTGACGGTTCATCTGCGCCATCTGCAGCTCGTTCTCGAAGTCCGAAACCGCCCGCAGACCCCGGATGATCGCCGTGGCCCCGATGTCGCGGGCCACGTTCACGACGAGGGTGCCCACCGACACCATGCGCACGTTGTCGAGATGCTCGAGGGCGTCGCGCAGCATGTCCTCACGCTCCTCCAAGCTGAAGAGGGGCTCGGCCTTCTGGGGATTGCGCAGGGTGGCCACGACCACCTCGTCGAAGAGATGCCCGGCCCGCTCCACCACCTCGAGGTGGCCGTTGTGGAACGGGTCGAACGAGCCGGGGAAGAGGGCGACGGTCACCGGGTGCCTTTCTGATGGGCTCCGAGGGATCGGACCACGGTCACGAGCGTACCGCCGTACCGCTTGTTCCTGATGACCTCCCACTCTTCGGGGACCTCGACGGGGCGGCGGGACTCGAGGACCGCCAGCGTGGCGTGGAGACGCGAGAGCAGGACCTCCCAGGAGGCGAACTCGTAAGGGGGGTCACACAGCGCGAGGTCGAAGTCGTGCGGGCGGTCCAGGAAGCGCAGCACGTCCTCCCGGACCACCTTGGCGCGGTCCTCGATCCCCAGCGTGGAGAGGTTGCGCCGGATGGCACCGACTGCCGCGGCCGCCTCCTCGACGAACACCACCGGGCCCGCCCCCCGCGAGATCGCCTCGATCCCCATGGCGCCGCTCCCCGCGAACAGATCCGCCACCGACATCTCGTCGAGGTCGACCAGGCTCCCGAGGACGTTGAAGATCGCCTCCCGCACCCGGTCCGAGGTGGGGCGGGTGGCGGCGCCGGGGGGGGCCTGCAGGAGCCGGCCACGGCAGTCGCCGGCGATCACACGCACGGCCGCAGGTTAGCGGCGCGCCCTTGATCGGCTGCGGGGGAGGTCAGCTCTTGAGCAGGAAGGCGGCCTCGGCCTCGCCGACGAAGAGCCGCACCTCGTCGGCGAGATGGGGTGCCGCCTCGAGGGACGGGTCCTCGGCGAGAAGCGACTCCGCCACGCGCCGGGCCGCTTCGACGAGAGGACGGTCCCCGCGTCGCAGCGACGCCAGCTTCAAGTCGCTGCGGCCCTTCTGGCGCGTGCCCAGGATCGCACCCTCGCCCCGCAGCTCGAGGTCGACCTCGGCGAGTTCGAAGCCGTCGTTGGACCGTTCGAGGGCCTCGAGCCGCATCTGCGCGTCGGGGGTAGAGGCGGCGGAGAACAAGTAGCACCACGACGGTCGGTCCGAGCGCCCCACCCGGCCCCGCAGCTGGTGCAGCTGGGCGATGCCGAATCGATCGGCGTCCTCCACCACCATGACCGTGGCCTCGGGCACGTCCACCCCGACCTCGATCACCGTGGTGGCCACCAGGACCTCGATGTCGCCTCGCCGGAAGCTCTCCATGACGCCCTCTTTGTCGGCCGCCTTCAGCTGGCCGTGGAGGAGCCCGATGCGCAGTCCCGACAGGACCGAGGCCTCGAGCCGTGTCCGCTCCTCGGTGGCGGACTTGGCCTGGATGCGCTCGGATCCATCGACGAGGGGACAGACCACATAGACACGGTGCCCCGCCGCCACCTCGGCGCGGACACGCGACCATGCGGCCTTCTCGGCCTCCTCGGTCCGCGCCCACTCCGTGCGGACCGGGGAGCGTCCGGCGGGAAGCTCGTCGAGCTCGGTGACATCGAGGTCGCCGAAGAAGACCATCGCCGCGGTGCGGGGGATGGGAGTGGCCGTCATGACGAGCAAGTCGGGGTCGGCGCCCCCGCCGTCCGACGTGTCTCTTCCCTTGGCCCGCAGCGTGTTGCGTTGCTCGACCCCGAACCGGTGCTGCTCGTCGATCACCACGACCCCGAGGCTCGAGAACCTCACCTCGTCGGTGAGCAGCGCGTGCGTGCCCACCACGAGATCGATCGAGCCCGACCGCAGGCCCTGGTGCAACTTGGCCCGCTCTCCCGCCGGCGTGCGATTGGTGAGCAGTGCCACCGCCAATGGACGCGATCCACCGAGGCGCTCGGGGTCCGGTACGACGAGGTTCGCCAGGAGCTCGCGCACGCCCAGATAGTGCTGCTCCGCCAACACCTCGGTGGGGGCCATGAGCGCCCCCTGATGACCACCTTGGACCGCGACGAGCAACGCGCTCAGCGCCACGACGGTCTTGCCCGACCCCACGTCACCCTGCAACAAGCGGTGCATGGGCAACGCCTTGGCCAGGTCCGCGCTGATCTCGTCGACGGCGCGCCGCTGTGCGTCGGTGAGCGGGAAGGGGAGCTGACCGACGAAGGCGTCGACGAGTGCGGGCGCCCCGGCCGAGGGGACCACCGCGTGCCGGATGCCGAGCGAATCTCGTTCGAGCACGTGCCGGCGCATGACCACCTCGAGTTGCAGCCGGAGGAGCTCGTCGAAGGCCAGGCGGCGCCGAGCCCGCTCCTGTTCGGGAAACGACTGCGGCGCGTGAATGGCGACGAACGCCTCGGTCCGGCCCATGAGCTCGAGCTCGGCGCGCCACCTCGCCGACAACGGGTCGAAGAGTGTCCCGGCGCGCCGCAGCGCCTCCTCCACCCACTCGCCGAACTCCCAACCGGCGATCCCCGACTTCTCCGAGGTCGGGTAGATGGGGACGATCCGCCCCGTGCGGTTCCCGACCAGGTCGACCACGGGGTTGGTGAATTGGCGCTTGCCCCGGTACGAGTCGAGCTTGCCGAAGAACAGTGCCTCGGTGCCCACGGGCAGCTGGCGCGCCCGCCACGCCTGGTTGAAGAACGTCACCCGCAACGCTCCGGTCCCGTCGTCGACGTCGAGCTCGACGAGGGCCCGACCCTGGCGGGTGCGCCGCGTCCGCACCGCGTCGACGCGCGCCAGCACCAGGGACTCCTCGCCCATCCGCATGCCCGCCACATCGGCCTGACGCGTGCGGTCGATGTAGCGGCGCGGGTAGTGGGTGATGAGATCGAGGACGTTGCTGATGTCGACGGCCGCCAACGCCTCGGCGCGCTTGTCGCCGATCTTGTTGACCCTCTGCACCGGGATCTCGGCCAGGCTGGTGAGCATCCGCCCGTCGGGCTGATCCTCGGGGGACGCGTCCTGCGGAGGGCTCACTCGATGCTGATGAGGAACGGGTACAGCGGTTGCCCGCCGTGGTGGACCTCCACGGCGACGTCGGGGCGATGTTCGGCGAGCCACTCCGTGACCCGCCGCGTCTCGCCCGCGCCCGAGCCCTCCCCCTCGATCAACGTCACGAGCTCGTGATCGTCGTTCAGGAGTTTGCCGAGCAGCCCGCAGGTGGCTTCGGCCACCGAGTCGCCCACGGCCTCCACCCCGTCGCGTGACAGACCCATCCAGTCACCGGTGTGAATGGGGCCCGCCGGCCCGGTGGCGTCGCGCACGGCCCGGGTGACCTCACCGGCGACGACACGGCGCGCCGACTCGGCCATCGAGGCGGCGTTGTCGGGCGCGCCGGCCTCGGGGTCGTACTCGAGCAACGCCGCGAAGCCCTCCACGATCCCGCTCGTCGGCACCACGCGCACCGTCTTGGAGGACAACTCGCACACCTGCATTGCGACGGGTCGGATGTTGTCGTTGTTCGGCAGTAGCACGACCTCGTCGGAGGGAACCGATTCCACGACCTCGAGGATCTGCGCGGTGGACGGGTTCATGGACTGGCCCCCGGCCACGAAGTAATGCACGCCCAGCGACCTGAAGATCCGGCCGATGCCCTCGCCGTTGGCGACGGCCACGACCGCGGTCCGGGGTGGAGGCTCGGCGTCGGCGCCGTTGGGGATACCGGCACCCTCTCTCACCCAGCGCTCCTCCTCGACCTGGTCGGCGAGATCGGTGACCCTGATGTCGCGGGGCCGGCCCGCGTCGAGCGCCGCCTCGATCGACGCGCCGACGTCGTTGGTGTGGATGTGACAGTTCCACAAGCCCTCGCCACCCACGACGACGATGGAATCCCCGATGCCCGCCCACACCTCCTTGAACGCCCGCATGGTGTGATCGGGAGCCTCGAGGAAGTACATGACCTCATAGCGCAGGTCGTTCACGGCCCCGGGCTCCTCGGCCCCGAACCCCGCCTCGGGCAGTGCATCGGCGATGCCCGCCCAGGCCGGCGCCGTGATCGCCGGGGCCGGAGGCAGCGCTCGGCCGTCGACGACGGACAAGAAGGAGTCGAGCAGCAAGAGATAGCCTGACCCGCCGGCGTCGACCACACCGGCCTGGGCGAGGACGGGGAGCTGTTCGGGTGTGCGGGCCAGCGCCTCGGCGGCGGCGCGTTGCGACGCATCGAGCACCTCGACCAGAGAGGCACCGCCGAGCGCACACTGCTCGGCCCCCTCGGCAGCGGCACGGGCCACGGTGAGGATGGTGCCCTCGACCGGTCGCAGCACGGCTTGGCGGGCCGCGTCACTGGCGGCGGCGAGCCCCCGGGCCAGGGTCGGGCCGTCGGCGTCCTCGTCCCCTTCGGCGAGCACCCCGGTCAGGCCGCGCAGCAATTGGCACAGGATCACCCCGGAGTTGCCGCGAGCACCCATGAGCGAGCCGTGGGCGACGGCCTTGCAGACCGCCACCCTCTGCTCGGCGCTCCCCGGATCGGCGGCGATCGACGGGGAGGGATCAGAGGTGTCGAGCCCCTCGAAGCCCTTCAGGTCGGCGAGCGCCGCCACCACGGACTCCAGGGTCAGGGCCATGTTCGTGCCCGTGTCGCCGTCGGGCACCGGGTACACGTTCAAGGCGTTGAGCGCCTCCTGGTGGAGTCGAAGGACGTGCCCGTACGTCGCCATCGTCGCCGCCAGGTGGGTCGCCCCGAGCCTCCCTACTGACTCCATGGCCGTGGATGCTAACCTTTGCGCCCGTCCGAATTACCTCTTGAGGAGCGTCCGCGTCGTGGCTGCCGTTTGCGAAGTCTGTGGCAAGCACCCCTCGTTCGGGATGAACCTCAGCCACTCCCACCGCCGCACCAAGAGGCGCTGGGACCCCAACATCCAGCGGGTCCGGGCGCTCGTCAACGGCTCACCTCGTCGTCTGCACGTGTGCACCTCCTGCATCCGCGCCGGCAAGGTCACGAAGCCTCCCCGCCGGAGCGCGCAGCCCTCCTGAGGGACCCAGCCGAGGGCCGACGCCAATTTCGGCCGCAGAGCTACACGACCGTGGCACGGCAGCCGGCCACCGTCGTGTAGCAGAGGCGCGCAATTGTCGGATTAGGGGATTTTGCCCCTACAGCGGTCCCGCCATGCTCATATGCTGACGAGATGCTAGGTGCCCTCGTCGACCTGTCCCATCCGGGCCACTACCTGCACTGGGGTTTCATCCAGCTCAGCGTGGCCAACTTCGTGGTGATCGTGCTGATGATCGTGGTGTTCGTCGCTGCTGTCGCCATCCCCTTCCGATCCGGAGGAAGACACCGATGAGCGACATGATCGACACTGAGTCCACTCGGGGCCCGACATCGTCGGTCGACCCTGTCGACAGTGCCCGCCCCGCGCCGGGGGACGAGGGCATGTGGACCGCCCGCGTCCGGGGCGCAGCCGTGCGGGCCCTGCCCCCCGGCAAGCTGCTTCCCGACCGACAGCCCAGCTATGTGGCGTCGTGGGTCTACGTCTTCGGAATCCTCAGCTTCTCCGCCTTCGTCGTGATCCTGGTCACCGGGGTGGTGCTCATCCTGCGAGGCCCGTCGTGGTGGCACGAGTCGCGCACCGGGCTGTTCTTCAACAGCATTCACCTCTGGGGCGTCGAGCTCTTCTTCTTCTTCATGGTGTTGCACCTTTGGGGCAAGTTCTTCATGGCGGCGTGGCGGGGCAAGCGCGCCCTCACGTGGATGACCGGAGTCGTTACGTTCGCTGTGTCCATCGGTGCCGCGTTCACCGGGTACCTCTCCCAGCAGAATTTCGACTCCCAGTGGATATCGACGCAGGCCAAGGACGGCCTGAATGCGGCCGGGGTGGGGGCGTTCTTCAATGTTTTGAACTTCGGTCAGATGCTCCTGTGGCATGTGTTGCTCCTGCCCATCGCCGTGGGTGTGCTGATCGGCATCCATCTGCTGTTGGTGCGTCGCCGCGGCGTGGTCCGCCCTTTCCCGGTCCCGGTGGGCCGTCACACCAGCACAGATCGGGCTGCGGCCCGTGGCGAGGCCCTCTCGACCGAAGGAGCTGACCGGTGAGCGAGCTGCCCCCGCAGGCCCCCGGGACGCGCACCTTGGCCGATGCGGCGCGCATGTCCGACGACAGCGACTGGGACGGCCCCAAGATCCGCTACGACCTGCTCAAGGAGTTCCTGGTCGCGCTGGTGGCGATGACCCTCCTTGCCGTGGCGCTGGCGGTGGTCTTTTCGTCCCCCGACGATCACCCGGTCACCATCCGGCACTGGGCCCAAGCCGATCCCGGCGACTTCCTGGCTACCGCGGTCACCGAGCTCAACGGGTCGAGTCCCGCCGCCACCTACGGCCCGCCCTACAACGTTTGGGCGCCCGGGGAGGGCCAGAAGATCGGGCCCATCGGCCTCGAGCGCTGGGCCGGAGTCCATATCCCCGTGAACGCGTCCAACGACTTCGTCCTGTCGCCCCTTCGCCTTGCCGCTGCGAGCGACCCGACCGTACGCGCCGCGCTGACCCAGTACGCCTCCGCTGGCCCCGACCAGCAGGGGCAGTGGACAACCGCCTACACCGACGGCGTCGCCCACGTGTCGTTCCGGGACACGGCGGTCGTGCTCCCACCCGGTCGCTACGGCCCGGTGGCACCGATGCTTACGGGGCTGCTCAACATGGCTCGGACCGGAAGCCTCGACGCCGATCTCCTGGCGTCCCCGCAGTTCTACGGCACCGACTACACCAAGCCCCTGCTGTTCATCGCCGACGGCTCGTTCATGGCCTCGAAGGGCGCCGCCCAGCACCTGT
Organism: Acidimicrobiales bacterium; assembly: GCA_017882995.1. Lineage (GTDB taxonomy): Bacteria > Actinomycetota > Acidimicrobiia > Acidimicrobiales > UBA8190 > Chersky-840. The sequence goes on along the minus strand of JADGOL010000084.1, from coordinate 1,207 downwards.
CGGGTGACCAGTGGGGGATGATGAACGAGACCGGGAACTTCCCCGGTCAGGCCTGGCTGTGGCTCTACACCATGTGGTACCAGGTCCCACCGTTCAGCACCTCTTGGTCGGCGAATGCCGATGTGCTGGTCTGGGCGTTCATGATGCTCCTCACGTTGGGACTCCTCCTCGTGCCCTTCATTCCCGGGCTGCGGTCCATCCCCCGCGTCGTCCCCGTGTACCGGCTCATCTGGCGCGACCACTACCGCCGGCTCGCTGCAGAGGTCCGGGCGGCACCCGGCAAGCCCGGCACGGGTTGAGCCCGACCGTCGCGCTGACACGAATTTTGTGATGGCGGGGGAGGCCGAGTATCGCCACCAGGGTGGTCCCGACGCGCACGATGCAGGGATCGCGCCGGACATGGTCCCTTCGACCGCGGAGCGCGGCACGGGGAACGTCGTTCTCGCCGACGGCACCACGGTGCAGGTGCGCGCCATACGCCCCGACGACGACGACGCGCTACGCGCCTTCCACTCCCGCCTGTCGCCCGAAAGCATCGTGCTGCGATTCTTCAGCGCGCACCCTCGCTTGTCCGACGCCGAGGTGCAGCGTTTCACCGAAGTGGACGGGGTCGACCGCGTTGCGCTCGTGGCGGAGCAGGGACCCCAGATCGTGGCCGTGGCCCGCTACGACCGATCGCCAGGTCGTGACGAGGCCGAGGTGGCCTTCGTCGTCGACGACGCCTTCCAGGGCCACGGGCTCGCCACCATCCTCTTGCAGCGCCTGGCCGGCGCGGCCCGCTCCCACGGCATCCGGTGGCTCGTCGCCGACACGCTCTCGGAGAACTTCCGGATGCTGAAGGTCTTTCGCGATGCAGGCTTCCCCCGAACGTTCACCCGGGCCTCAGAGGTCATCCATGTCGTCATGGACATCGGGCCACCGACCTGAGCGCGTCAGAAGCACCGCGGGGGCCGCGTTCCTGACGCCGTCCTTCAGGCCGACAGCCCGTCTACCTGGGACTTTCGGACGCGACGAAGGGACCTTTGGCTCTGCCTGGATCTGATCGCCCCCGTCATGGTGGACACAGAGGCTGGGCAGGTCTGTCGAGACTCGTTGCCAAGGGCAACTCACATCGGAAAAGGGAGCTGGGTATGCGGCGAAAGACTTTCGACATGATCCTGAGCGCAGGCGGAGCGGTCCTTGTGGTCGTCCTGCTCGTCGCCGGGGT
>JADGOL010000083.1 GCA_017882995.1 Acidimicrobiales bacterium | reverse complement strand
GTCAGCGGCGCCGTGCCGTAGCCGGACGAGGTACACATATCCATACGCCGTCCGGGGAATGACGGTACGGGCAAAGGCGGGGGTGGCGTAGAGGTCGTACGAAGGGGTTGTTCCCGAGGGGAATTCGTATTCGGTGGCCTCGAAGCCGACCACGTGGAGGGCGACGGTGGGTCCGGCGGGTTTCGGGAGTGCCCCGGTGGCGTTGTTATAGGCCGATGTCTGTGCCCGGGAGAACATCGGCACATCGATGACCGTTCCCAGATGGACTCCGTCGTCCTGTTGAAGAGTGAACGATGCGAGCACCTGGTCGGGTGCGGACGGATCGGGGAGGTGCCCCGAGACGAGTTTGAAGACGGGTCTGGCCTTCGGGGGTGCGAAGACGACACCGAAGTCCGTGGGGTTGATGGGGTGGGTGCAGGACGTGCATGTCGGGCGCCCCGTATCCAGACCGAGGATCCGTGTGACAGAGGCGACTTCGGGGAGCGTTGCCTGGGTCGGAAAGGGCTGGGTGGTGTACACGGCGGTGTCGAAGCCGTACTCGGCCACGAATCGTGGGAACGCCGAAGCCGTACGGCGTCCCGCCACGGTGGCAGCCAGAACCAGACCCCCGACGAGGGCTAGCAGCAAGGTCAGGGCGAGCCAGGAGCGCCAACGGCGGCGCATCTGGGCGCGAAACACCAGCCTGAAAGCCCCCACACCGACCTCCTCGCCCCAGTGTGACCGGTGGGCGGGATTCGACCAAGGGGGTCAGCCGGTGTTCCGGTCTCGTGCCAGCACTACGCCTGGCGTTGATGCCCCACCGGCACTTGCCGCGTACATCCTGGTCACGCCATGTTCAGCCAGGTGGTGGGCCGTCGCTCGAGCCTCGTCGGCGAATGACGTTCAGCGCGCTGCCTGCTCTGAACCATTCGAGTTGGTCTGAGCTGAACGTGTGAGTGCAACTGAACTCGAAGCCGTTGCCTTCGGGTTTGGCAACTCGACAGACCACCGGCGTCTCGGGGGCAAGCAAGGCCAGGTCGAGGACGGAGATCCGGTCGTCCTCGCCGATCAAGTCGTACGTCGTGGGATCGGCGAAGGTGAGTGGAAGCAGGCCCTGCTTCTTCAAGTTGGTCTCGTGAATCCGGGCGAAGGACCGGGCCAGGATCACGAGCCCGCCGCGGTACCGGGGCTCCATAGCAGCGTGCTCGCGCGAGGAGCCTTCGCCGTAGTTCTCGTCACCCACCGCGCACCACCACCTCCCGGATCGAGCCAGGTTCTCGGCGATCTCGGGAAACGATCGGGTCCGACCGTCGGACGGATCCTTGCCCTCGCCGGTCGCGCCGGTGAACGCATTGATCACTCCGAGGAACAGGTTGCCGGAGATGTTCTCCAGATGGCCGCGGTAGCGGAGCCACGCGCCCGCCGCCGAGATGTGGTCGGTCGTGCACTTCCCCTTGGCCTTGAGTAACACCGGAAGGTCGATGTAGTCCTGGCCGTCCCAGGCCGGAAAGGGGGTCAGGAGTTGCAGCCGATCAGAAGTCGGCGACACCGCGATGGGAGTCTCCGAGTCGTCATGGGAAGGCACCATGAAACCGGACTCGCCGGGGTCGAAGCCGCGCGACGGGAGCTTGTCACCGGTGGGTGGGGCAAGCCTCACGCTCACCCCGGAGTCGGTCGTGATCGAGTCGGTGAGGGGGTCGAAGTCGAGCGTCCCGGCTAGGGCGTAGGCGATGACCATCTCGGGCGACGTGACGAATGCCTTCGTGTTGGCGTTCCCGTCGTTGCGTTTGGGGAAGTTGCGGTTGAAGCTGTTCACGATCGTGTTGAGCTGGCCCGGATCGGGATCGCTCCGGTCCCATTGGCCGATGCACGGACCACAGGCGTTGGCCAGCACAGTGCCACCGATGGCTTGAAGGTCAGCAAGCAGGCCGTCACGCTCGATGGTGGCTCGCACCTGCTCGGATCCGGGAGTAATGAGAAGCCGGGTCTTGGCTCGAAGGCCATGCGCCGATGCCTGCCGGGCGATCGAGGCGGCCCGGGTCATGTCCTCGTAGGAGGAATTGGTGCACGAACCGACGAGGGCGGCCGAGATCTCCGACGGCACCCCGTTGTCGTGTGCCCACGCACCCACCTCACCCACGCGGTGGGCGAGATCGGGGGTATCGGGCCCGCTGATCATGGGAGTCAGTGTCTGAAGGTCGATCTCGATCACCCGGTCGAAGCACCGGCCTGGGTCCGCGACCACAGCGGGATCGGCACGCAGTTCGTCGGCGATCGTCGATGCGAGTTCGGCCAGCTCTCCGCGTCCGGTGGCGGTCAGGTAGGCGGCGATGTTGGCATCGAACGGGAACAGCGACGTGGTGGCCCCGACCTCGGCTCCCATGTTGCAGATCGTCGCCTTGCCCGTCGCGCTGATCGTGTCGGCTCCGGGTCCGAAGTACTCGACGATGGCGCCGGTACCACCGGTCGCGGTGAGCAGCTCGGCGACCTTGAGGATCACGTCTTTGGGCGATACCCAACCCGACAGCGATCCGGTGAGATGCACGCCGATGAGCTTGGGCCAGCGCACGTTGAACGCCTGACCGGTCATGACGTCGATGGCGTCACCGCCGCCGACGCCGACGGCGACCATCCCCAACCCCCCCGCGTTGGGGGTATGACTGTCCGTGCCGATCATCATCCCGCCGGGAAAGGCGTAGTTCTCGAGGACGACCTGGTGGATGATCCCGGAGCCGGGCTTCCAGAATCCCATGCCGAACCTGGCACAGACAGCTCGCAGGAAGTCGTAGACCTCGGCGTTGGCGTCCAATGCCGATCGGAGGTCGACGGTGGAGGCCACCTTGGCCTGGATGAGGTGATCGCAGTGGACGGTGGTCGGCACCGTGACCTCATCCAAGCCGGCGACGAGGAACTGGAGTGCCACGATCTGGGCGAGGGCGTCCTGGAGGGCAACTCGGTCGGGATCGAGATCCGCGTAGCTGCGCCCGCGCGACAACTCCTGACGGCGGGGATGGCGCAGATGGTTGACGAGGACTTTCTCCGCAAACGTGAGCGGCCTCCCGAGGCGCTCGCGACCCAGGGCCACGCCCTCGGCCCACCGGGCGTAGACCGGCTCGACGAGCGACGGCGGGGTCGACGACGTCGCCACCGCCCGGGTGCGGGGTAGCTGGTCGTCGTCTCGGTGTGGACCCCCTGGAGCAACGGCCACCAGCGTCTCCTCACACTCTCTCGATATCAAGAGAGTTACAGAAAGTATCTCTCGATGTCAAGATATAGTGGGGGTCAGGTCCCACTCCCGGGAGGATCAGATGGAAGACGAGGTTGACCGTCTGCTGTCGGGGTGGCGTCGGGCGCTGCCCGACATCGACGTGTCTCCGCTCGAGGTGCTCTCGCGCGTCGCCCGGCTGGCCCGCTATCTGGAGCGCCAACGGACCGTCGTGTTCGCTCGCCACGACCTCGAGACCTGGACCTTCGACGTGCTCTCGGCCCTCCGCCGGTCCGATCCCCCGCATCACCTGTCTCCCGGCCAACTCCTCGCCCAGACTCTGGTCACATCGGGCACCATGACCAACCGGATCGACCGTCTCGAGGAACGAGGCCTGGTTCGTCGTCGCCCCGACCCGAACGACGCCCGGTCAGTCCGCGTCCAACTGACCGTGGCGGGGCGGCGGCGGGTCGACCTTGCTCTTCGTGATCTGGCTGCCCGCGAGAACGCCATCCTCGGGTCCCTCGATACGACACAGCGCGCCACGCTGGCCGGGCTCCTCCGCAGAGTCGTCGCCCCATTCGACGCATAGATACCCAAGAGCCCGAGGCGGCGCTCGATGAGTCCGGTGACACTAACGTCAGGGGCATCGCCACTGTTCTGATTCCCCTGCCCGACCACGACTTCGACGTGACCGAGGTTGCGGTCCCCTGGCGGCTGCTGACCCGCCTGGGCCATGTCGTCCGATTCGCGACCGAGCATGGTGGTACCGCGCCCCGAGCCGACCAGCGGTTGCTCGACGGAGTCATCTTTGGACAGCTGGGCGCGGCAGCCGAGCCGAAGGCGTTCTATCGCCAGATGGACTCCGACGAAGAGTTCCAGACACCGATTGCCTGGGAGGACATCAAACCCCACGAGTTCGGTGGTCTGATCCTGCCCGGTGGACACGCGCCCGGTATGCGTCAGTACTTGGGAAGCGAGGTGCTCCGCGGCAAGGTCGCCGAGTACTGGGCCCTCGGCCGGCCGGCCGGTGCCATCTGTCACGGCGTTCTCGTTCTCGCCCGCACGCGCGATCCGGCAACTGGACTCAGTCTCCTGCACGGGCGCCGGACCACCTGTCTCCCGAAATACATGGAGCGATCCGCGTTCCTTGCGACCGCGTGGCGACTGGGGCGCTACTACCGCACCTATCCCGAGTATGTCGAGCACGAGGTGCGGGACGCGCTACGCGATCCTGCCGACTTCGTGCGAGGCCCTTGGGTCCTCTCCAAGCGCGGGACCGCATCCGACGATGGCCCTGCATTCGTCGTCCAAGATGGCAACTACGTCTCGGCCCGGTGGCCCGGGGATGCCTATCTGTTCGCAAAGCGCTTCGCTGACCGACTGGTGATCTGACTATTTGGCGGGATCGCGCGCCCCGGGGACGGACCTAGCATGCACCGGACCCGATGTGAGGAGCGCTCATGCAGGTGATCATTCTGGGTAGTGGCAGCCCGCTTCCCGATCCGGCGCGTGCAGGCCCGTCGACTTTGGTTCGTACCTCGGCCGGGGACTTGATCTTCGACTGTGGGCGCGGTGTCTTGATGCGCGCCGCGGCCGCCGGCTCGGGTGCTGGGATGTTCCGGGCCTTGTGCTTGACCCACCTCCATAGCGACCACATCTCCGACCTGAACGACATCTTCACGACCCGTTGGGTGTTGTCCTTCGCACCGAGTCCCCTACCCGTCTTCGGTCCGGACGGCACCGCCGCACTCCTCCGAGACACCGAGAAGATGCTCGAACCAGACATCGGCTACCGCCTCGCCCACCACGGCGACCTGACGTGGCGACCTGCCGCCATCGTGACCGAGGTTGATCGAGGTGTCGTCTTCGAAGATGGCACGGTCAGGGTCACGGCCGCTCCCACTGATCACGCGCCTGTCCGACCGACCGTCGGATTCCGAATCGACGAAGGAGGGCGATCGGTAGTCATCGCCGGCGACACCGTGCCATGTGCGGGTCTTGACTCACTATGTGCCGACGCTGATGTGCTCGTGCACACTGTTGTCCGGCGCGATCTCATCGAGCAGATTGGGCTGCCACGACTCACCGATGTACTTGACTACCACTCGTCGGTATCCGATGCCGCAAAGACTGCGGCTCGAAATGGTGTCCACACACTCGTCCTCACCCATCTCGTGCCCGCCCCCGCACCCGGCACCGAGCACGAGTGGATCGACCAGGCCAAAGAGCATTTCAAAGGCAAGGTCATATTGGGCCACCGACCTGCTGACGCTCGATGTGAACGTAGATCTGAACTGACGCGATACGGGCTCAGGCCCGCGTTTCGCCGTGCGCACCTGACTTCGTGGAGGCCGGCCGTAGGGAGCCAGGCGTTAGCAGCGGGTCCCGGACTCGCTTGGTGCGCCTTGCAGAGATGCCAGGTCGGCGGGGTGATCTCCCGCTTGGATCACCCTCCATTTGCATACTGGTGCCCCATGATCAAGATCGGGAGCCCAGATGCCGATTCCCCTTCTATGCGTGGAGCGTCGGCATTGAGCACGATCGTGATCGGCGGCCTCCTGCTCTCGGCGTGTAGCGGGGCTGCACCCAGCACCCACCAGGGCATTGCGGTCAGGCCCGCCCCGTTGATCTCGGCGCCGACCACGATCACGACGGCAGTGGATGTGGCGTGGATGCCGATCCGGGACGCCGAGACACAGGCGGTTCAGCTGGAAGCGTCCGAAGTGCAATACGCGACCTGTTATGCCTACGCCGGTCTCAACCAAGATCTCGTCGGGAACACCGTCTCCACCAACACGCCCGTCAT
>JADGOL010000082.1 GCA_017882995.1 Acidimicrobiales bacterium | reverse complement strand
GGCCCAAGCTCTTGCGCAATCAGGCAGGTGGCGCAGAGAGCGACCCCTGCGGATCATGGCTCGGGCCCGGGCCTTCGGCAGTCGACACCGGGCCACCAGCCATCCCGACGCGTTGCGAGCGCCATCGGGCACCTAGTTCCCCGAAGCATCGAATGCCGCTGTCGCGTTGGTGACGAAGGAGTCGAGGCGAGCAAGTTGACGCTGGAGGATCTCGATCGACTCCGGGTCGGCGCAAGCCGACGGATCTGATCCGCTCAAACGATCGATCGCCTCAATGAGGACATCGAGATCCACGGGGATAGTGAAGCAGGAGGGTGTGACAGGGCCTCGACGAAAACGAACGTACCGATGTAACAGCCGGGTGCAACCATGTCCCTCATCGATGTCGACCATCGACTTGAGGGGGTCCACCGGTGGCTGTGTGCTCACTGTGTAACGGAGAGATGCTGAGCAGAATCAGCTGCAACTTCGATCCCTTCCTCATCGCCGGCAAGGTCTACGAACCGCTGCCCTGGGGCGAAGAGAGTCGATTTCGGCCCGTGCCGGCCAGATTCGCGTGCAGCGACTGTGGCACGCCCCCGGGAGGCATCCATCACCATGGTTGTGACCTCGAGGAGTGCCCCGCCTGTCATGGCCAGGCGATCAGTTGCAGCTGCGATGAGCGAGGTGAGTGGGATCACCCCCGACCCCGACCCCGACCACGTTGTGCTGTTCACCGACGTCCCAAGGTGTGACCACGAGCTCTGGCGCCGACCGTCACCCTGACTTGATTCAGGCAGCGGCGCCACGAGGCACGCCCCCTGTAGCCTCGGCCGGGCCGTGACCACCATGCACGTCGCCGCACAAGAGATGGAGCTCCACATCCCTGCGAGTGACTCCCTCAAGGCCAAGCGCGCCGTGGTCCGCCACCTCGTCGAGACGGCCCGGCGCCGCTTTGGGGTGTCGGCGTCGGAGGTCGCCCACCACGACCTGTGGCAGCGGACCAGCATCGGGTTCGCCACGGTCGCCCCCGACGCCCATCACGTGGAGGAGATCCTGGACAAGGTGGAGCGGTTCGTGTGGTCGCATCCCGAGGTCACCGTGGTCTCCAGCGTGCGACACTGGCTCGACCTCGACCCGTGACCACCGCCTCGGCGGAGAGGGGACCGAACCGATGACGGTGTCTCCCGAGCCGGGCCGGTGGGTGCAGATGCCGGCCCTCATGAGCTCACTGCACGGATACCGACGCCGGTGGCTGGCCCCCGATCTCCTCGCCGGGCTCACGCTGTTGGCGATCGCCGTCCCCGAGCAACTGGCGACGTCGCGCCTGGCCGGGATGCCTCCCATCACCGGGCTCTACGTCTTCATCGCCGGGACCATCGCGTTCGCTGTCCTGGGCTCGGCCCCCCAGCTCTCGGTGGGCGCCGACTCCACCATCGCACCGCTGTTCGCAGCAGGGATCGCCCACATCTCGCCGACCGGTTCGGCGCACTACATGGCACTCGTGTCGCTGCTGGCGGTCACCGTGGGCGTGCTCGTGGCCGTGGTGGGACTGTTGCGGCTGGGCTGGATCGCCGACTTCCTCTCCGCGCCCATCATCACCGGGTTCCTGGGTGGTGTGGCGGTGATCATCGTCGTCCACCAACTTCCCGACCTCTTCGCACTGCCGCCGGTGTCGGGGTCGACCGTGCACCGCGTCGCCAACGTCTTGGGGCATCTCGGTCAGGCCAACGGTTGGGCACTGGGCATCGGGGTGGCGGTCTTCGCCGTCGTCACCGCGGCCGAGCGCATCGATCGCAAGCTGCCCGCGGCGCTGTTCGGCCTGGTGGGGTCGACTCTCGTCGTCGCCGCCGCGGGACTGCACGGCCATGGCGTGCCCGTTCTCGGGACCGTCGCCCACGGTGCGCCGAACATCGGGCTCAACGACCTGTCGTGGTCGTCACTGGGCCATGTGGTGCCGATCGCGGCGGTGGTGGCCCTGGTCGTGCTCAGCCAGAGCGCCGCCACCACACGCGCCTTCGCGGACCAGGGTGGCTATGCCGTCGACGTGAACCGCGACTTCGTCGGTGTGGGCGCGGGCAGCATCCTGGCCGGCCTGGCCGGGGCGTTCGCCGCCAACGCCAGCCCGGCCCGCACCGGGGCGGTGGCCTCGGCGGGGGGCCGGACCCAGTTCGCGGGCCTGGCCGCGGCAGCGGGCGTCGTGCTCGTCATTCCCGCCGCGGGCCTGCTCACCGACGTGCCCCTGGCCACGCTGGCGGCCATTCTCATTTTCGTCGCCACGCGCCTCTTCCACGTGGGCCAGCTGGTGTCGGTGTTCCGCTTCGACAAGTGGGAATTCGGCCTCGCCATCGTGACGCTGCTCACGGTGGCCTTCGTCGGCGTCGAGCAAGGGATCGGCGTGGCCGTGGGCCTCGCCATCCTCGATCGCACCCGACGCTCGGCGCGACCCCACAGCTACGTCCTCGGCAAGATCCCCGGCTCCACCAGCTGGGAGCCACTCAGCCACCACGACCGGCCCGTGACCGTGCCCGGTGTGGTGGTGGTCCAGTGGCTGGCGCCGGTGTACTACGCCAACGCGGCGGTGTTCCAGGCCGAGATCCACAAGGCGTTGGCAGAGGCGACGACCCCGCCGGCGGTGCTCGTCATCGACGCCGATGCCATCTCCGACATCGACTACACCGGGACGAGGACGGTACGCGCCCTCGTGGACGAGCTCGCGCGCTCCCACGTCGTCGTGGGATTGGCGCGGGCGGTGGGCGGCGCGCCGCAGAACCTCGCCCGCAGCGGACTGCTCGACCGCATCGGCCGGGACCGGATCTTCTCGACGGTGGACGAGGCGGTGACGGCGTTGCGCCCCGGGGCGAGCGCGTAGACGGCGGCCCGTGCCCCTCCGTCGGCACGGGCACGGGCACGGGCCCAACTCAGTGTGAAACTCATTCAGCGCGAAGCACGTGCGCGGTCGACGTTCGGGCTGCGATGCGCCCGGGGACAGCGGCCACCACGTTGGCCAGAACGAGCGCGCCGAGACCGACCAAGACGATTTCGAGAACGGGCACCGACGGCTGGGGCACGGCATAGATCGCACGGGCAAAGAGGGTCCACAGCCACCGGCCGAGCGCGATCCCGGCCGGCACGCCGATGATGATCCCCACGCTGGCGGCGACCGACGCCTGCCAGGCCACGGCGGTCGCCAACTGCCGCGGGGTGAAGCCGAGTGTCTTGAGCAGCGCCAGGTCCCGACGACGACGCCGGACCGAGGCCGTCAGGGTGAGACCGAGGGCCACGACCGCCCCGGCCGCCAGCCCCGCCGCCAGCGTGGCAGGGGTGGCGCCGGTCGATTGGTAGTTCACGATCTCGGCCGGGCGCTGGACGCCCAGCACGTTGAAGTTGTCACCTGCGGTCATGGGATCGGCGGCCATCACCTTGGTAGCCGTCTCGGCGATGCGTTGCAGTGACGCGCGCCCCGCCGCGGCCGTCACGCCCCGACGGAGCCGCACCACGTCGATCTGCGGCCCGTTCTGGTTGGGGTCGGGACTCTGCAGAGCCCGTTTCATCGCCGCAGGTTCGACACCCGTCGGGAGCAGTACACCGGTCCCCATCGACACATGGAGGGTGCCGGCGTTCCCGATGGCCGGCATGGTGGCGACGCCCACGACCTTCAGGGGCGTGGGTGGGACGTAGACGGGGGCGTCGTGGGGACTGCCGTAGCTGACCGTGACCGTGGCACCGAGTTTCTTGTGCAGGGCGGCGAGGGTGGCGGCGCCGACGACGATCTCGTGCTTGGTGTCGATCCCGTGCCCCGACAGGAGGGGCGGATCGAGGGGTCCACGCTGGGCCGTCAGCAGCGCCGGGACGGTCAGCCCGTCGATCTGGACGCTGGCGAAGTTGAACCCCGTCCACGCGCTCACGTCGCGGTCGTGGTCGAGGAGCCGACCGGCGGCAGGTGGGATGTTGTTGCCACCGGGCGAGTCGATGGCATAGCTCCAGTTCCACCCGTACAGGGCGGGATGCGAATCGAGCGTGTGCAGGCCGCTGGCGAACGTGAGCGTCGCCGCCACGACCGTTACGGCGAGCACGGCGCCGATGAGCGCCGAGCGCACCGGCACGGCACTGCGCCCGTGGCCTCGCTCGAGCGAGAACCGCAGCCCGGCGATCGCCGGTGGCGGGAGCCCCACCCTGGCCGCCGCGTTGACGAGGCGCGATCGCCGTTCCACGGGCTCGGCGCGTTCACCGAGGGGGCGGGTGGCCCGGCGATAGGCGAGGACCGCGGTGAACGCGCCGAGGCCCAGCGTCAAGACGGCCAGCCCGATCCCGAGCACCGTCCAGTCGAGAGCGATCCCCGGCACTCGGTCCACTTGGCGTGTCGGCCCGATCGGCGCCAACGGTGACAGACCCACGGCGACCCCCACCGCCACCAGTCCCCCGACGACGACCGCCGCGAGCAGACCGAGCAGGGCGTCGGCCGTCGTGGTCATGGGGTCGGCCCCGAGGGCGCGCAGGACGTCGAGGTCCTCGCCGTTCTCCCACAGTGCCCGGCTGATGGCCAGACCGGCGATGAGCAACGCCGCCAACGCTGCGATGGCACCGAAGGCGCCCAGCGCGATGGCCTCGGGCTTGCTGGCCCTCTCGACCTGTCCCTCGACCACGGACGTGACGTGGAAGGTGTAGGGACTGCCCGGAGACAGGAGGCCGATGATGTCGCGCTCGACCGTGGCGACGTCACGACTCCCGTGGTCGAGACGCAGCCCGTAGGTCGGGAACGCCCCGCTGTGGCTCAATCGACGGGTGAGGGCCGGAGTCATGAGCACGTCGGTCGGGAAGGTGTCGACGTCGTCGTGGACGACCTGGCTCGACAGCACCACGAGGCCGACGAGCTTGACCGAGACCCGTACCGCCGGCTTGGTTCTCAGGAAGCCGAAGCTCGGCGAGTTGGCCTGGGCCAGCGTGAAGGCGCCGAAGGCGACGGTCTCACCCAGGTGCCAGCCCGAGATGCGGGCCGCTTGCGCCGTGGCCACCATTTCGTCGGCCCGTCGCGGATCGGCCAGTCGGCCCTCGGCCACCGTCACCCGGTCCTGGGTGACATACATCCCTCCCTCGCTTCCGAGCTCTTGGATGTCGCCGGTGTTGGCGCCACCCGAAACCGGCCTTCCGTTCGCCCCGAGCTGCTCCATGAGGAGATACGGGGAGCTCCCCACGCTCTTGACGCCGGGCTCACGTCTGAGTTGTGCGAGAAGGTTCGTGGTCGGGACGTTGGCCGGGCCGTAGGCCAGGAACTGCAGGTCCGAGGCTTTGGTGGCGGCCAGATAGGCCGGGAAGGCGGACTGGGTCCGACGGGCACCGGCGATGGCGCCCATGGCCACGCCGCCGAGCAGCCCGACGAGCACCACCACCGTGAGGTACCCGCCCCGCCGACGGTGCAACGTGGCCCGAAACCGGTACCAGGCGACAGGCAACACGCGTCCGCTCAACGGGGCCCTCCGGTCAATCGCTGCATGTCACCCCGATCGGTCCGCCGCCATCGGACCCTCCCCCCTCATTGTGGCTCGGGAGCGCTGCACAACGAAGGTGGTCAGCACGTGGACCTGGCGTCGTGCCAACACCACCAACGGGCCTCAGAGGGAGGCCGCGTACCGCTCAGGCGTGGCGCTCTTCCCTCTCGACCCCGAATTGGCGGATGTAGGAGTCGAGCGCATCGTGACGCTCGGCGCGGTCGATGCCGAATTCCTCGGGCCGGTACACGACGGTGCCGTGACGACCTCGAGGGTGTTGCGCCATGAACCCTTCCATGGCCCGGCGCGTCTGCACGGTGAAGGGTTGGTCCGCCACGGCGTAGATCTTCTCGACGGTGGCGATGTCCGCCGACATGAACTCGTGGAACACGACGTCGATCGAGTTGTCCGCCGGAAGAAGATCTCGATCCGAGGCACACGCTCGGAACAGGTCCTCACAGCGCGCCGACCAGTACCGGCCGATGGCCATGAGGTCGATGTGCTCGATCGCCATGCGGGCGGTGTAGGCGATCATCGTGGCGAGCGACACCGTGACCGACGCGGGGTCACGGTGAGTCACCACAAAGGTGGCGTCGGGGAACGTCGACACAAGCGGTGCGAACTGTTCGAGGTGCTGGGGTGACTTGAGCACCCACCGGGTGCCGCCCCGGAGCCACTGGAGGACCTGCAACACGGTGCGGAGATACTCGTAGCTCGGGGTCTGGTCCTCGGCCTTGAAGTGGTCGCGCCACGACGGCATGAGCGCCTGGGTCTCGAAGAACATCGTGGAGACGTCCATGGCCAGGAGCTGGATCTCCTCGTGCACGTGGTCGACGGTCATCTCGTGCATACGGTTGAAGTACGGCAGGGCCTGGTTGAGGACCTCCAGCGCGAAGGCGGTGCGGGCGAGGCGCGGGTCGGGCTCGTCGGGCCGGGGGCGCTCGGCGTCGGGCAACACCGGTTCGAGGCTCTCCCAGTACGGCAGCGAACGCAGGGCCGGATCGGCACTGATGAGGTTGTGGAGGTGCGTGGTGCCGGTGCGGGGCAACCCGCAGATGATGATGGGGCGCTCGATGCGCACGTCGTGGATCTCGGGGTGGCGCGTCACGAGGTCCTGGACCAGGAGTCGGTTCTTGAGCAGTTGCAACAGCTGGCTGTACCAGCTCACGACGCCCGACGCGCTCAGACCCGCCTCGTCGTGGAGTGCCGAGCACAAGACCTCGAGGCGCGGGCGGAAGGCACCGTCGCCGAAGTCCGATAGCCCGGTCTGCTCCACTGCGGCACCACACAGCGCGTCGGGCTCGATCGGACACGACGGCGCCATCTCCACCAAGCCGGCGCGCAGCAGGTCGATCTCGGGGGAGAAACGAGGGTGGGCGAGATCGTCGAGGACGACCGGGGCCGGGCGGGCGCTCACAGCCCCGCCACATCCGTCACGGGAACGACGCGTGTCGTCGGTCGCGACGGCGTCGCCTCGGGAAGGAACCAGCGGAACCAGATCCGGCCCCGGGAATGACCGGCGGTCGAGATCCAGTTGGGGTGACCCGGGTCCCGGCGCGCCACCACGACACGCCACGACCCGTCGGGTTCGTAGACGGCCTGATGACCGTTGAGGGTGACGCGTTCATAGGCGTAGTCGTAGGTGTGGAGGAACTGGTTCCACAGACAGACGTTCCAGAACGCACAGACCGGTGACCGGCCCTCGATGACGAGCGCCTCGTCCTCAGCGAGCTCGTAGGAGCCCATGGCGTACGCGGCGTCGGCGGCCGCCCACCCGAAGGTCTGGCTGGGCACTCCGTAGGGCTCGTCGACGGTGTTGGGCGTGCCCAGCGGGATGGGCACGATGGCGGCCTGGTCGCGGATCCAGGTGAGCGTGGCCCGGAACCGGCGGGCGAGATCCGCATCGTCTTCGCGCCGCGTGGCGGGCGGGTCGACCGACTCGATGTGCCACTGTGCCCGACGGCCATGGACCGGGTCGGCGAGATAGTCGCGGGTGATGGCGCACACCGCGTCGGGCTCGAGCTTCATCCACGCGCCGTCGTGGGGCTCGGGGCTGAGCACGAGGGAGAAGGCCCCGTCCGCGGAGAACTCGAGGGTGCGGTGGTTGATGGTGCCGACGATGCGCTCGGAGTAGCGCCCGTCCGACGGACCGCCGTAGACCGAGAGCGAGAGGTAGTCGGCATCACCCTTGCGCCCGGTCACGATGTAGGTCCGGTCGGGGTCGATCGGCGCGTACTGGTAGTAGGCATCGGCGTTGTCGCCACCCCACTTCCGGTACGGCCCCACGATGTCGACGAAACGCGGTCGGGCCGGGTCGGCCCACACGTGCGCGTCGAGGCCCACGGCCAGAATGGAGAACATCCACTTGTAGCCCTCGAGGACGCTCAGCTCGTCGAGGGGGACGTCGGGGAGGAAGAGGCGACCCTCGAGGGCTCGCAGCTCGTCGAGAATCTCGTGGAACACCGCTGCGGTGAGTGGAGCCGGGACCGAGCGCTCCGGTCCTCCGGACCCTGTTTCGGACATGGGGTTCAAACTACGCGCCCGAGGGCGTGGCACGCGGGGGACGCGCCTCCCACTCGCGGCGATAGAGCACCCAGATCAACCGGGACCCCACCTCGCCCGGAGCTTCGGGCTCGTGGTCGACGCGACCGGTGAGCCGGTAGCCGAGCTTGGGAGGGACCGACGCGCTGGCAACGTTGGCCTCGTCGCAATGGATCTCCATGCGTTCGATGCCGCGCAACCCGAACCCGACGGCGGTCAGCGCGCCGGCACACTCGGTGGCGATGCCGCGGCGGGTGTGGTCGACGTGGACCCAGTACCCGATCTCGAGCGCACTGGGCCCGATGCGACGGTGCAGGCCGCACCCGCCCACCAGGGTTCGGTCGGGGAGAAAGATGCCGTACTCGTAGCCGCTCCCCGAGTTCCACAACGTGGCGGGGCCGAGCAGGCGTTCGCGCTGGGTCTCGAGCGAGGTGCCTTCGGGCGTCGCCCAGGGCATCCAGGGGCCGAGGTGCTCGAGGCTCTCGGTGGCCGCCCTCGACACGGCGGGGGCGTCGTCCGCCGTCAGCCGGCGCAGGATCACGCCGTCGCGTTCGACCTCTTCGGGTGCGATCAGCCCACGACCGCTGTCCTCGATACGGCGGGCGCGACGTCGCACCCCGGCTCCTCAGACTCCGAGTGGGTTCGCCGGGCGCAACCCCTCCAGTGTCAGCTCGGAGAAGGCGGCGGCCTCGACCACACTCCCCGACACCGGGACCTCGACGCCGTCGGCGACGGCACGCTCCATGGTCAGACCGTGGAGCACCACCCGCAGCGCCGGCGGTGGTGCGAAGTCTCCGGCGCGCTCCCACGTCATCGTGGTCGTGGCACCGGGGCGAGCCCCCTCCAGGCGCAGCGTGTCGCGTCGCACCGGGCCCTCCCCGTCGCCGGCGTCGTCGATGGACGTCCCCGCCGCGGCACCGTCCTCGTCGGGCCAACAGTGAAAGGCGAGAAGGCGAGGAGCGTGGTCGAGCGCCAACGCGCCCGACGTTGCCCCCCACGACGCGGCCTGACCGGTGTCGCCGTCCAGACGACACAGGCCGCCCGGATCCGACCATCCGTCGTCGAGGGGGACGACCGATCCGGCCCGGGCCAGCACGGGGATCCGCTCCATCGGGGTCAGCACCGACACGTGGTCGTCGCCGTCATCGGCCCAGATGCTCCTCCAGCGTCCGGCGGGAAGCGCCACGGCCGGCCGGCGGCCGCCGGTCTCGGTGACCGGTGCCACCAGGAGCGCGTCACCGAGAAGAAAGGCGTCATCGACATCGAGACCGGCGCCGGCGCCGGTGCCGGTGCCGGTGTCATTGCTCGGCCACCACAACGGGCGGATCAGGGGCGCGCCACTCTCCGAAGCCAGGTGCGCCAGCGTGTAGAGATACGGCAGGAGCCGGTAGCGGAACCGGATCCACGCCGCCACGAGTTGTCGGGTGGGCTCGGCGAAGCACCACGGCTCCCGGGGCGGGACGCCGCGCACCGAGTGGGTACGGCAGTAGGGCATGAACACGCTCATCTGCAGCCAGCGCAGGTAGAGCTCGTCGTCGGGGACGCCGCTGAAGCCGCCGATGTCCGATCCCGAGTACGGGACCCCCGACAGTCCGAGCCCGATGACCGTGGCCACCTGCTGGCGCATCGACTCCCATGTCGAGGCGACGTCCCCGGTCCAATTCCACGCCCAGCGCTGCATGCCCGCCCATCCCGAACGCGACACGATGAACGGCCGCCGCTCGGGCAGCGCAGCTTTCAGGCCTTCGTACCCGGCGCGGTTCATGAGCAACCCGTAGAGGTTGTGGCCCTCGGCGTGGTCTCCGCCGCGTCCGTCGAAGTGATGGCGGGTCGAGGTGGGAAGCGTCGGGTCGCCGACCAACGCGATCGACGTCGGCTCGTTCATGTCGTGCCAGATGCCGGCCACACCGGCGTCGGTGAGCGCGCGGTACTTCCCGGCCCACCACGACCGCGTGCCGGGGTCGGTGAAATCGGGGAAGGCGCTGCGCCCGGGCCAGACGATGCCCTCGGCGAGGTGCCCGTGGGCGTCGGTGCAGAAGCGGTGCTGATCGCGGCCCTCACGGAACACGGTGTAGTCGGGGTCGATCTTCACACCGGCATCGACGATCGTCACCAGGCGCGCCCCGACACCACCTGCCTCTGCCGCCAGGCGACCGAGATCGGGGAACTTGTCGGGATCGACCGTGAACACCCGGAAGCCGCGCATGTAGTCGATGTCGAGATGCACGGCACTGAGGGGGAGGCCGAGCTTCGCAAACCCGTCGGTGATGGCACGAACGTCGGCTTCGTTCCGGTATCCCCAGCGACTCTGGTGATAGCCGAGAGCCCAGCGCGGCGGGAGGGCGGGGCGTCCGGTGAGCTCGCTGTAGCGGTCGACGAGGTGCGGCACCGCTCCGACGATCAGATACCGGCGCAGCACGCCGCCGGCGAAGCGCACCGTGGCCGTTCCCGACCCGTCCGTGTGGGCGGGCTCACCGAACTCGAACGAGGCGCGCGTCGAGTTCTCGTAGAAGCTGAGCACGTCACCGTCTGGGTGGGTGGACACGACGACCGGGATGCCGAGGTAGAGCGGGCTCTTGCCCGGTCCCCACGAACCACCCGGGTCGGTGTTCCACAAGGTGACCGTCGCACCGCGCCGGTCGATGCTCAGAGCCTGTTCGCCGAGCCCGCACATGCGCTCGCCGGCGCGCATGGAGAACGACTGCTCCCACGCCGCACCGCGCCTCGCCGGGGCCGACTCGGTCCGCAGCAAGGTGCCGTCGGATCGTGCCGTGCGCAACGACCCGTCGGGCGACACCGTGACCTCGAGCGCCTCGCTGCGAAGCACCCAGGCGCCATCGGCGCGCAGGACGTCGATGGGATGGGCCTGGACCACGGGAACCGGACCGGCGAGGTCCCCGGCGATGGCATAGGGCACGGGTTCGGGGCCGGGCCCCCACGACACCCGCACGGTGTCGGCGGCGAGGAAGGCGACCTCGAGCCGGGCCCGTTCGAAATGGAATTGCGCCGAGCCCGGGTACGGGCTCCACACCTCCACGCGCTCCAACCGACCCGGTGAGACCGGGGCGGCGTCACCTCGCGTCGACGGGCCGGGGGGTGTTCGTTGCAACCGCCGTCGCGCCGAGTTGGCCAGGATCAGGCCCACCGTGGGCAGTCCGAGGTGGTGCACGGCATGGGCGGTGACCCGGGCCTGGGCGGCGGCGCGTCGCAACGTCGAGCGGGGCGGGGACACGAATGGCGAGGCTACGTGGCGGCGCGGGCTGGCCCGAAGCCCGACGCATCCGTACGACGGTGCGTGCCCGATAGACCACGTACCGCGGGTAGCGGCCCGGCCTGAGGTAGGGTCGTCGCAGTCGCCATGCAAGCTTCCGCGCTTCCTTCGCGTCGTCACACCGATCGGGACCGAGCCGCGCCCGTCCCGGGCCTCGCCCTGGGGTCGCGGCATTCGGTGCGGATGATCCCCCACAAGCTCATGGTCGACGGCCGACGCGTGCGCTACGCCCTGTCGGACAACACCGGCGCCCACGGGCCCGAAGGGCCGGGGAGCGAGCCCATCTGGGCCGTCAACCTGCACGGCTACTTCGCCGGCGGCGGGATGTACTGGCGAGAGAGCAGCAACCTCGCCGAGGCGCTCGGCTGGCGCGTGCTCAACCCCAGCCTGCCCGGATTCGCGGGCAGTGACCCACTGCCGTGGGAGCGCGTCACCATTGCCGAGATCGCCGCCGTGGTCGGCCATCTGCTCGACGAGGTCGGGGCCCGCCGTGCCGTGCTGCTCGGACACTCCATGGGTGGTGCGGTCGCCGTGCAGTTCGCCGACACCCATCCCGAGCGCGTCCTGGGGATCATCTACCGCGACGGCGCCGCCACCCCGGGCTGGAAGCATCGGCGTGGGGTGCTCGTGACGCTGCTGGCGCCGGTGCTCCCCGACATGGCCGGCGTGGCCGACCTTCTCATGGCGGCCGTCCTCGACACACCCGACCTGTTCATCGGACGCCGACTGGCGTCGACGCTGCGGGGCTTGTGGCCCGACGCGCACCGCAACATTCGCTCCATGGGACGCACCTTGCCCGTGGGATCGATGCTCATGGCCATGGACCTGCGCCCCGAGGTCGAGCGCATCGTCGCCGGTGGCGTGCCCATCCTCCCGGTCTGGGGTTGTTTCGACCGCATCGTCAGTCCCGACACGGCACGCGAATTCGCCGAGCTGACGGGCATCGACGTCATGTGGGTGCCCGGCGGCCACTCGTGGATGCTGCCGCGCCCCCAGGGCCAGGGCGACATCCTGCGCCACCTCCGGCGGGGCCGTGAATTCGTGGCCGAGGTGCTCGACAGGCGCCAGATTCTGCTCGCCGCCGACGGGCCCGACGAGGCCCGTCCACCCGTGGCCGGCACCGCCGAGGTTTCACCGATCCATCTCTTGCGGTAGTTGTCAGTCGGGGAGGCACGGGCGATGCGCTGGACGAACGAGGACACTCCCGAGCAACAGGAGTTCAGAGCCGGATTCCGCGCGTGGTTGGGTGACAATCTGGCGGCGGGGTGGATGGAGGCGGCCGACAGCGGCGCCGACGACAAGCTCGAGAAGCTGAAAGCCGACAGCGGCTTCAATCCGTTTACGTGGCAGGGGACCATCGGACGCAGTCCATACGCCGCGCCGTTGTGGCCCGAGGAGTTCGGAGGGCTCTCGGGCGAGGTGTGGATGCAGACGGTGATCCGGTCCGAGCTGGTTCACTACCGGCTGCCGACCGTCTCGATCAACCTGCTCGGGGTAGGGCTCGCCGGCCCCACGCTCATCGCCCACGGGACCCAGGAGCAAAAAGAGCGATATCTGCGCAAGATCCTCTCCGCCGAGGAGGTCTGGTGCCAGCTCTTCAGCGAGCCGGGCTCGGGCTCGGACCTGGCGTCATTGTCGACGCGGGCGGTGCGCGACGGGGACGAGTGGGTCGTGAACGGTCAGAAGGTGTGGACCACCATCGCCCAGTTCTCCAAGTTCGGGATGCTGCTGGCCCGCACGAACCCCGACGTCACCAAGCACGAGGGCCTCAGTTACTTCATCTTGGACATGAAGTCACCCGGGGTCGATGTCCGCCCCCTCAAGCAGATGACGGGCTCCTCGGAGTTCAACGAGGTGTTCCTCTCCGACGTGCGCATTCCCGACGCCAATCGCGTGGGCGACGTGGGAGACGGCTGGCGTTGCGCGCGGACGACGCTCATGAACGAGCGCGTGGCGTTGGCCGGCATCTCGCTCGACCCGGTGTCGTTCACCGGAGGGGTGCGGCGCGACCCGTGGGAGTCCTATCTCGAGGGGATCCCCGATCGCACCGACCCCAGCGTCCGTCAACGGCTGGCCCAGTTCTACATCGAGTCCGAGGTGAAGGAGATCACCGCCTTTCGCGCCAACTCGGCCCGACTGCGGGGCCAACAACCGGGCCCGGAGGGCTCGGTCAACAAGGTCTTCAACGCCGAGTACAACCAGCGGCGTTCGAATTTCGCCGTGGACGCCAACGGCATCGCGGCGACGGCGTGGATGCCCGGCGACACTCGGGCCGAGGGGCGGGCCACCACATTCCTGCGGGCACGGGCTAACACCATCGAAGGCGGGACCTCCGAAGTCCTGCGCAATCAGATGGCGGAGCGGATCCTCGGACTGCCCCGTGACGTCGAGGTCGACAAGGACGTCGCCTGGGCGGACGTGAAGCACAGTTGACCGTCGCGGACGCGTCCCTTCCGGCCCAAGGCGACGGACCGGCCTCTGCGGCACGGCTCGAGGC
>JADGOL010000081.1 GCA_017882995.1 Acidimicrobiales bacterium | reverse complement strand
TCCCAGGTTCGTGTCGGGGAGGAGCGCCGAGAAAGGCGTTGATGGGCCCATCGCCCACTTCGATGATGTTGTCGGCCACCAGACCATGCGCGTCGCGATGGACGGCTTCAAGAGACTCACGGTCAGGCCCTTCGGCCAGACAGCACACGATCCCGTCGTTGTCATCGAACCAGTAGGTGACGTAGCGGACGCCGTAGCGCTCCTGCACGGCGAGATCGAGGACGTGGGCGGCGGCGATGTCGGTGGCGGTGGCGCCGGGTGCCTCATGGCGATCGAGGAACAGGGCCATGCCGATCAACGCTAGCGACACGGGGTCCGTGGCGCCCGGGTGCGGCCCGATCCTCCTACCGGAAGGCGGGAACGAGCAGGAGCGCGAAGGCGAGGCCGTTGAACGTGGCGTGGGCGACCATGCCTGGGGCCAGGCGGCCCGAGCGATGCTTGAGGTACCCGAGGATGAGCGCGGGCGGGAAGAGGACGTACGGTGCCACCGGGCCTTCGTTGAGGACGTGGGCGAAGCAGAAGATCAAGGCCGTCACGAAGATGGCCGGGGTCGCACCCAACCGTCGGGTGAACGCCCCTTGAATGAGACCCCGGAAGAGCAGCTCTTCCACGACGGGCGCTCCGACGACCAGGAACAGGACCGTGATGACCCACCCCGCGGTTCCTTCGGGAGTGGTCCCGTTGATCTCCCGGCCCGCCGCGTTGGGGCTGTTGAAGCCCGTGGTGGCGAGCACGATGAGGACGAGGACGATCGTCGACGGCACTCGACCGAGAAAGCCACCGGTGATGCCGGCGGTGACGTCGTGGAACTTCGGCCAACAGAGCCCGTAGTCGCGCCCCAGACTGCGTGTCCCGTTGCGCCACGACGCCACCACCACCGCACCGAGGAACCCGGCCCACAGCGCCAATTGGCTCCACAACATGACCCAGGGATTGTGCGCGTCGAGGTGGCCCGGACCCGCGGCCAGGTACCCGATCGCCACTGCCAAGGAGGCGACGAAGCCGATGCCGATCCCGATGCCGGCGATGCCCCCACCTTTGATGCCGGGGCCTTTGGGGACGAACTCCACCGGTGCCGATGCCGGTACGACCGGGCCCGCTCCGTAATGGCCGTAGAGATAGGGGGTCCACTGGTAGCCGTCCCACCACCGCCACCACGACAGGCGCCACGGGTCGGCGTACCAGCCCGGCGGCGGCCCGATCGGCCGCCACAGCTGGGTCCGGGGGAGCGGGTCGGAGATCATGCGGTTCGTGCTCGCACCTGGGTGCCGCGTCAGGACTACGGCTTGAGGTCAACGACGACCGAGTGCACGACCTTGTCATGCCAGGCCTGACGGCGCGCGTCCCACAGAGGAGCGAGTGAGTCGAGGATGTAGGGGATGTAGAGCAAGACGCGGAAGACAACGGTGATGAGGTTTCTTCCCAGCGCTCGCCAGAACCCGATCGGGCCGCCGGTGCGGGCGTCTCTCACCGCGATCCCGAGTGCCATCTTCCCCACGGTCTGACCGCGCCGGGACCCGTTCATGATGGCGTAGTAGATGGCACCGGGAATCGAGCCGATCAACATCAGCCCGAAGTATGCGCCCAGGACCGATCCGGCCGTGGCGGGTCGATTGTCTGTGGTGGTCGCGGTGTGGCCCGCCAGGGCGGCCGCAAGGCTGAGGAAGATGATGAATCCGGCCAAGCCCAAGATGACGCCGTCGATGAGGATGGCGATCAGCCGTTTCCACCACGGTGCCAGAGCAATGTTCAAGATGGGGTCGATGCGGAGCTGGGCGCCCGACGTGACGTACCCCGGAGGTGGGCCGTACCCCGGCATCGGGTATCCGGGCGCTGGGTATCCGGGCGCTGGGTATCCCGGAGGGGCACCGAACCCCGGCGGCGCGCCGTAGCCCGGCGGTGCGCCATATCCGGCAGGGGCCGCGTATCCGGCAGGGGCCGCGTAACCAGGCGGTGTGGTGTACCCAGGTGGTGCCGCGTAGCCGGGCGGCGCGGTGGAGCCCGGGGGAGGGTAACCGGGCGGCGTGGGATAGCCCGGTGCCGGAGTGCCGGTGGGGCCAGAGCCAATAGGTCCGGGAGCGGCGCTATGAGGAGTAGCGGCACCGTAAGAAGGCATGGGGGTGCTCAATGGTGGTGCCGCTAATGGTGCGGGCGGAGCTTGGGTCACAGAAGGGTGATCTTGCGGTGGATACCACTTCCCGTCAGATGCCAACCACCAACCCTCGCCTTGCGAGGTGTCGCTCACAGCAAACGAGCCTACCCCTGACACTCTTTCGCCGAGCCCTTAGGGAGCTCGTTGCGTGTTTGTTGATCGTGCGGAGCCCCGGAAAAGGCGGGGCGGGAGCTCTTTGGGTCGCGGGTCCTAGTGGTTCGTGTAGCGCGCCGGTCGGCCCTCTCGATACGCGGCGAGTTGCTCACGGGCGTCCTCGGTCCCGAGGGTCAGGATCTGGGTGCGTGCTTCGAGGTCGATGGCCGCCTCGAGACTCGAGATCTCCAGGTTCGACCACAACGTGGCCTTGCCCATCCACGTCCCCATGGGCGTGTTCACGATGATCTGCTCGGCGAGCGCCAGCGCGGCATCGACGACCTCACCGTCGGGGACGGTCTGCAGCACGAGCCCGATCCGGGCCGCCTCGTCACCGTCCACGCGCCGCCCGGTCAGGACGAGCTCGGCGGCGCGCGTCGCACCCACGATCCGCTGGAGGAGCCAACTCAGACCCATCTCGGCGCCCGACGCTCCGATCTTCACGAATGCATCGACGAACACCGCCGATGCGGCCGCCAGCCGGAGATCGGCGCCCAACGCGAGCGCATAGCCGGCGCCGGCGGCCGGCCCGTTCACCGCCGCGATGACGGGTTGGGGGAGGGCGCGCATCCGAGGGACGAGCTCGGCCACGTACTTCTGTTGGTACATGTGGGAATGGAACGGGCCCACCTCGGTCGGCACCCAGTCGGGCGCGTGGTAGTCGCGAAGGTCGTCGCCCGCGCAGAACCCGCGACCTGCGCCGGTGACGATGATCACCCGACACGTCGCATCGCGGCCGAGCTCCTCGAGCACCGCGTAGATGTGGGCCAGCATCTCCGAGGTGAGGGCGTTGAGCCGATCGGGACGGTTGAGCGTGACGAGCGCCACTTCGGGCCGGGGCCGATCCACGAGCACATCGTCGGAACTCGGAGTGGCGCTCTCGGTTGCGGTCATGTCTACGGTGTCCTCGACACGTTCGGTGTCCCCACTGCTTCTCCCTGGCGGCTCACGACACAGACACGTCTCGACGAGCCCGGACGTTCTAGCTTATGCAGGCGACGAACGGCCAGGAGCGTGACCAGTGAACGAGTCGACCTCGAGCTATGCGGTGTCTGTCGAGGATCACGGCAAGGTGCGAGTGCTCGTCCTCGATCGACCCACCAAGCTCAACGCTTTCACGGCCGAGGGCTATCGAGTCCTCAGAGCACAACTCGAAGCCGCCGCCGCAGACCCCGATGTCGCGGTGTGCGTGCTCACCGGAAGGGGTCGGGCCTTCTCGGCCGGAGTGGATCTCAACGAGATGAGCCGCCCCGGTGGTAGTACCGAGCTCGGTGTCGACTTCGACCCACTCCTCGATTGCCTGGCCCGGTTCCCCAAGCCGCTCGTGGCGGGCGTGAACGGGCTGGCGGTGGGCTTCGGTGCAACGCTGCTCCTGCACTGCGACCTCGTGGTCGTGGACGAGGCGGCCGAGATCCGCATGCCCTTCGTGTCGTTGGGCACCTGCGCCGAAGCGGGGAGCAGTTGGCTCCTTCCTCTGCGAGTCGGTCCACAACAGGCGTCGTGGATGATGCTCTCGGGCTCGGCGCTCAGCGCGGCTGACGCCGTCGCCACCGGGTTCGCCTTCGCCCGTGCCCCGGTCGGCCACGCGCTCGTCCGGGCGTTGACGATCGCGGGGGCGCTCGCCGCCCACAACGTCGACGCCTTGATGGCCAACAAGGCTCTCTTGCGAGAGGGATTCGCGACACGGATTGCGGAGGTGTGGCAACGCGAGAAGGCGGCCATGGCGGCGATGGCCCAGAAGCTCGGCCCCATCGGTTGGTCGGGGCAGCCTTGAGAGCCCGACACGTCAGGCGCTTCGAGCGATGACCACGCCGGCGATCACCTTCCTCGTCGTGGCCGGGCTGTTCGCCGTCGGCGACTGGGTGGCACGCGCTCGCAAGAACGCCGTCCTCGAATACGTGTGCAAGCCGGCCACCCTCGTCGCGTTGATCGCCACGGCGGTGGCGCTGACGCCGGTCCACGACGCCGGATCCCGGCGGGTCTGGTTCGTGGCGGCCCTCGTCTGCTCGCTGGCGGGAGACGTCTTTCTCATGCTCCCTGCCGACATGTTCGTGGCCGGCCTGGCCGCGTTCCTCGTCGGCCACGTCTGCTACGTGGGCGGATTCTGGACCGAGGGCCCCACCAGCGGCATGGCCCTTGCCATCGCCGGGGCGGCCGTGGTGGTCTTCGTGACGCCGGTCGCCCGCCGCGTGCTGCGTGCGCTTCGAGATCGCCGCGAGCCCGCACTCCCCGTCGGGCTCTACATCGTCGTGATCGCGGTGATGCTCGCCTCCGCACTGTCGACGGGAAACTGGGTCGCGGGGGTCGGAGCCGTCCTGTTCGTGTGGTCGGACACCATGATCGCCTGGAATCGCTTCGTGCGTCCCTTCCGGTCCGCCGACCTCGGCATCATGGTGACCTATCACCTCGGACAAGCCGGACTGGTGCTCTCGCTCCTGCACTGACTCTCCTGCACTGGCGCCCCCGCACTGACTCTCCTGCACTGGCGCCCCCGCACTGGCGCCC
>JADGOL010000005.1 GCA_017882995.1 Acidimicrobiales bacterium | reverse complement strand
TGTGTCTGTGTCAGAGGCTCCGCCCGCGCCCGCGCCCGCGCCCGCGCCCGCGATCCAGAGCCCGTCCGCGCGCGCCACGTCCGATGCGGTCCCCGCTGCGTTGGGCGTGTCGGCGCCAATCCCCGTCTGGTCGGGCGTCGCCACGAGGGTGGTGGTGCCGTTCTTCGGGGAGCCGTCGCCGCGCGCGCCGTCGCCGAGCGCGCCGTCGCCGCGCGCGCCGTTGCCCAGCGCGTCACCCACGCTGGCGAGGAAGACCGGACGCAAGAGGTCGTCGCGCGACAACAGATCGGTGATCGAGCCGTCGAAGCGGACCTCGCCCCGTTCGAGGAAGAAGGCGTGCTCCGCCAGGGTCATGGCCCGGTTCACGCTCTGCTCGACGAGGATCACCGTGGCGCCCTCGGCGTTGACCCGCCGGACGATGTCCATGAGCCGCTCGACGGTCATCGGGGCCAGGCCGAAGGCGAGCTCGTCGATCATGAGCAACCGGGGCCTGCTCATCATGACCCGGGCCAGGGCCAGCATCTGCTGCTCGCCGCCCGACAAGGTCCCGGCGGGCTGGTCGAGGCGGGGCTCGAGCTCGGGGAAGAGCCCGACGGCGTCGTCGAGGGCGACCTTGGCCCGAGACGTCTGGCGACGAAACGAGTGTTCCCCGATGCGCAGGTTGTCGCGGACGGTCAGGCCCGGGAACGTCATCTTCCCTCCGACGAGCAGGGCCGCGCCGAGGTCGATGATCTGTTCGGGCTCGAGGTAGGTGCAGTTGGCGCCGAAGATGCGGATCACGCCGCGATGGGGATGGTCGAGCCCGGCCACGGCCCGGAGCAACGTTGACTTGCCCGCACCGTTGGTGCCGAGGAGCGCCACGATGTCACCCTCGGGGACGTCGAGGTTCACGTCGAAGAGGACCTGCTGGTTCCCGTAGAAGAAGTCCATGTTGTGGATCTGGAGAGCCGGGATCTCGCCGCCGGACTTCCGTCGTTTGCCCTCGGCGTAGCGCTCGAGGACGTCCTCGATGACGAGGGTGATGTCGGCGCGGACGAAGCGCGACCCGACGAGGAGCAGCACTCCCCCCACCGCGCACACCGGGCCGATGAGCGTGAGCGCGGTGGTCACGTTCGAGGCGTCGCTGATGGCACCGAGCAGGATCCCACCGGCGAATCCACCGAAGACCAGCGCGTAGACGCCGAACAACCCGAAGCAGATGGCCCGCATCTCCGGTGGAGCCGTGGCCGCCAGGGTCTGGAAGATGCAGATGGACAAGGGGGCCACCGCGGACTGGGCGAGGAATTGGAGGACCACGACCATCCAGAGATGGGGCATGTAGAGCGACAAGCTGTAGAGGCCGCCGAAGACGGCGATGCAGATCCCGGCCACGACGAGGGGCTGTTCGGGGGCGCGTCGGAAGAGCTTGTCGCCTACGACGAAGACGACGGGCAGACCGAGGAACGCCGACAATCCGATGATCGAGAAGACGTCGGCCCGATGCGCCACCCCGAGATGCCAGTGGCGCTGGAAGTAGAGCGAGCCGAACAACGGGATGCCGGTGCCGGCGAACCCGAGGATGGCCACCGCCACGAGCTCGTAGTAGAGCGACCGGATCCGCAGCAGCCGGGTGATGGCCGAGCCGAGAAGGACCTTGGGCGCGTTCTCCTGTTCGGTCTCGATGTCCATGCCGGCCGCTTTGAGGATGTGGCTGGACTCGTTCGCCCCCTTCTCGGGCTCACGGATGAAGAAGATGGCGATGGCGACCGGGACGCCGAGGACGGCCAGCGCCAGGGCCCAGCGCCAGTTGTGCGTCGCCGCCGCGATGTAGCCCACGAGCAGGATCCCGATGGTCTGGGACACCGGGTCGTTCATGTTGTGCCAGGTGAAGATCCGGGCCCGGCCGTGGGTGGGATAGGCGTCGGCCAGATAGGCGTTGTGGACGGTGTCGCTCGACCCCAGGCCGATCGCCGCGATCAGGTAGAGGAAGACGAAGGGCCAGACGTTATGGACCAGGGCCATGAGCGGGACCGTGGCCGAGAAGATGAGCAGGGTGATCCCGGCGACCTTCTTTCGGCTGCCCCGGTCGGCGAAGACCGCGACCGGCATCCCCCAGGCGATCTGGGCGACGGCTCCCACGAAGATCACGGCCCCGAGGCCCGTGTCGCTCAGGTGGAACGATCTCTTGATCTCCGGGCCCAGGATTCCGATGCCGTTGACGATGGTGTCGGTCACCATGGCCGCCACGGTGAGCAGGACCAGGGGCGCGAAGCCGTGCTCTCGCAAGATGCCCAGGAGCGGGGGAGGCTTGCCCTCACCTGTGCCGGGCATGAGGGCGACGTCCGCGACCGCCGCCTTGTCCCGGCTCTTGCTGACCGCGGCGGCGAGGAGCTCGTCGGGGACGACGAAGTTGAAGAGGGGCTGCTCTCCCTCGAACATCGCCTGTTCACCTACAAGCGGGTCCCCCATAGCTGCGACACGCTAATCCCTGACGCTTTCGTCAGAGAGTTCGGACGGCCCCGCCCGTCAGGTCGCCGACGCGACGGTGAGCGGTCCGTAGGGGAGCACACAGAGACGGCCGCTCCGGCCCGGGCCCGAGGCATCGAGTGCCTCAGCCACTGCATCGGTCACGTCCGCCACGGGTCGGAGGAACGCACCCTGGACGGCGTCGTCGGTCAAGCCCTGGGAGTGGAGCCAGACCTCGGCATGACGGAGCACCCGGCCCAGGACCTGGGCCTGCCAGCGGTCGGTCTCCGACGCCCCGTCCACGGCGTCGAGAGCCTCGGGGTCCGGTGCCTCGGCCAGCAGTCGCGCGAAGGAGCCGCCATCAGGGGTCCCGTCCACACACTGCGCGGCCATCACGATCGTCCCACCGGCGGAGACCACCCGTTCGGCTGCGGCCATGCCCTTCACGGCTTGGTAGAGGTTGCGGTCGAGGGGATAGCCACCGTTGGTGGAGAGGACGACGTCGAACCGGGCTCCCACGGATTGGACCGACGTCTCTTCGACGAACCGACAGGCCGCCTCGTGTCCGTCGGGCAGCGGGCCCGCGAAGACCGCCGTGAGCTCGCGCCGTTGGTTGATGGCGACGTCGATCGAGAGGGTCGGCGGCGCCAGTGCCACCGCGGCCCGGACGAAGTCGTGGACGGGATTCCCCTCGGTCACGAGCCAGGTGGCCCGGGGGTCGGAGATCCGGCGGGGGCTGTGGGCCTCGAGGATGGTCTCGAGCGCGGCCAGCCCCGGACACGTCGCTTTCGGGCCGCCACTGAAGCCGGCGAAGAAGTGGGGCTCGACGAACCCGGTCAGGATGCGGACGTCGGCCTCGACGTAGCGCCGGTCGATCCTCACGGGTGTGCCGTCGACGCGACCCACCTCGACGTGATCGTCGGCGGGCCCGTCGGCCCGGTGTTGATGGACGGTGTAGCGGCTCGTGATCTCCGGGCCCAGCAGCTCGACCATCTCGTCGTCGGTGGCGAGCCGATGGGTTCCCGTCGCGCACAGCAGCTCCACCCGGTCAGGGCCCGCACCGAACCGCTCGAGCTCGGCGAGCAAAGGCGGGAGGACCGTCCGGTTGGGCATGGGTCTGGTCAGGTCGGGGAACACCACCGCCACTCTCGGGCCGCCGTTGCGTCCGCTGCGGGCGGAGTGACGCGCCTGGTGTGTCATGAGCTCGGCGAGCGGCGGGCCGTCGACCGGCGAACGCAACGCCCCGAGCACCGCCCCGGCCTCGTCGGGCAGCCCGGCCAGTTCGGTGGCGGTCACGACGACGGCGTCGTCGGGGACCCGCGCCACGATCCCCTCCCGGCCGTAGGCCAGCCGGACCTCCTTCATGGGCTCATCCGGTTCATCGGTTCACCAGGTTCATCGGTTCACCCGGTTCATCGGGTCACCAGATTCATCGGCCTACCCGCCCAGCTCGATGACCGCATCGGCGGCAGCGTCGACGCCCGGTCGGAGCGTGGCGTAGAGCGCCACCAAGGACGGATCGGGTGATACCTCGGCCTCGACGGGGTCGAGACGGTCGAGATCGAGCGCGGGTTGGGCGCCGATGGCGCGCGCCACGATCATCGCCGCGCCGGCCGAGGCAGCCTCCCCGGAATGTCGTCGACGCGCCGGCAGTCCCGTGACGGCACTCAGGATCTCGGTCCACGGCGCACTGCCGGCGCCTCCACCACCGAGGACGAGTCCGTCCGGGGCGGTCGCACCCGAGGGCCCGTCGAATACCGACTCCAGACAGCGGTTCACGTCCCAGGCCACCGACTCGATCACGGCGCGCGCCATGTCACCGACATCGTGGTCGAACGACAAGCCCACGACCGCCCCCCGGGCCGTGTCGCGCCACCACGGGGCGCGGGCTCCACCGAGCCAAGGGAGGACGATCACCCCGCGCGACCCCGGCGGGCTCGACCGGGCACGTTGGACGAGGACGTCGACGTCGAGGCCGGCCAAGCCCGCCAGCCAGTCGACGAGAGACCCTGCCGCCGACAATCCACCCTCGAGGAGCCAGCCTCCGAGCGCGCCGCGCGTCACGATCATCGCCCGGGGTGTCGGAGCGGAGAGACTGCGAACGGGTACCGACACATTGGCGGTGGTGCCCCACGACACCATCGGCCAAGTCGCTGACGAGCCCGTTCCGAGGACTTCGCAGGCCCGGTCCCCGGCGCCGATCACGACGGGAATGCCGACGGCCAATCCGAGCTCGGCCGCCGGTCCACCGAGGAGTCCGCCGATCACCGTGTTCGACGGTCGGGACTCGGGGAGCCGGTCGGCGACGTCGTCGACGAGACCGGGGACGAGCGCCCCGAGACCTCCGTCGTCGCCACCATCGACACCGTCGGCACCATCGCCACCAATCGACGGACCCGAGATCTCGAACAGCCCCGAGGCCGACGCCAGCGTGTGATCAGTCGCCACTTCGCCGGTGAGACGCCATGCCACGAGGTCTCTCGGAGCAAGAAGCCAGCGAGCGGCCTTGATCCTCTCGGGCTCGTGACGCTCGAGCCATGCCACTTTGGCGGCGACTGAGCCCGCGTCGAGCACGACGCCCGTTCGCCGCCGCACGGTGCCGGCTCCATCGACACCGTCGGCTCCGTCGGCACCGTCGGCACCGTCGAACGATGCCGACAAGAAGACAGCCTCGGCGCCCGCCCGTCGGTCCGACCACAGCAGCGCCGGACCCAGGGGTGTGGCATCCGCCGCGACCGGGACGAAGGTCTGCCGGGCCGCGGCAAAGCCCAAGGCACCGATGGCCCCGAACACTCGGGCCGCGTCCGCGCCCAGCGATGACCGAGCCGCATCGCAGGCCGCCACGACCGAGGGCCACCACGACGCCGGGTCCTGTTCGGCCCGGTTGTCGACTGTGTAATTGGACACCAGTGAGCTTCGGCCCCCGGCGATCCGACCGTCCTCGCCCCAGACGGTGACCTTGGTGACGCTGGTACCGAGGTCGACGGTGAGAATCACGCCGGGACAGGCCCGGGAGGCCCCGTGGCACCGGCGGCTCGTGCACCAGCGCGCACGGCCTCGGCGACAAGACGCGCCATCTCGGCGGGGTCGGGGTCCTGGTAGACGACGCGTCCGACGGCCAACCCGGCGGCGCCACCGGCCATGACGTCGCGGATCTCGTCGAAGGCGTCGGCGCGAGGGTCGCCGCCGCCGGCCGCGCCCGTGCTCCGGCGGGGACCACCGAGAAAGAGGACCGGCACGCCGACGCAGGAGACGATGCGGGCCACCGCGTCGACGCGCGCCGCGCCCGGGGAAACGTCGGGGACCGGGGCCTTCACCACCGGCGCGCCCAGGTCATGGGCGACGATCGCAGCGAAGACGATCGAGTCGGTGTCGCGCGCCACCCGACCGTCGCGCCACGACAGCGGCTCGACGAGGGCATCGAGCCCGAGGGACCGGGCCCTCTCGAGCACCTGCCCCAACAGCTCGAGGGCCGGCGCGGTCAAGGGATCGGTCATGTCGATGCGGGTCATGTGCTTGACGCCGGTCCACCCCTCGGATGCAGCCTGCTCCACAGTCGCCACCAACCGGTCGTCGAGCTCGAACGCGCTGCCGGCCAGCCCGGTGCGGTTCAGCGACAGGTAGGTGCGGTGTCGGGGCTCGATCGCTCCCGACGCGGCGAGGTCACGAAGAGGTTGCGTGCTGGCCAGGATGCCGTCGCAGAACGCGAGCGCGGCGGCCACGGCCCCGACATAGGTCGCGTAGGGCTCGATGGTGATCACCCCGCGGGCTCGGTGGTCGGCCGCCAGGATCACCGCCGGGGCCTCGAGCGGCCCGTCAGCCGGCAACGTCACTCCCCCCGGCCCCGTCGGCCACTCCGGCCAGGCGGAGCACCACCTTCGCCAGGGCCGAGAAATCCTCGCGCCCGAACCCCGCCGTCGACGCTGCGGTCAGTGCTTGACGGGCGGTGGCGGTGGTCGTCATGGGCACACCGGCGCGCGCCGCGTAGGACAGGGCGAGGTCGAGGTCCTTCGCCATGAGGTCGGTCATGAACCCGGGCTGCCAATGGTTCGATGCAGGGCTGTCGGCGATGACGCCGGGCACCGGGAGCCGGGTGCGGACCGCGGTGCAGTCCCCGGTCGAATGGACGAGAACCTCGAGGAGCTTGGTCATGTCGACACCCGATCGCATCGCCAGCGCGGTGGCCTCGGCTGTCGCCACCATCTGGGCCGCGTAGATGAGGTTGTTGCAGAGCTTGACGACCTGGCCCATTCCCGGCCCACCCACATGGACGATCAGTCCCGCCATGGGATCCAGGGCGGGCCGGGCGTCGTCGAGCGTCGCCTCGTCACCGCCCACCATCAGGGTGAGGGTTCCCTTCTTGGCGCCCACGGTGCCGCCCGACACCGGCGCGTCGAGGTAGCGGGCGCCGGCGGCGGTCACCCGGGCATGCTGGGCCCGCTCCACGTCGGGGTCGATGGTCGAGCAGTCGACGACGATCGTGCCCGGCCCGATGGCGGGCACCGCAGTGTCGAGGACTGCGACGACGTCGGGGGAGTTGGGGACGCAGAGGATGAGGACCTCGCTCGCCGACGCCACGTCGGTGATGGTGCCTCCGTCGACGGCGCCGAACGCCACCGCCTCGTCGACCGGTGGTCTGCTGCGCGACGTCACGGCCACCCGATGGCCCGCGGCGACGAGGTTGCGGGTCATGGGCAGACCCATGGCGCCGAGGCCGATGAAACCCAGCTTCACGAGAACCTCCGTTGTCGCCCGGTGCCAAGCAATTCGGTGCCCGGTAATCCGGCACCCAGTAATACAGTCAGTGGAGTTTCGGAGGCTGCCCTCGTCAGCTGAATTGGGGCAGCCACTTGGCAGTCCCGGCGATCAGCTCTTCCACCATGGCCTCGGTCTCGCGGAGGTCGCCCCGACCGGCCAGCGGGTCGAGGGCGAAGGCCTGATGGGCGAGGGCCCGGTTTCCCGTCAACGCGGCCTCGACGGTCATCTCCTGAACGGCAACGTGACGGCGGACGAGCTCTGCGAAGGGAGCCGGCGCGGAGGCCACGTCTCGGCCCCGGATGCCATCCGCGTCGACGACGCACATCGCCTCCACCACGGCGTCGGTCGGAAGATCGGGGCACTGTCCGGTGTTGGGGCGGTTGAGGGGGAGCTCACGACGGGTGCCCGTGATGAGCGAGTCGATGACCGGCGCCACCATCTCGCCGGAGTCCCAGGTGGCGAGCTCCTCCTTGCCGGCGAGCACGGCGTCGACCTCGGCGATGAACTCGGCCTGATGTTCTTCTCGTCGTGCCATGGGAGTGAGCTCGATGCCATAGGTCGCGCCCCACCCCGACTCCTCGGTGAGGACCGAGGGCATGAACTCGGCCAGATGGCGGTCGTTGGCGCCGAGCAGCGCGCCCCAGCGGTCGAGGAGCGTCAACTTGAGCAGGTGCCGTCGTGCGAAGTCGAGCTTCGAGAACGGCTCGGCTTCTTCTCGGCCCGGCTCGGGGGCGAGCGATTCGAGACCGCCGAGCTCGTCGACCAGCTCCGCCACCATTTCGAAACCGTCGCGGCCGTCGACGTCGAGCTCGGTGATGACGGGAAAGTGGTTGATCCCCATGATCACCGGTCGGACCGCGGTGTGGGGCTTTCCGAAGGCGATGGCGAGGTCCATGCAGAAGCCGCCGACCTCGTGGCAGAGGCCGACGGTGTTGACCCGGGTCTCGCGACAGACGGTCCGCGTGAGCGTGGTCATGGGGTTGGTGATGTTGAGGAGCCACGCGTCGGGACACTGGTCCTCCATGTCGAGGCCGATGCCGGCGAGCACGGGGATGTTGCGCAGGGCCCGGCTGATCCCTCCGGGGCCGATGCTGTCCCCGACCGACTGGTGGATGCCGTGGCGGGCGGGTACGTCGATGTCGACGGCCATCGAGGTGAAGCCGCCCGTGGAGATCGTGACGACCACGAAGTCCGCACCCTCGAGGGCCCGGCGCTGGTCGGTGGTTGTCGACACCGTGGACTTGGCGCCCAATTTGTCGTCCGCGATCCGGGCGATGTCCCCCATCTTCTCCAGAGGGACCGGGTCGATGTCTTCGAGGACGAGGTGGACCCCGGCCAGTGAGGGGAGGCTCAAGAGATCGGCGATGAGCTTGGGCGACCACTGGTAGCTGCCCCCGCCGATGATGGTGACCTGCATGTCGTCATCCTTCCACGACGTCCCACGACGGGGCGGCCGGGCACTCTGCGTAGAACAGGTTCTATACTCGGCCCTCTCAGAGCGGTCGCTCCACGCGGGAATCTCGCTCAACGCGGGCGCTTTGCGCAACCGGACACATTTCAGACATCTCGAACTCTTCGGACTCTGAACTCTTCAGACTCCCGGACTCTCTCGGAGGTAGGGCAATGGCACGACCGGTGATCGTCGAGGCGGTGCGGACCCCCATCGGCAAGCGCAACGGGTGGCTGTCGGGGTTCCATGCCGCCGAGCTTCTCGCCACGGCCCAGGTGGAACTGGTCAAGCGGGCCGGGATCGAGCCGTCCGAGGTGGAGCAGATCGTGGGTGGATGTGTCACCCAGGCCGGAGAGCAGGC
>JADGOL010000080.1 GCA_017882995.1 Acidimicrobiales bacterium | reverse complement strand
CGCGGGCCAGGGTCTCGAGCCAGTCGGCGATGTCCTCGAAGCCCTCGTCGCGCGCGGTGCGGGCGAAGCCCGGGTACATCTCGGTGTACTCGTAGGTCTCGCCCTCGACGGCGGACTTGAGGTTGTCGGCGGTCGGGCCCACGGGCACGCCGGTCACCGGGTCCCCGACCTCACGCAGGAAGTCGAAGTGCCCGAAGGCGTGGCCCGTCTCGCCTTCGGCGACGGACCGGAACAACGCGGCGACATCGGGGTAGCCCTCCACGTCGGCCTTCTGGGCGAAGTAGAGGTAGCGGCGATTGGCCTGGCTCTCGCCCGCGAACGCCTCCTTCAGGTTCGTCTCGGTCTGGGATCCCTTCAGTTTGGGCACGGTGTTCCCTTTCTCCTTCTTCGGTTGTCACTTCGATTGGTGATCAGCATGCAGAGCCACTCATGCCCTGGCGGTCGCCTTCGCCCGCCGCGGCGCGGTGGCTCGAGCCCGCCGGCAATCGCGACAACGGCCGCGGAAGACGACTTCGGCGTCGCCCACGTCGAACCCTTCCTCGGCGCCGGTGGGCACGGTGACGGTGCTGAAGTCGGCATGGAGGTCGCGGACCTTGCCGCAGCCGCGGCAGACGAGATGGTGATGGACGCCTTCGGTGTTGGGGTCGAAACGGGTCATGCCCGTCCCGAGGTCGAGCGCGGCGATCTCTCCCATGGCGGCGAGCTCGTGGAGCGTCTGGTAGACGGTCTTGAGCGAGATGGTCTCCATGTGGGCCTTAGCCGCGGCGTGGATGGACTCGGCCGTGGGGTGGCTCTCGTCGCCCTGGAGCACGCGGAAGATGCACTGGCGCTGGGCGGTGATCTTGCGTCCCTGGGCGCGGAACAGCGCGCTGAGCTCTTCGGGGGATCGCATGACGGCGGGCAGGCTATCACCAACGATTGTTCTTTGACAACCGTTGTCGAAATCTCGCGTGGGGGCGTCCCGGCGCCGCCCACGGTGAGCATCGGGGCACCCGGGAACCGTTCCCGGCTGTGGCAGGCTGGCCAGGTGCCGTCGTCTCGCGCCTCAGTCCCCTCGGCGCGCGGCAATTTCGACCGGTCCGAGGCCCTGGGCCGGCTCGGCGAGGAGACCTTCGACGTCCTCGTGATCGGCGGGGGGATCACCGGCGCCGGCGTGGCCCTCGACGCCGCCTCGAGGGGGCTGCGGACCGCGCTCGTGGAGCGCCACGACTTCGCCTCGGGGACCTCGTCGAAGTCCTCGAAGATGGTGCACGGCGGCCTGCGCTACCTCCAGCAACGCGACTTCCGGCTCGTCTACGAAGCCCTGCACGAGCGCCAACGACTGCTCGAGAACGCGCCCCATCTCGTGGCGCCGTTGCCGTTCCTCATCCCTCTCTTCGGCCGGGACGGCATCGTGAGCAAGGGCGTGGCGCGCACCTATGCGACGGCCCTCACCCTCTACGACCTCACCGGCGGCCTGCGCATCGGCAAGCGCCACCGGCGCATCACCCAAGCCGAGACGCTCGGCCATCTCCCCACGTTGCGCACCGACCGGTTGGTGGCGGGCTTCATCTACTACGACGCCCGGGCCGACGATGCCCGGCTCACCCTCGCCATCGCCCGCACCGCCGCGCTCGACCACGGTGCCGTGCTCGCCAATTACACCGAGGTGGTGGGCCTCGTGACCGACGAGTCGGGTGCGGTGAAGGGCGCCCGGGTGCGCCCGGCGGTGCCCGGAACCGGCCCCGC
The DNA here is from genome assembly GCA_017882995.1 of Acidimicrobiales bacterium. Taxonomy (GTDB): domain Bacteria; phylum Actinomycetota; class Acidimicrobiia; order Acidimicrobiales; family UBA8190; genus Chersky-840. The sequence goes on along the minus strand of JADGOL010000080.1, from coordinate 9,015 downwards.
CGGCGCCACCCTCGACGGTGAGCTCGAGGTGCGGGCCCGCGTCGTCGTGAATGCCACGGGCGTCTGGGCCGACGACGTGCGGGCCCTCGACGAGTCGTCGCACCCGCACTCGATTCGGCCCGCCAAGGGGATCCACGTCACGGTGTCGCGATCGAAGCTGCCCGCGGATATCGCCGCTGTCATCCCGGTCCCCAAGGACAGGCGGTCGATCTTCGTGGTGCCGTGGCCCGACGGCGACGACGTCTACCTGGGCACCACCGACACCGACTGGGACGGGCCCCTCGACGACCCGGCATGTCTGCCCGGCGATGTCGACTACGTCCTCGACGCCGCCAACGGTGTGGTCACCGAGCCCATCAGCCGCGCCGACGTCACCGCGGTGTGGGCGGGGCTCCGGCCTCTGCTCGCCCCCGCCGGGGGCCGCCACGTGAGCGATCGCACCGCGGATCTGTCGCGGCGCCACACCGTGCGGGTGTCGGCCCACGGCATGATCACCGTGACCGGCGGCAAGCTCACCACCTACCGGAGGATGGCCGAGGACACCGTGGACGCAGTGGTGAAGGCCCTCGGTTCCCCCTCGGGGACACGCAGGTGCCGGACCAAGCGTCTGGCGCTGCACGGCTCGGCCGGGCTCGAAGAGCTGCGTCGCCCGGGGGCAGCCGCGACGTTGGGCGTCGGCGAGGACGTCCTGGCGGCACTGGTCGGCCGCCACGGCGGCGACACCCCGGCCGTGCTGGCGCTGGCCTCGGGTCGCCCCGAGCTCCTCGAACCACTGGTCCCGGGGCTCCCCCATCTGCGGGTCGAAGCGTTGTGGGCGGTGCGCCACGAGATGGCCATGACCGTCGACGACGTGCTGTCGCGCCGCACCCGCGCCGTGTTGCGGCGCGCCCGGGACGCGGCGGAGGCGGCTCCGGGCATCGCCGAGCTGCTCGCCCCCGAATGGGGACGCGACCCCGCCGACGCGGTGCGTGACGCGGCCGTCTTCGCCGACCAGGCGCGTGGGGACCTCGCCCGGGCCGGGCTCGACCCTGTGAGCACGAAGTGAGCGGCACACCCACCCCGGTCACGCCCATCGACGCGCCTGCCCCTGAGATCACCGATCGCATCCCCGGGCCGCGCGTGCCCGTCGGCGATGCCTTGCTGGCTCGCCTGCGCGACGTGTGCGCGGAGGTGACCCTCGACGACGGTGCCCGGGCCGAGGCGGGACGAGACTGGTGGCCGCTCGCCATCAGGTGGGCTACCCGGGGCGCGGTCCCGGCGCGTCCCGCCGTCGTGGCACGACCAACCGATGCCACCCAGGTGGCCGAGGTGCTCGCCGCGTGCCACCACGGGCGTGTCCCGGTCACCGCTATGGCCGGTCGCTCCGGCGTGTGCGGGTCGAGTGTCCCGTTGTTCGGAGGCGTGTCGCTCGATCTGTGCGGCTTGGCCGGCATCGTCGACGTCGACACCACCTCGCTGGTGGCGAACGTGCTCCCCGGGACCTTCGGGCCCGACCTCGAGGCCGAGCTTCGGACGCACGACGTCACCCTCGGGCACTGGCCGCAGTCGATGGACCTGTCGACGGTGGGCGGCTGGGTGGCCTGTCGGGGGGCGGGGCAGTACTCCACCCGGTACGGCAAGATCGAAGACATGGTCACCGGGCTCGAGGTGGCCCTGGCCGACGGGCGCGTGATCAGGACCGGTGGCTCTGGTCCCCGGGCCGCGCTCGGCCCCGACCTGTCGCAATTGTTCGTGGGGTCCGAGGGGACCCTGGGCGTGATCACCGAGGCGCAGCTGCGGCTGCACCCCGTCGCCCCGGCCGAGGGACGGCGCGCCTACTCGTTCACCGGGTTCGCCGAAGGCCTCGAGGTGTGCCGGCGCATCCTGCGACGCGGCGCCACCCCGGCGGTGCTGCGTCTCTACGACCACACCGAGTCGGCGCGGAATTTCGAGCTCGCCGACCAGAGCGCGCTCGTGGTCCTCGACGAAGCCGACGAGGGCCTGCTCGGTGCCACCCTCGCCGTCGTCGACGCCGAGTGCGCGGCGGCGCGGGCGCGCCCGCTCGACGAGGCCGTGGTGCAGCGTTGGGTGGGCCACAAGAACGACGTCTCGGCCCTGGCGCCGCTGTATCGCGCCGGGATCGTCGTCGACACCATCGAGATCGCGGCCCGGTGGTCGGTGTTGCCTGGTCTCTACGACACCTGCGTGGGGGCGCTGCTCGCCATCGACGGCACACTGGCCGCCTCCGCGCACCAGAGCCATGCCTATGTCGACGGTGCCTGTCTGTACTTCACCTTCGCCGGGCGCAGGCCCGACGAATCGTCGGATGCCGACCCGTCGGACGCGGCCGGCGACGCGTGGGCCGAGCGGTACTACACCTCGGCGTGGCGCGTCGTCATGGACGCGGTGCGGGCGCATGGCGGTGCGATCAGCCATCACCACGGGGTGGGCATCAACCGGGCGCGGTTCCTGGCCGACGCCCTCGGCGGCGCCTTCGACGTGCTCGTGAGCTTGAAAGAGGCCCTCGACCCGCGCGGCATCCTCAATCCGGGGAAGCTCGGGCTCCCGTCGCCCTTCGGCGAGGCCGTGTGGCCGTGAGCGGGATCCTCGTCGTCGACGTGGGGACCTCGGGTGTGCGCGCCGCGGTGGTCGGGCCCGACGGGGCCATCGACCACGTCCATTACGTCCAGGTGCTGCCGTCGTCGCCGGCGCCGGGCTTCGTGGAATTCGACGCGCTCGCCATGGCGTCGGCCGTGCTCGAAGTGGCCGAGGCGGCGCTGGAGGCGGGAGGGCCGGTCGCCGGGGTCGGGATCGCCAACCAACGGGGCTCGACCATCGTGTGGGACCGCCACACCGGGGAGCCCGTCGGCCCGGGCATCGGCTGGCAGGACCTGCGCACCGTGGGGACGTGTCTGGTGTTGCGGGACCAGGGCATCCGGGTCGCACCCAACGAGTCGGCCACCAAGGTCTCCATGCTCCTCGACATGGCCGATCCCGACCGGGCCCGCGACCTGTGCTTCGGCACCGTCGACACCTGGGTGGCCTGGACGCTTTCGGGGGGCACGCTGCATGTCACCGACGCCACCAACGCGGCCATTACCGGTCTGCTCACCGGCACCGGGGTGGACTGGGACGACACCATGCTCGACGCGCTTCGCATCCCCCGCGGCGTGCTGCCTGTCATCGTCGACTCCTCGGGCGCGGTGGGAGAGGCGAGCGCGCTGAGCGGTGCGCCCGTGATCTGCGGCATGGCCGGCGACCAGCAGGCGTCGCTCGTCGGCCAGGGATGCACGCGACCGGGGTTGGCCAAGGCCACGTTCGGCACCGGCGGGATGCTGGATCTGTGTGTGGGCGACATCCGCCCGGGGTTCGCCCGACGCGGCGGGGCGGGCACGTTCCCGATCGTGGCGTGGCAGCGGGCGGGACGAAAGACCTGGGGTGTCGAAGCCGTGATGCTCTCGGCCGGCATGTGCGTGGAGTGGCTGCGTGACGATCTCGGCATCATCGACGACGCCGCCGACTCGCACCGCGTGGCGTCCGCGTGCGAGGACACCGGTGACGTGTGGTTCGTCCCAGCCCTGCTCGGGCTGGGCGCGCCGGTGTGGGACTTCGGCGCGCGGGGCACCTTCGTGGGGATCACGCGCGGCTCGGGGCGTCCCGAGATGGTGCGGGCCGTGCTCGAGGGTGTGGCCCATCGCGGTGCCGATCTGCTGGAGTCGGCCGAGGCGGACACCGCCATGACCATCGAGACGTTGCGGGTGGACGGGGGGATGTCGGCCAACCCCACCTTTGTGACCGCCCTCGCCGACGCGGTGGGGAGGCCGGTGGAGATCTCCCCGGTCACCGAAGCCACCACCCTCGGCGCCGCCTACCTGGCCGGCATCTCGCTCGGGGTGTGGGCCGACGAGGACGACGTGGCCGCGGCGTGGCGACCCTCGGCGGTGATCGAGCCCCAGGGCACCGAGGTCAAGCGGCTCTCGACCCGGTCCCGGTGGTTGGCGGCGCGCCAGAGGGCCGTCGCCACGGTGCCTGAGCTGTCCGCCCTGGAGTTCTGAGTCGGGGCCCATCATCCCTGGTAACGCGTTCAGTTCGGCCCGAAACGTGCCGATAACGTGGACCTGATGGAGCCCGCCCAGTTCGGGGAGCGCGAGGCGACCACCGACCGCGTCGTGAGCGTGGCCGGGAGCCGACGCGCGGAATTGGTTCCCGACATCGGGGTCCTCGACGGCCTCGAGGGGTCATCGGAGCTCGGGGCCCCGGCCCACATCGACGGAGCCATCGCCCTGGGACGAGCGCTGGTCGACAACCTGAGCAAGGTCCTGCTCGGCACCCCGGGAGCGATCACCGCGGCGGCCATGGCGGCATTGTCGGGCGGTCACCTGCTCATCGAAGACGTGCCGGGCGTGGGAAAGACCGTGCTGGCGCGCGCCCTCGCCGAGTCGTTGGGTGCGGAGCTGTCGCGCGTCCAGGGACATCCGGACCTCCTTCCCTCCGACGTGACCGGTGTGTCGGTGTTCGCGCCCGACACCGGCACCTGGGAGTTCCGACCCGGCCCCGTGTTCGCGCACGTCGTGCTCGTCGACGAGCTCAACCGGACACCCCCGCGGACCCAGGCCGCGCTGCTCGAGACCATGGAGGAGCAGCAGGTGAGCGTGGACGGCGAGTCGTGGCCGCTGCCGCGACCACACCTCGTCATCGCCACGCAGAACCCCTTCTCCCAACTCGGGACGTACCCGCTCGTGGAAAGCCAGCTCGACCGCTTCGCGCTGGCGACCGCCATCGGCTACCCGGATTCCGACACCGAGGCGCGACTCGTCCAGCACGGCGGCGGGAAGTTCGCCCTCGGGGAGCTCCGTCCGGTGTGCAGCACCCAGGAATGGCTCGGGGCCCAGCGCGCCACCGAGTCAGTCGAGGTGGCGTCGAGCGTCGCGCGGTACGCCGTGGCGCTGTGCCGCGCCAGTCGCAACGCCCCGGGGGTGCGACTCGGGGCCAGCCCCCGTGCTGCGATCTGGCTCATCCGGGCCGCCCAGGCGCATGCGGTCCTGTCGGCGAGATCGTTCGTCACGCCCGACGACGTGAAGGCGGTGGCGGTGGCGTGTCTGGCGCACCGGCTCCTCACCGACGAAGGGGTGGAACAAGGCGTCGCCGCGGTCCGGGGTCTGCTCGACACCACATCTGCTCCCCGGCCGTGACCGGTCGCGCCGATCGGGATCGCCCGGTCGGCACCAGCGCCCGCAGGCGCCGTTTCATCCGTCCCGTCCGTGTGGTGGTCCCGCTCGTCAGTTGTGCCGGTGTGCTCGTGGCGTGGGGGCTCGTCGCCCACAACAGCGGGGCGGGATGGGTGCAGGCGGTCGGCGACGTGCTGGCCGGCATCCTCGGGGTCGGCCTCGTGGCCCCGGCGATCGTGGCGGCGCGTGCCACGGTGCGAATCGTCGAGGTCCCGAGCGACGCCACGGCGGGCCTGCCCGTCGAGCTGGTGGGCATCGCCGACACCCGGCTTCGGGTCAAGCCCATCGACCCGCCCGGCCCCGAGTCCTATGTCGGTCCGCACACCACGCCCACGCCCGTACAGCCGATCACGCTGCTTCCCGAGAGCCGGGGCGTGCATGACCGGGTCGTGCTCGAGGTCGCCACGGCGGCGCCCTTCGGGCTGTTGTGGTGGCGCAAGACCGTCGTCGTCGCGCTCCCCCGCACGTTGCACGTGGGGCCGCGACTGGGCCGGCCCCTGGCCCTGCCCGGTGGGGGCGAGGACACGAGCGGGGGCGGCGTCGTTGACTCGTCGGTCCAGATCGGCGAGCCCCGTGGGGTCCGGCCCTACCGCCCCGGGGACCACCGCCGCTGGGTGCACTGGCCCGCCACGGCCCACAGCGGGGAGCTGATGGTGCGCGAGATGGAGGGGCCCAGCGCCGAGCCCGTCACCTTGGAGATCCACCTGCCCGCCGACACCGACGCCGCCGAGCGCATGGCGGAACGGGCCATGGCGACGGTGGTGGCGCTCGTCGACAGAGGCGCGTCGGTGCGCCTCGCCACGACCGAGGCGTCGGGCCCGAAGATCGGGGCCGTCGGTGACCGCCGCAGCGCGGGCCGTCGCCTGGCGCGGGCCGTCGCCGAGCCCGACGAGTTCCCGTGGGCGGACCCGAGCCCATCGGGGCCGAGGCGATGAACATCTTCGACGCGGTCAAACGGGCCAACCGGCCCGGGCCTCCCGAGCACTCGATCACGTTGCGAGTGGCGTGCGCCGGTGCGGTCGTCACCGGCATCGCCGCGTGCCGGGCGGAGGGCGAGCTGTCGTGGACGGTGGCGGGCGGCTCGATCACGCTCGTCATCGTGGGCATGGTCCTGGCCTACCGGACCCGCCTGCGTCCGTTGCCGTGGATCAAGCCCATCCTCGCCATCAGCGCGGTGGCGGCGTTCGTGTGGTTCTTCCGCCAGTTGACGGGCCAGGCCATCTACGACGTGAGCACGGTGGAGAACCCCCTCGCCGTGTTGTTCGTGTGGGTGCAGGTGGCCCACGCCTTCGACGTCCCGGCCCGGCGCGACCTGGCGTTCTCCCTGGCCGGATCGGCCAGCCTGATGGCCGTGGCCGCGGCCCAGGCCATCGATCTCGGCTTCGGGGTCTACGTGCTCGTGTGGTTGACCTGCGGCCTGGCGGGACTGATCGCCATGTGGAGCTCGGCCAGCGACGGCGGGCGGATGCGCGTCGGCGGCATCATCGCCACGTTGGGATCGGTCGCCGTCACCGGGACCGTGGTCCTCGCCGTCCTGCCCGCGCCGCACGTGGCGGGGCGGATCGACTTTCCTTCCGCGGCGGGGCCCGGCGCTCCCCTGCCGGTGCCGGGCGGACTGGCCGGGGACACCAAGGTGGCGCAGTTGGCCAAGCCGGGGACCGCGGCGGGGCGCACGCGCGTGGGGGGATTTCTCGGGTTCTCCAACCGGCTCGACACCGCGTTGCGGGGCGCGCTCGGCGACACCGTGGTGATGCGGGTGCGCGCCGATCGGCCGTCGTACTGGATCGGCGAGACCTTCGACACTTGGGACGGCGCCAATTGGATGACGACACCGACCCCTCACAGCCCACAACGACTGGAGGAGGACTCGCCGTTCATCCTGCCCGGCCCCACTGTCCCCCCGGCGACGACGTCGACCGACCTCCAGACGTTCTATGTCGTGCAGTCGTCACCCAACCTGGTGTTCCATGCCGACACCGCGCACGAGGTGTGGTTCCCGACCCACAACCTCTTCGTCTCGGACCACGACTCCATCGTGTCCCCCATCGGCCTGGGCCCCGGGGCCATCTACACGGTGGAGTCGTATGTGAACACACCCTCGACCGAGGAGCTCCGGGCCGCGGCGGGGTCGAGCGCGGTGCCCGCCTCGATCCTCGAACAAGACGCCACGGTCACGCATCCGTATCCGCGCGTCAAAGCGCTCGCCGAGTCGGTGAGCGCCGGTCGGACCACCACCTACGACAAGGTCGAGAGCCTCATCGCCTGGATTTCCAAGCACACGCGCTACTCGACCGACATCCCTCCGCTCGCACCGGGCCAGGACACCGTCGACGAGTTCCTCTTCGGCAACCGCACCGGCTTCTGTGAGCAGATCTCCACCTCGCTGGCGGTGATGCTCCGCTCCATCGGCATCCCGGCGCGCGAGGCGGTTGGCTATGTCCCGGGGCCCTACAACCCCATCACCGACCTCTATGACGTCCAGGCCAAGGACGCCCACGCATGGGTCCAGGTGTGGTTCCCGGGCTACGGGTGGCAGAGCTTCGATCCCACCGCCGTGGTGCCGCTGGCCAACCCGTCACCGGGTTCGACCCTGTGGCACGGGGCCACCGCCGCACTCGGACGGCTCCCCTGGGTGCCCATCGCACTCGTCCTCATGCTGAGCGGGGCCGTGGCACTGGTCGTGGTGTTGCGGCGGCGGCGGCCCCGGACATGGGCCGAGAAGGCGGCTCGGGGCATCGAGTCGGCGGGGCGACGGGCGGGGCGACGGCGGCGTGAGAACGAGACCCTCACCGAGTACGCGTGGGCGATCGACCAATTGGCGGGTGACCGATCCGGGACGTGGCAGGCGTTGGCCGGGATCGTCGAGGCCAGCGCCTATGGCGGTCGTCATCCGACGCCCGAGGACGATCGGCAGATCCTGGCCTCGATGCGCGCCCTGCGCGGCGAGCTGCCGCGCGCCGGCGTCCTCGTCGGGCCGGGGGCACTCAGACGGAATGCGCCAGAGCGTCGTCGAAGCTCGCCCCCGCCTCGAGGAGCGGGCGGTACCCCATCAACTGACGGGGACGACTGAATCCCAGAGCTGCGGTGAGCCGGCCGGCACGCCCGTAGAGCGCCACGAAACGACCCTCGTCCACGGACCCGTCGACCACCACGACGTCGTCGTCGGGGCCGGGGTGTCCGATCACCTGGATCTTCACGTCGTATTGATCGGACCAGAAGTACGGCACCGGGACGTACGCGCTGGCGTCGGCGCGACCCGCCAACAGGTTGCGCGCCGCGGCGACACCCTGTTCCGCGGCGTTGGTCCAGTGCTCGATCCGGATGTCCTCGCCGAGGCCGTCGTCGAACCAGCGCGCCATGTCACCGGCCACGACCACGTCGTCGGCGACGTGCAGCGTTGCGTCGGCGACGACCCCGTTCGAGATCTCGAGCCCCGAGCCCTCCAGCCACTGTGTCGTGGGCACCACACCGATGCCGATCACCACGACATCGGCGTCGAGCACGGTGCCGTCGTCGAGCTCGACCCCGTCGACGGTGGCACCGTCGCGCCCCGGCCGCAAGGCGCGGACGCCGACATCGGTGAGGAGCTCGACCTCGTGCGCCCGGTGCAACGCGCCGCACGCCGCTCCCATCGCAGATCCGAGCACGCGGGCGAGGGGTTGCGGCAAAGCCTCGACCACGGTGACACGCGCCCCGAGCCCACGGCACGTCGCGGCCACCTCGGACCCGATGAACCCCGCGCCCACCACGACGACACGAGCCCCGGGCGCACGCGTGGCGGTCCCGAGGGCGATGGAGTCCTCCAGGG
>JADGOL010000079.1 GCA_017882995.1 Acidimicrobiales bacterium | reverse complement strand
GTTTTACCGTCGTCGGCGGCTTGTCCACCGTAGGCGATATTGGGGGATGCGCGGGACGGGGCCGTCTCGGTACTGAGCGGTTCCTGGGGGGACCCGTCCCGCCGCCTTCCCGGGCCGCGAATCGGCTCCCCCCGGCGCGAGCCTCGCTCCCGGTGCCGCTCAGATCAGGCCCACCGACTGCAGCCAGGTCTTCGCCACCGCGGCGGGCTGCTCCTTGTTGGCGGTGACGTCGAGGTTGAGCTTGGAGATGGCGTCGGTGGTCAGCTTCTGGTCCAACGAGTTGAGCGCCTTGGCCACCGCCGGGGTGTCGATCGACTTGCGAATGACCGGGACGATGTAGTCGGCCCCTTCGAGGTGCTTGTCGTCGGTGAGGGCCACGAAGTTGTTGCTCACGACGTTGCCGTCGCTCGAGAACAGCTCCACCACACCGACCTCGCCGTTCTTGAGGGCAGCCACACTGAGCGGCCCCGCTTCGTCGAGGGATTTGAAGCTGGCGAAGTGCATTCCGTAGGTCGACACGAGCCCGGCCTCACATCCGGAGAACGTCGGGCATTCCGGCGGTCCGCCCAGGATCAGCTTCGACGCGTAGGGCGCCAGGCTCGACAGCGTCGTCAGGTGGTACTTGGCTGCGGTCGCCTTGGTCACCGCGAACACGTTGGTGTCGAGCGCGTTCGTGGCGGGCAGCAGGGTGACTCCGAAGGAGGACAGTGCGGTCTTGTCCGCCGCGATGGCGGTGTCGATCTGCGTGCCGGCGGGCTGGGGCTTGCCGCCGTGGAGGAAGCCCAGCAGCGACGCCGCGTAGTCGGGTTCGATGTCGATCTGGCCGTGCTCGATGGCGGGCACGACGACGGCCCGGGTGCCGAGCGCGGGCTCGACCTTCACCTTGTACCCGGCGTGGACCAGGAGGTCGCCGTAGAGGTTGGCGACGATCTCCTGCTCTTCGAAGTTCGTGGCCCCGATCTTGATCGTCGGCTTGGCCGCCGCGGATCCGGTGCCGTTGGTATTGCTGCTGCAACCGGCCAGGACAAGTGAGGTGGCGGCCAGCGCGGCCAGCGTCATGAGCGAACGTCGGAGCAGCATGGGGGGCCTTCCTGTCCTGGTGGTGGCGCGAACCTCGCCCGACGCTCGTGGCGAAGCCGAGGGGTGAGTCCGGAGCCGTAGTGTTACTAATCCCGACTGAATTAGTCAAGGTTCTCGGGATCAGTCAAGGTTCTCGGGTCACGCCAGGGCGGGTGCCTCGCGTGGCGCCGATGCCCCCAGTCCCCTCGGCATCGTTCGACGCAGAGGAATGGGCGTGAGGATCCGTTGCAGCACACCGAGGCCCATCGCCACGACTGCGGCCAGAGCCGCCACGAGGAGCGCCCCGGCGAAGGCCTCCACCGTGTTGTTCGTGTTGAGCCCGGAGATGACCGGTGTCCCGAGGTCGCTGTAGCTGACGTAGGCGGCCAGGGTCGAGGTGGCGACGACCTCGATCGACGCCGTGCGGATCCCGGCCATGAGAAACGGCGTGGCGAGGGGGAGCTCGACCGTCCGCAACACCTGCCCTCCGGTGAGTCCCATGGCCTTGGCCGCGTCGCGCACCTCGGCATCGACCTCGCGCATGCCGACGTAGGTGTTGGTGAGGATGGGCGGGATGGCGAGGACCACGAGTGCCAGAAAGGCGGCCAGGAACCCGCCCCACTTGAGCGAGATCCACGGCACGATGGCGAACAGGGTGAGCAGTGCCAGGCTCGGCACGGCGCGCGCGGCGTTGGCGGCGTTCACCGCCACCAGACCCCCCCGGCCGGTGTGGCCCAGCACGAGACCGATACCGCCACCGACGATGATCGCCCCCACCACCACCGCCAGGGACAATTCGGCCTGGCGCCACACCAGCTCGGGGATGCCGGTCGAGCCCTTCCAGTTGGCCGAGGTGGTGAACCACGCCGCCACGCTGGCCACGAAGTGACGGAAGTGGTCCCAGATCACCATGTCAGCGCACCCGGGCCCGGCGAGACGAACGCGACCAGGGGACAGCCAGTCGCTGGACCGCCACGATGAGCAGGTCGCACAGAGCGGCCAGGACGACCGAGAGCACGAGCCCGACGATGATGGGCGTGTAGTAGCCGATGTTGAACCCGTAGGTGATCTGCCGGCCGAGTCCACCGAGCCCGATGAGCGCGGTCACGGTGACGAGGCCGATGACCGTGGCCGCCGCCACGCGTAGTCCGGCGAAGACGAAGGGCAGCGCCAGGGGCAGGTCGACGCGCACCAGCGCCGCGAGCCGCGAATAGCCCATGGCCGTGGCCGCCTCTCGCGTGTCTTGCGGCACGGCGTCGAGCCCGGCCACGGTGTTCCAGATGAGGATCAGCAGCGTGTAGCCGACGAGGGCGACTTCCGCCGTCGGGTACGAGGCCACGTACCCGGTGATGGGCCCGAGGATGGCGAAGAGCGCCAACGACGGGATGATGTAGAGCGTGCTGGCGAACCCGAACACCGGCGGCCGCAGCACCCGGTACCGCCACGCCAGCAAGGCGAGAGGAATGGAAAGACACAGCCCGATGCCGAGCGCCAACAGGCTGAGGGAGATGTGCTGCAGCAAATCGGAGCTGATCTGGCTCCACTGGCCGGTGACGTAGCTCCACTGGAAGAAGGGCTGGGCTGCTCCCACCGCCGTGACTCTAACTAGCGTTAGAGCCCGTGATCACCCTGGACCGGGTCTCCAAGAGCTACGGCGCCGGCAATGTGGCGGTGGCGGAGCTGAGTCTGGAGGTCGGGGACGGGGAGCTCACCGTCCTGGTCGGCCCGTCCGGCTGTGGCAAGACGACTACCTTGCGCATGATCAATCGGCTCATCGAGCCGACCTCGGGCCGCATCCTCATCGCCGACGAGAACGTGCTGATGAAGGATCCCGTCCTGATGCGCCGCAGCATCGGCTACGTGATCCAACAAGGCGGGCTGTTCCCCCACCGCCGTGTCTTCGACAACGTGGCCGTTGTCCCCCGACTCCTCGGATGGGACAGCGCCCGAGTCGATAGCCGCGTCAACGAGCTCCTCGAGTTGGTCGGTCTCGACCCCAAGAGCTACGGGCGACGGTTCCCGCACGAGCTCTCCGGTGGCGAGCGCCAACGGGTCGGCGTGGCCAGAGCCCTCGGAGCCGACCCCCCCGTCCTGCTCATGGACGAGCCTTTCGCGGCGGTGGACCCGGTCACCCGACAACGACTGCAGAACCAGTTCCTCGAGCTCCAGCAAGGGCTCAAGAAGTCGATCGTCTTCGTCACCCACGACATCGAAGAGGCCGCCAAGCTCGGGGACCGCATCGCCGTGCTCTCGACGGGGGGCGTGCTCGAGCAGTACGACACGCCCGCCGAGATCCTCGGCCGCCCCGCCAGCGCGTTCGTGGCCGACTTCGTGGGCGCGGACCGCGGTGTCCGGCGCTTGGCCGTGGTGCGGATCGAAGCCGGCGACCTGGCGACGCCGGCGGTGGTGTCGCCCACGGCCACGATGGACGAGGTCCGACGGATCGCCGATGGTCCCGAGGAGAAGACAGCCGTGGTGGTCGACGACAACGGTCGACTGGTGGGCTGGGTCTCGCTCGACGGGGACACGCAAGGCACCGTCGGCACCCACACCGAGAAGTTCGCCGCCCAGGTGCCCCTCGGCACGACCTTGCGCGCCGCGTTGGGCGAGATGCTCCAGCACGACGTGCGTTGGATCCCCGTCGTCGACGACACCGAGCGCTATCTCGGGGTGCTGACCCCCAACCGTCTCCACGCCGCCATGCGGCGTTCGGTGGGCGGCACTCCCGTCGAGTCCTGAAAGCGAGCAACCCCGTGAAGCTCCGCCTGGGAATCGTGACGCCCGTCGTCCACATCAACCCGCGTTTCGACCCTCCCAGTTGGGAGTCGACGGGAACGATCGACGATGTCCAGGCCGTGGCCAAGGCCGCCGAGCGCTTCGGCTACGACTGGGTGGCGTGCTCGGAGCACATCGCCATTCCGCTCTCGGCGACGAACGTGCGAGGCCCGCGCTACTGGGATCCCATCACGACCCTGAGCTTCGTGGCGGCATCGACGGAGCGGATCTCGTTGCTCAGCCACGTCGTCGTGCTCGGCTACCACCATCCCCTGGAGCTCGTGAAGCGGTGGGGCACGCTGGATGTCGCCAGCCACGGTCGGGTCATCCTCGGCGTGGGCGTGGGATCGCTCCAGCCCGAGTTCGACTTGCTCGGCCACCAGTTCGCCGGTCGAGGGGCGCGATCTGACGATGCGCTGCGAGCCATCCGAGCCAGCTGGGGTGTGCGTGAGCCGGTCTACAGCGGATCGCATTTCGAGTACTCGGGATTCGTGGTGGACCCGTGCGGTCTGCCCCGGCCGCTGGACATCTGGGTGGGGGGTCGAACCCGGCGCTCGCTACGACGGGCCATCGAACTGGGCGACGCTTGGATCCCGTTCCGATTGAAGCTCGAAGACCTCAAGCCGATCCTCGACGATCCCAAGGTCAAGGACGCGATCGCGGTGCGGGACCGCCCATTGGGTTTGATCTTCCCGCCCGATCCCCCCCTCGATCCTGCCGGCGCTCCCGATGAAGCAGCCGAGGTCGTGCGGGGGTTCGCCGAGCTGGGGGCAACGGGGTTGAGTCTGCGCTTCCGCCACCATTCGCGGACTCACTACATCGAGCAGCTCCAAGCCATGCACGAGCTCGTCGCCGGTCTCTGAACACAGCTCAGAGCGCGATCCCCACCACGGGTGCGGTCAACGCGGCTCCGCCTTCGGATCCGTCGAAGGGTGCATTGAAGTTGAAGACCCCCCCATCGCCGGCGACTTCCCAGTAGCCCCCTACCGCGGGGTCCGCCGCGATCCCCACCACCGGTCGGGTGAGAGCGGTTCCTCCCATCGACCCGAAGAAGGGCGCGTTGAACGCGAACACACCTCCGTCACGGGCCACCTCCCAGTAGCCGCCGGTCCAGGGATCGAAAGCCACGCCCACCACGGGAGCGTCGAGTCTCTGTCCGCCCATGGACCCGAAGAACGGAGCGTGGAAAGAGAACACGCCACCGTCACGGGCGACTTCGAGGTAGCCCCCGGTAATGCCGTCAGGAGCGATGCCCACGATGGGGGCGTCCAGTCGCTGATTCCCCATGGAACCGTAGAAACGCGCATTGAAGGCGAACACACCCCCGTCGCTGGCCACTTCCCAATAGCCTCCCGTACCCACGTCGGCGGCGATGCCCACGATGGGGGCGTTCAACTGCTGCCCGCCCATGGATCCGAAGAAGGGCGCATTGAAGGCGAACACACCCCCGTCGCTGGCCACTTCCCAGTAGCCGCCGGTCCAGGGATCGAAAGCCATGCCCACGATGGGGGCATGCAGTTGCTGTCCTCCCATGGAGCCCTCGAAGCGAGCGCCGAAGGCGAAGATCCCTCCGTCACTGGCCACTTCTCGGTAACCGCCCGTACCTTGCGGTGCGCTGCCAACACTCAATGGGGCGATGCCGCGTCCGAGGTAGGGCACCACGTTGTCGGCCCAGGAGAAGGACAACGGCGTCGAGGTATCGGATGGCTCCACGAAGACAGCTGCCACCGAGGCCGCCCCGTTTACGACCGCGTACCCCGCACCGACAATGCACGTGGTGCACGATCCCTCCGCCAAGATGTTGTCTCGGTGGACCCAGCAGCCCGCACCTCCTGTCGACGGACAGTCGATGTTGGGACCGCCCACGCCGTCGTCGTACATCCAGATGAAGTCGGCCTGCAACGGACTGACGATCCCCCCGCCGGCCCATTCCGTGGCGGTCCACAGGTTTCCGGGGGGAATGGGCGGATCGCCATTGCCCGAAGCACCGATCTGGGCATCCGCGCCCCAGATGAAGCTCAAGCCCAAGAACGGTTGAAGTCCCCGTGCCACGCGCTCCAGATCGACGATGACGAAGGTCTGTTCCGCCGTCGTGAGCGAGGCCCAATTGCTCGGGAGGGAGACAGGTGCGAGGCCTTCGGTGGCGAGGCCGTAGTCGACCTCCGCCAGCAGGGCGCGGGTGCAGGCGGCGGAGTTGTCGATGGGTCGGGATCGACAACTCGCCTGCTGTGCTGCGAGCAGAGGCGGTGGCAGTGTCAGATTGGTGGCCGGGTCGGCGTGAGGCACGACCGCCGAGGCGCCCGCGGTGACCGAGAGTCCGACGGCGACCAGAACCAGAGCAACCAGTGCTCGCTGCTGCGGTGTGGCCGTAGGTCGTGTCATCTTCCCCCCGCGGAGTCGCCCGTGAGCTTCTCCGACACGAACTGACAACGTTCTTAGCTGCTTCGGGGGTTCGGGTCCATCGTCAACCCTGACGACGTTCGGGCTCTCCGGCCGTCCGGGGTGGGCCGTTCGTGGTCACCGCTGGCATGCTGGCGCCTTTGCAGGCACGGGGGAAGGAGCGAGATGGCACAGATCCAATTCGGAGGCCGGATCGGGCGCGACTGGCGGGACTCCGAGCCGTGGTGGCCCCCGGTGCCCAAGCCCCCCGAGGGCGCACCCAACGTCGTCCTCATCGTGCTCGACGATGTCGGCTTCGCCCAGCTCGGCTGCTACGGGTCCGACATGGACACGCCGGTGCTCGACGGACTGGCCGACCGGGGCGTGCGCCTCTCCAACTTCCACACCACCGCCCTGTGTTCTCCCACCCGGGCGTGTCTGCTGACGGGACGGAACCATCACAGAAGTGCCATGGGGCGGGTGGCCGACCTGGCCATCGGCTTCCCGGGCTACTGGGGCAAGCCGCCTCGTGAGAACGGCTATCTCTCGGAGATCCTGCGCGCCCACGGCTACGCCACCTACGCCATCGGGAAATGGCACCTCACCCCCGAAGACGAGACCAACATGGCCGCGTCACGTGCCACATGGCCCTTGGGTCGAGGCTTCGACCGCTGGTACGGCTTCCACGGTGGTGAGACGCATCAGTTCATGCCCGCCCTGTACCACGACAACCACGCCATCCGACCGCCTCGATCGTTCGACGAGGGCTATCACCTGAGCGCGGACCTCGCCGATCACGCCATCGAATTCCTGGGGGATCTGCGCGCCGTCGACGCGGATCAACCCTTCTTCCTGTATTTCTGCACCGGGGCCTGTCACTCGCCCCACCACGCACCCTCCGAGTGGATCGAGCGTTTCCGCGGCCACTTCGCCGGCGGTTGGGACCGGTGGCGAGAAGCGACGTTCGCGCGCCAGCTCGAGCTCGGGGTCATCCCGCCACGCACGGAGCTGTCGCCGCGCCCGCCGTGGGTTCCGGCCTGGGACACCCTCGGAGACCGGGAACGAGAGCTGGCTGAGCGGTTCATGGAGTGCTTCGCCGCCTACCTGTCGTACACCGACGCGCAGATCGGTCGGCTATTGGACTTCATCGACGATCTAGGGGACGCGGAGAACACCGTCGTCATGGTGGTGTCCGACAACGGGGCGAGCTCCGAAGGTGGGAGGGAGGGTTCGATCAACGACATTCGCCTCTCCAACTTCGACCCGGCGGGCGTGTCGGAGATGTACCGACGAATCGACGAGATCGGCGGGCCCCTCGGCCACAACAACTACCCGTGGGGATGGACGATGGCGGGGAACACGCCGTTCAAGCGCTGGAAGCGCGAGGTGCACGAAGGAGGCGTGGCCGATCCGTGCATCGTGTCGCTCCCCTCGAGGGGCCGGGTTGCAGCTGGGGGTATCCGGTACCAGTACACCCACGCCGTCGACGTCCTGCCCACGGTGCTGGAGCTGGTTGGGGTGAGCGCACCGGAAGAGATCGACGGCATCTCGCAGTCACACCTCGACGGCACCAGCTTCGCCTACCTCCTCGGTGATGGTGGAGAAGCCGAGCCCGGCCGACACGTCACCCAGCACTTCGAGATGCTGGGCTCCCGGGCGATCTACCACGACGGGTGGAAGGCGGTGGCCTTTCACCCCGTCGGACCGCTCTATGACGACGGGCTCAAAGTGAACGCGCCGTTCGACGACGACGTGTGGGAGCTCTATCACGTGGCCGAGGATCACTCGGAGGTGCACGACCTCGCCACCGAGCACCCCGAGAAGGTGGCGGCGATGGTGGAACGATGGTGGAACGAGGCGCGTCGCAACGACGTGCTCCCACTCGACAACCGTGTCCTCGAAGCCATCGCCCATCCCAAACCCGATCATCGGCGTCCGCGCGACGCATTTCGGTACTTCCCCGGTGGTGCGCAGGTGCCGGAGCCGGTGGCGGTGAACGTGCGCAACAGGTCCCACGCCATCACCGTCACGATCGAGGTGCCCGATGGAGTGGTTCCCAACGGAGTGCTGCTGGCCCTGGGCTCCGCATTGGGAGGCTGGTCCCTCCACCTGCTGGACGGGCACGTGCGTTACGTCCACAACCTCTACGGCAAGACGCGCTACACGTTGCACGCCGACGCGGTGCTGGGGTCGGGGCGCCACACCGTGGAGTTCGCCTTCGAGAAGGACGAGGGTCTGGGTGGGCCGACCAAGCTGCTCTACGACGGTGAGGTGGTGGCCGAGGGCGTCATCGACCGGTTCACTCCGGCCGGTTTCAACGGAGTAGGTGTCGGCGTCACGTGTGGTTACGAATGGGGACCGGCGGTGGGAGAGGGCTACACGGCCCCATTCCCGTTCAACGGGACCATCGTGCGGGCCGGGGTGACCACCACCGGTCCCGTGGTACGGGACCCCGTGTTGGAGGTTGCCGCGATCTTGGCTGAGCAGTGACGCTACGCCGCCGGCGATTTCTCGATACCCACCTGTCCTCGGTGAGGAACCGCCGGTGCCCACGCCGGTGGAGGAGGACAGAACGAAGTCTTTGGACCCTGGCCCCTCGGGTCGGCGTCACAGAGACTGCGAGGAGGAGCCGGTCGTGACGCCGGCCCTGCCGGACGACCGTGGGGCCGGCCAGGTCGGAGGAGGCCCGGACATGGCGATGGTCAGCGGAGCCGAGTTGCTCGTCCGCTCGCTTCAGGTTGAAGGCGTCGACGCCATGTTCGCCATCACCGACATCTCCTTCACCCCCCTGTCGATCGAGGCCGAGGCAGCCGGGATGCTCGTGGTGGCCGGCCGACACGAAAGTGCCCAGGTCCACATGGCCGATGCCTGGGCCCGGGCCACGGGGGTCCCTGCCGTCGTGGTCGGCGGCATGGGCCCCGGCGTCGCAAACCTGCTTCCCGGCGTTGTCAACGCCTGGATCGAAGGGATCCCGGTGGTGGTCATCGGCACCCAGCGAAGCGCCCGGGTGGACCAGGCCATCCGCCGCAACCGCTTCCAGTACACGCCGCAGCTGGAGCTGTTCCGCCCGGTCACCAAGTTCGCCGCCGCCGTCCCCGAGACCAGGCGGGTACCCGAGTACCTGCGAGAGGCGTTCCGCCACGCCCTGGGGGGCCGGCCCGGGCCCGTCTATCTCGAGCTCGCCCCCGAGGTGCTGCGCGACGAGGTCGACGAGGACGCCAACCCCGTGCACGTTCCGGCGCTGTACCGGGCCGTCGTCGGAGCCCCGGACCCTCACGCCATCGAGCAGGCCGCGGCTCTGCTCAGCGGAGCAGCCCGGCCGCTCGTGCTGGCCGGCAACGGCATCCACAGCTCCGACGCATCCGGGGAGTTGGCCCGTTTCGCCGAGGTGACCGGAGCAGCCGTGTGCACCACGCCGGGGGCCCGCGGGGCTATCTCCGAGCGACACCCTTACGCCGTCGGGATGGCCAACGCCCTGCTGTCACCGGTGATGCAGGAGGCCGACGTCGTGGTCGCCGTCGGGACCGGCATCGGCGAGGTGGTCGGCTACGGCCAGTTCCCGGCCTGGGCCGGGCCGGCCGCCCAACGCCTCATTCACATCGATCGTGACCCGCTTGTCATCGGGGTGAACCGACCGGTTGACGTCGCTCTCGTCGCCGACGCCCGTCAGAGTCTCAGCGCCCTGACGAAGGCCGTCGGTGCCTCGGACGTTCGCAATGACGGCAGCTGGGCACGCCAGCGCGCGTCAGGAGCACAGAGTGTCATGGCCATGATGGCCGACAGCGGCCTCGAGCTCGACGGGTTGCCCATCCACCCCGCACGGCTGGCGGCCGAGTTCGCCCGCTTCCTACCCGAAGAAGCCATCGTCTGCCTCGACGGCGGGAACTCTGCTCTTTGGGCCCACCTGGCCCTGGTTGTGACCCGACCCCGGTCGCTTCTGTGGACGGGGCACTTCGGGCATCTCGGCACCGGTCTCCCGTACGCCATCGGGGCGAAACTGGCCTGCCCCGATCGTCCTGTGTTCCTGTTCAGCGGGGACGGCGCCTTCGGGTTCAACCTCCAGGAGCTCGAGACGGCCTCGCGCGTCGGTTCGGCGCTGGTGGCCGTCGTGAACTGCGATTACGCCTGGGCCATGGAGGAGCAGGGCATGCTCGACGAAGTGGGCCGCACCATCGGTGTCCACACGTCTGTCGTCCGCTACGACCTCGTGGCACAGGGCCTCGGCTGTTACGGGGAGCTGGTGGAGGCGCCCGCGGAGATCGTGCCCGCGCTGGAGCGAGCGAGCGCTTCGGGCCGACCGGCCGTCGTTCAAGTGGTGGTCGACCACGCCGCGAACGTCAGTCCGCCGGGTCTGGCCGAGTTCCTGGACATGTACAACGGGGCGACGACCTGAGCCGTCATTGTCGAGATGGGAGGTGGGAACGTGCCCGATAGCCAGCCCGGACGCGACGACCTGGCCAGCTGGTGGGCGTCGCGTCCGACCAACTACTACGACGCCACTCCCAACTTGGCGCGGGTGCTCGCCTCGCGCGCCGGAGCAGAGAACCTGCGGACCATGGAGCCGCGCCTGCGCGATTTCGGGCGAGCCGTGGCAGCGGTCGTCGAACCGGCGGTAGCGGTCCTCGAGCGTCATCGTGAACAACCGGCCCACGTTGGGTACGACGCCATCGGTCGATCCATCGAGGCCGTCGAGTTCCACCCCGCCTATCACCGAGTCGGTCAGGCGGTATGGGCATCGGGGATGCTGGCGGCGCCGCATGACGGCCGAGGTGCCTTCGAGCTGTTTGCACTGTTCTACCTGCTGTCCCACGCCGGTGAGGGTGGGCACGCCTGTCCCGTCGTCTGCACGGTGGGCCTGAGTCGGGCCGTCGAGAGGCGGGGATCTGCCGAGTTGCAGGCGCAGTTCATGCCCCGTCTGCGCGAGCGGGACTATGACAACTGCTACCGGGGGTCGCAGTTCCTCACCGAGGTCCAGGGAGGGTCCGACGTCGGTGCCAACGCGGCGAGAGCGGTCCCCGACTCCGAGCAGCTCGGCGCATGGCGCATCAGCGGTGAGAAGTGGTTCTGCTCGGTGGCCGACGCGGATCTGTTCGCCGTGACCGCCCGGCCGGAGGGGGCGCCCGACGGCACCCGCGGTCTCGGGTGCTTCCTCGTGCCCCGAACCGTCGACGGTGTGTTCCCCAACGGCTACCGGATCCGCCGGCTGAAGGACAAGCTCGGGACCCGCATTCTGGCGTCGGCGGAGATCGACTTCGACGGCGCGCTGGGGTGGCCGATCGGCCCGGTCGACGACGGTTTCCGTGTCGCCGTGGAGGAGCTGCTCAACACCTCTCGGTGGCTGAATGCGGTCGGATCCACCGGGATCATGCGGCGTGCCTATCTCGAGGCGTCGTCATTCGCCCGGCACCGCCGTGCCTTCGGGCGCGGCGTCGGGTCGTTCCCGGTCGTGCGCGAGCAGCTGGCCGTGATGAAGGCGGAGGAGCAGGCGGCGCTGGCGTCGACCGTGGCGCTCACCGACCTGCTCGGCCGCCTCGACGACGGTCGGGCGGACGACGCCCATGCCAACGTGTATCGGTTCCTGGTCAATGCCAACAAGTACCTCACGTCGATCAGCGCCACCGACGTGGTGCGCACCGGGATCGAGGTGCTGGGCGGTAACGGCACGATCGAGGACTTCTCCCCGCTGCCGCGCCTGTATCGCGACGCCATGGTGTTCGAGAGCTGGGAGGGCACGCACAACGTGTTGTGCGCCCAGGTGTACCGGGACTGCGTCCGGTTCGGTCTGCTCGACCACGTGCTGCGGTGGACCCGAGCCGAGCTGTCCTCGGCCGGTGAGGGGGCGGGCGCCGACGGCCGTGCCGTGGCCGCCGCGGTGGAGGCGCTCGAACCGCGACTGCAGCGCTCGCTCACCGACGGCGAGCATGCGGCCGCTCATTTCCGTCGTCAACTCGATCGGTTGATGCGCGCCGTGCAGGCGGCGTGCCTCCTGGCCGAGGCGGCGGTGGAGGATGCCGACACCGGGAAGGCTGCCGCGGCCTCGCTGTTCGTGCGGCGGCACTTGATCCCCGGCCACGATCCCGAGGATGACGCCGATTGGCGAGATCTGGTGGACGAGGCCCTGGCGGGTGACGCCGGCTGACACCGGGACAGGTCTTGACACCCAGCGTTGAGCCAGCCAGCCAGGCAGTCGACCCACCCCGGTGGGGGCGGGGGCAGCCGGAGGTATCGTCGGCCGATGGACAACGACCGCTCCACGGGCGGCCCGGCTGACGGACTTCACTTCGTCCCCGACCCCGCCGCCAAGGAACAAGCCCTCGAGCAGTTCGCCACCTACCTGAACCCCCAGAAAGTCCGGGTCCTTCGGGCGGCCGGCCTCGACATGATCGAGGCCCAGCGGTCCGGTCCGTGGGTCTGGGACATCGACGGACGCCGGTTCCTCGACTGCTTCACGTCGGCCGGGTCGTTCAACGTCGGCCGCCGCAACCCAAGGGTGGTGGCGGCTGCCCATGCGGCGCTCGATCGGCTCGACAACGGCAACTTCCTGCTCTGCTCGAGGGAGAAGGCCGAGCTGGCGGCCAAGCTGGCCGAGATCACGCCGGGGGACCTCTCGTGCACGATGTTCGGCACCGGTGGGGGCGAGGCGATCGACTTCGCCATCAAGTTGGCTCGGGGAGCCACCCGACGCCCCCGGATCGTCTCGACCGTCAACGGCTACCACGGCCACACCGGGTTCGCTCTGTCGGCCAACGGCCGCGCCGCCTTCCGCCAACCCTTCGAGCCGCTCATGCCCGAGTTCGTCCAGGTGCCCTTCGGGGACGCCGACGCCCTGGCGGCGGCGGTCGACGAGCACACGGCCGCCGTGCTGCTCGAACCGGTACAGGGCGAAGGGGGGATCGTCGTGTCGCCGCCCGGGTACCTCGCCGCGGCGCGCACCGCCTGTGACCGGGCCGGGGCGCTGCTGATCCTGGACGAGATCCAGACCGGGCTCGGCCGGACCGGGCGCTGGTGGGCGAGCGAGCACTTCGACGTCGTGCCCGACATCATGGCCACCGCCAAATCCCTCGGGGGGTCCCTGGTGCCCATCTCGGCCACCGTCTTCACCGAGGACCTCCGGGAGTTCCTGATCCCCAACCCCTTCATCCACCTCTCGACGTTCGGCGGTTCGGATCTGGCGTGCGTCGTCGCGCTCGAGGTGATCGCCGTCATGGAGGAGACCGACCTCGTCGCCCACGCCGCCGCCATGGGCGAGCAGCTCTTGGCCGGGCTCCGGTCCATCGCCGAGGCGCATCCCGAAGTCATCGCCCAGGTGCGCGGACTCGGGCTGATGGCCGGCCTCGAGTACGGCGAGGACTCGATGGGGCCGCGCATGTCGTACCACCTGGCGCGCCATGGCGTCCTCGCCGTCTACAGCGGGAACCAGCCGGCCGTCATGCGCCTGATGCCATCTCTCGTGATCGAGCCGGCCGAGGTGGAGTTCCTGCTCGAGGCGCTCCAACGAGCCATCAGCGACCTGGTGTCGGGCGCCGGTCCCGAGGAGCCCACCCCGGTTCGGCCCCGGCGCCGGCCGGTGCGTTCGGCCCCGGCGCCGGCGGGCTGAGGGCGACGACCATGGCGGAGTGGGGGGAGCTGGCCGATGCCCTGGCCGACTACACGGTCAACTGCAACGGGAACGAGCGGTTGCGCAAGATGCAGCGGGACTGGTCGAGGACCCTGCACTTCATCTGCTCGGATACCGGGACGACCTTCTCGATGATGGTCGAGCGGGGCGAGATCCAGTCCGCCCCCGAGGGCCACGTGGGCACACCCGACATCGTGGTGACCGCGGCCTCGGAGACCTTCTGCGACATGTTCTGGGGAGACCTGAACCCGGTCCAGAAGTACCTGCGCGGTGAGATCACGGTGAAAGGTTCCCAAGAGGACGTCATGCGCCTGGACGCCATCAGCTTTGTGATCTGGCCCGACGCCTGATGGCCGACGCAGCCACGGCGCATCCTGTGGGGATGGCGCTGCGGCGGTCGATCGGCACCGCCACCGCCACCGCCACCTCCGCCGGCCTGGCCTTCGCCGCCATCGACTACCTCGGGGTGGTGTCGGTCCTGGCCTACGCCCCGGCTGCCACCGCCATCCCGGCCATCTTCATCGGCGGAGTGATCGTGCTGCTCGTCTCGGGGATCTTCTCCGAACTGAACGGCCTCTATCCGTCGGCCGCCGGGATCCGCCTCTACCTCGGCCGGACCGTCGGCGACCGAACGGCCTTGGCGGTCACGTTCACCTACATGACGACGGTGGTCCTGGTCATCGCGGCCGACGCCTTCCTCATCGGGGCGGCCGTCCGCCATGTACTGCGGGAGCCAGCGGTGCTGGCCTACGTGTGGATCGCCGTATTGCTGGGCCTGGCCACGGGCGCCAACCTCCGCGGCGTGCGTCTCGCCGGCTGGGTGCAGACGGTCGTCACCTACACCGTGCTGGGCGGCACCGCCGTGCTGTCGGTGGTCGCCATATTCCATGTGGGTGGCGCGTTCCGACACCCCTTCGACCTGTTCGGCAAAGGCGGCTTCTCGAGCATCCAGGCGGTGGCCTTCGCGCTCTTTCTCTACGCCGCGTTCGAGTGGGTCACAACGACGGCGGAGGAAGCCCGGACTCCGCCGGTCATCACCCGGGCCCTGTTCATCGCCCCCGTGCTCATCTGGCTGGCGTCGAGCCTGTTCGCACTCGGCCTGGCCCACCTCGTGCCGTTCAGCCACCTCCACGGCAGCGCCTACCCGCAGCTGCTGCTCGGCCAGGCGGCGCTCGGAACGGTGGGCGAGCTGTGGATGCTGGCGCTGACCGTGCTGACCGCCCTCAATACCTTCAACGGGGGCTTTCTGGTCGCCTCGCGCTTCATCTACGCGGCGGCCCGAGAGGGGAACCTCCCGCGCCCGTTCGCCCGGCTGAACCTCCAGGCGGTCCCCTGGCTGGCCGTGACCTCGTTGGCGCTGGTGTCGGCGGCCGTTGCCGCTGTGGTCTTCGCCACCGGTCAGTGGCTGCTCCTGGTGGCCGTCGGCGCCACCATCGAAGCGGGGATCTACGCCCTCGGCTCGCTCTGCGTCGTGGTGCTGCGGCGCCGCGAGACCCGCGAGCGTCCCTTCCGGCTCATCGCCGGGAAGCCCCTGGCCGTGTTCGGGATCGTGCTCTTCAGCGTGCTGTTCATCGCCACCGGGTTCTCCGACCCCAAGAACGCGCATCACCTCTCGGTCGCCCCGATCAGTGTGATCGTGGTTCTGGCTTCGTTGTCCACCGCATACGTATTGATTGTCGTTCCGAGGCTGCGCGCCGCCGCCGCTGCCCGCGCTGCGACAGCCCGACCCCGTCGCCGGCCGCCCCGACCGGCCACAGAGGCGGAGGGCCCACCACCCCCGTCCATTCGCCCGCCATCGGACGTGCCCCGGTGAATCCGGTTGTTTGGGACCTTCTGCCCTAGGAAGCCGACCTCCGAGACACCGAGGCTGTGTCAGTGCGGGACGGATCGCCGTGACTACGAGCAGTCTTGATGCCCTCACCAGGGAGGAATGCCGTGCGCTTCGCCCGGACCGAGCGCGGAACATGAACGGAGAGGTGGCGCCGCACCTGTCGGCGCCAGCGCATGGCCGGCAGCGCATGGACTTCGATCGGGTGCCCCGCCTGGTCTTCTGGGAGACGACCAAGGCATGCCCACTCGCATGCGTCCACTGCCGGGCCACCGCTCAGCGCAACCCGGCGCCCGACGAACTCACGACCGATGAGGGAAAGGCGATCATCGACGAGCTCGCCGGGGCCCCACGGCCGACCCCCGTCCTGATCCTCACCGGCGGTGACTGCCTGCAGCGTCCCGACCTCGATGAGCTGACTGCGTACGCCCAGAGCGTGGCCGTGCCAGTCGCCATCTCGCCTTCGGTCTCCCCCAGTTTGAACGCCGCCGTACTCTCGATGCTCAGAGCCAACGGGGTGCGCAACGCGTCGCTCAGCTTGGACGGCGCAGTTGCCCAGACCCACGAAGGGGTTCGACAGATCCCGGGCCACTTCGCCGACACGATCCGTGCCATCGGTCTGCTCCAGGAACACGGCTTCACCGTGCAGGTCAATTCGGCGGTCATGGCGCAAAACGTCCGGCAGCTCGCGGACATAGCGGCACTGCTGAT
>JADGOL010000078.1 GCA_017882995.1 Acidimicrobiales bacterium | reverse complement strand
GGAGACCGTCAGCCGACGAGACGTCGTACAAGCATGGTGCGGCTCACTGGCTCACGGCGCGCCCGCCGCCGCGGTGGAGGCGGCAGCCGACCGGCTCCTCGAGTCGATGCCACCGACCGACGCGCACCTGGGTCGTATCGAGCGCCGGGGCGTGGGGGAGCGGCATCATGTCGTCGGTGGTCGAGAGATCACGCGCCACCGGCGCGAGCTCGAGCGGTTGCTGGCGGCCCGGGGCATGGAGATGGCGCCGGGACCCGAGCGCGGGGCGGGCCGGGCGCGGGCCGGGGACCTCGGCCTCGGGCTCGGCTGATCAGGGTTGCGACGGTGCGATGGGCCCGGCGTCGCCGTATCCCTGGCGCACACCCTGGCCGGCGCGCCGGGTGAGCTGGTCGGGCTCGTACAACATCCAGTACGCATTGCGAGCGTGCTTGCGGGCCCGGTCCACGCACACCGCGGCCAGGCGCGCCGGGTCTTGCTCCTCGTTCTCGTGGACGAAGACCTCGAGGACGTGCGTGCTCGTCAGCAGTTGGGCGAGCATGATGCCCTGCGACGCCTCGTGCGCGCAGACCTGGTCGATGGCGGCCTTGCCGGGCATCCCGAGGGCGACCACGATGGCGCAGCCCTCCTCTTCGATGACCTTCTTGCACGCCACGCCGAGGTCCTTGAAGCCCGGCACCGTCCGGCGCAGCACTTCGAAGCGATCCCCGAAGCCCGGACACTGCTTGAGCTCGTCCACGGCTTCGGCCCCCATGTCGTAGCGGGCGAACATGGTGTCGACGACGCCGATGCGGTCCATGGCTCGATTCTCCCACGGCGCCGGCCGATGCTCAGCCGGCACCCTCCACGCCGTGGTCACGGCAGCGCGCCACATAGCCCGTCGGGGTGACCGTGACCGCCATTCGGCGCCCACAGGTCCGACAGAACCGGGGCGGGTCGAGCTCGCGCCCGCATCCCGAGCACTCTCGGGCGGGGCGGCCGCAGCCGGGACAGAACCCGGGGATGGCGTCGACCTCCGTCGTCATTCGGGAACACCCATCACGGGGAACGTAGATCGAAACGGACCGGGGCCGACAGGTCCAGCCCCGAGGTGGACCCATACGGCGCCGGCCGAGCAGGGTAGGCGGTACCCCAGAGGAGGAGCCCGCCATGGACAGCGAGCAAGCCGGCGAACAAGGTGCGGGCACCGACGACGCGGAGGTGGACAGCGCCGGTGACACGAGCGACGCCGAGCGCCCCGCCGGTGCCGAGCTTGCGCCCGGCGAGGACGAGATCTCGGCCGCGCCCTTGCTGGCCATGCACACCCGCATGCACTCCCATCGGCGTCTGGAGCCCGGGGCCGAAGGTCGCATCCGACGTGGGTGGGGCGATGACGACGACGTCGTCTACGTGATCGACGACGGGCCCGACCATTGCATGGTGGGCCGGCGGGTGGGGAAGGCGCCCGACTGTGTCTATTGCCTGGTAGCCCGTATCACGTTGGAACAATACGCGGACATCGAGGTGGGGGACCGCGACTGGAGCGACGTCTTCTCCGACGCCCGCGACATCTCGCTGTGCGGGGTGGTCGACGAGGAAGAAGCGGCGTCGAACGTGTTCGTGGTCCAGCACTACCGGCGCCCGCGCCACGTGCCTGTCGACTACCTCCCGGGGAGCCCGTTCCTCGAGTTCACCGACGAGCCCGACGGGGAGAGCTGAGACCGCCCTCAGGCGGCGCCGCGGCGCTGGATGTCCCAGGTCGCGGCGATCGGCTCCCCTTCGGGGGGCCTGCGGACGGTGTCGTATCCCGCCGCGTGGAGCCGCTTCTCGATGTGGTTGACCACGGCGTCGGCGTCGGTCGGGTCCACTTCGTCGGCCCTCAGCATGTCCGGGTCGATCTGACGGAATTCCAGACGACCGGCGCTGTCACCGACCAGTGACCGGTAGTAGACGCCCCAGCGACGGTTCCGGGTCAACAGTCGTGCGGTCTCCGCCGCGGGTGGAACATTCAGGTGGACTTGAGCGCCCATGGCGATCCCCCGGCGTGGTCGGCTTCTCGGACCTCCCATACCTGTCGGCACCGCAGCGCGCCGACTGAAGTGGGTCTCCAACACCGGGGGCGGCCCGGCGGCCGAGACCCGGCCCGAGCCCCCGACCCTCTCGCAAAAGACCAGGAAGAGGGTCCGGGGCCGGCGGTCGGTCCGGTTGCGGCGTCTCGATCAGAGAATCAGAAGGTCAGCGAATCAGACATCAGAGAATTGCGACGCTGTTGGAGTTGTCGAAGGTGACCGAGCTCAACGTCTGGGCCCCCGAGCAGCCGGTGGTCAAGACAGCCGAATCAGCGGCGTCGACGAAGACCGTGATCTGGTTGAGCGACTTCTCCGCGTAGGAGCCGAAGACCTCCTTACCGGCGAGGACGAAGCCGACTTCGGATTCCTTGTTCGTGGCCGGGGTGGCCTTCGTGGTGGAGAAGTCGGAGGTCCCCGCCGCACCCCCGGTCCACGCCACGTCGAGCTTCAGGCCCTTGAGGGCCTTCAAGGTGGAGGTTCCGGCGAACGCCGGGCAGTACCCCGTGGCGTAGCTCCTCGGCGCCAGCTTGGTGGCCGGGATCTTGAACATGATGGTCGGAAGTGTGCCGTGCCCGGGCGCCTCGGCCGGAGCCGCGGACAGACACGACGCCAGGTGTCCGGCCGAGACGGTGACGGTGGTCACCGCGGCCGGGTTGGTGGTGTGGGTCCCGGCCTGGGTGAGCGCGGGAGCAAAGGTCACCGTGGCGGTGATCTTGCATGCCACGGGAAAGGCCGGTGCCGACGCGCCGGCAAACATGGTTGGCGTCCCGATTAGAGCGAGTCCGGTGACCGGCAAGGCCAAGGCGACCAACCCGAACAGGATCCTTCGACGAGTCTTCATGATTCCCCCTCATCCCCTCGCGGCGGTCACCCCGTCGGCGATCGTCTCACCGTAGTCACGGAGCCTGCGCCGTTCTCGGGGAAGGAAACTCCCTGGTATGGACACCACGGCCGTCGGGCACGGCAAGCCGGGACCCGGGCCCTCGCCGCCGGTCCCCGCCCGCCTTGCCCATGACGGTCGGGCGTAGCCTGGTCCGGTGCCGAGTCTCGCCGATCGCGTAACGAGACCCTCCTAAGGTGGGGGAGACCCGCCGTCTTCGATCTGCAGTCCGTGACGGGGTGGCGACATCGTTCCCCGACGACACTCCGAAGTCGACGGCTCACGCCGCAGGAGGCCGACATGAGTGACACCGACGATGCCTTGGACCTCGACATGGCCGCCGCAATGTTGCAGTCCAACGCGACCGACGTACACATCATGTTGAAGGTCCTCGCCGGGCAGCTCTCCGAGGTCCTCGGGCCGAGGGTCGTCGTCGACCGCGTCGGTGGGCGCTTTCGCAAGTCCGGCGAGGTGAAGGCCCTCGAGGTGACACTGGGCGACGACGTCATGCGGGCCGAGGTCGAGGGCGCTTCGGTGCGATGCTCGGTGGCGCACTCCTCGGGGGGGATCCGGATCCGAAGCGAAGCCGTCGACCTCGACAGCTGGTTGAAGAGGCTTCTGAGCGCGTTGCAACAAGAAGCCGCCCACAGCGAAGGTGCCCGTCAGGCGCTCGAGAGAATCGTCATCGGAGGTTCGTCATGACCCAGCCCCAGGACCTCCCCAAGGAGGCGGGCCACCGGCTCGAAGAGCTCGAGCACGGTCTGTTCACGTCCGACCTCTCGGTCAACGAGTTCCTCCTCATCAAAGAGGCGGGCTTCCACCCCTTGGGCTTCGTCATGGGCTCGTCGATCTACCACACCGGGATCCAGGCCCGTCGCTGGAGCAAGAGCCAGGAGCTCACCAAGCTGACCGAGGCCATGTACAACGCGCGCGAACTGGCCATGACCCGGATGGAGGAAGAGGCCGACCAGTTGGGCGCCGATGGCGTGGTGGGTGTACGCCTCGACGTCAACTACTACGAGTGGGGTCGTGACGCAGCCGAGTTCATCGCCGTGGGGACCGCGGTCAAGGCCGAAGACGGCACCTCGCACCGCAACAAGCTCGGCAAGCCCTTCACCTCCGACCTGTCGGGCCAGGACTTCTGGACCATCATGCAGACCGGGTACGTGCCCCAGGGGCTCGTGATGGGCACCTGTGTCTTTCACATCGCCCATCGCGGCATCGGCCAGACCTTGGGCACCGTGGGTCAGAACGTCGAGCTTCCCAATTTCACCCAGGCGCTCTACGAGGCCCGCGAGCTGGCCATGACGCGCATGCAGGACGAGGCCAACACGCTCGAGGCCACCGGGATCGTGGGTGTCCGGCTCGAGGAGAAGTCGCACCAGTGGGGCTCGCACACCATCGAGTTCCTGTCCCTCGGCACGGCCGTGACGAAATCGGCCGGTGACGTGACCTTGCCCAAGCCCATCACCGTGATCTCCCTCGACAACTGATGGTGGCATCGGGCCCCCCCGACACCGGCGACGTCGATCCCGACCCGGGCGCGACCGGCCCCCAGGGCGATCTCCCCGAGGCCGCCGGTCGGCGACTGGCCAGCGGGTCGTTCTCCTCGGGCCTGACCGTCCCGGACTTCGCGGCGTGTCTCCAAATGGGGCTGCGCCCGGTCGGACTGGTCCAGGGTTTCTGCGTGATGCAGTGGGGCTGGTACGGAGCGGGGTCGCAGTACATGCGCGGCATGACGCCGTTCGGTTTCGGCGGCGACGCGCCCCGGGGGGTGTACTCCGAGAGCTACAGCTGCCCCCATGGCGGCTTCGCCTACTCCAACGAGCATCGCATCTGGGGCCAGAACTACCAGCAGCCCTGGGTCGAAGCGGCGTGGGCGCAGGGCTTCGGCTCCGCGTACTCGCGCATGGTCGAAGAGGCCGGGGCGGTCGGTGCGCACGGCGTCATCGGCGTCGTCGACACCACGCGCCACCTCGCCGACATGAACGTCACCGAGTTCCACATCCTGGGCACCGCCGTGGTGGTCGAGGGCGCCGCCGCCCCGCCCGGCGCCACGCCGTGGACGACGTATCTGGCGGGCCAGCGCCTGGCCAAGCTCGTCGAGGCGGGCTACATGCCGATGTCGGTGGTCGCCGCCCTGGCGTCGGTGCGGGTGTGGGCCTACTGCGTCACCGAGATGCTGATGGAGGGCACGCTCTCGAGATTCGGCGGCAACTACCTGCCGGTGTCGGAGGTCGAGCAACTCTCCCGGGCCCACATGGCGGCTCGCTCCCTGGCGCGTGAGCACGTCCGGAGCCAGCTCGGCAACGACACGCTGCAAGGGGCGCTGATCGTCGCCAACACCCAGAGCCTGGCCCAGGGTGACGAGGTCATCGAGTGCGCGCTGCGGGGCACCCGGGTCCGCCGGTTCAAGGACTTCGACCCCATGGACGCCCCCCGTCCGACGGTGCGGCTGTCGTGACCGAGCCGATCGACCTGCGTGCCGAGATGCGACTCGCCGCCGACTCCCTGGGCAAACCCGCCCATGACCCTCCCAGCCGGGCCGTGACCTCGGATCTCTCGGTCGACGAGGGCCTGCTCCTGCACAGCATCGGGTGGGAGGCCGTCGACGTCGTCTTCGGTGCATCGGTCGTCTCGATCCCGCCCATGGTGTGGACATGGGGGTCGGGCGAGATCGCCCCGGCGTCCGACGCGCACAACCAGGCTGTGCGCGGTGCGGCGAAGACCCTGGGGGAGCAGTGCTCCCATGTCCGGGGCCACGGCGTGGTGGGTGTGCGTGTCGAGGTCGACGTGCAGCGCCACCACGTCGACGTCGAGCTCACCGGGACGGCGGTGCGGCCCGTGCGGGGTAAGGACCCGAACCGGGCCTTCGTCTCGGACCTCTCGGCGCGCGACTTCACGCTGCTGCACAACGCGGGCTGGGCGCCGATCGGACTTGCCTTCGGGGCGAGCTTCGTCTACGCGCCCCGGCGTTCCATGGGGACGACGATGCGCCAGTCCTCGCAGAACGTCGAGCTGACCAACTTCACCGAGGCCATGTACGCGGCGCGCGAAGCGGGCATGGAGCACATGCAGCGCTCCGCGCTCGACATGGGTGCCCAGGGCATCGTCGCCGTCCGGGTCTCGGAGGGCCCCATGTGGTTCGCCAACCACGCCATCGGGTTCACCGCCTGGGGGACCGCGGTCCGTCTCGAGGCCGAGTCCCATCAGTACCTGCGCCCCGAGGTGATCCTCCCCCTCGACGACGCCGTGGTCGAGTTCGAGGCCCAGTCGCTCCGGTAGGTGGGCGACATGGACCGATGTGCCCAGTGCGGTTTCGAGTACGCCCTCGCCGACGCGGAGTCCGCCGGTCCGGCCATCGTCGTCGGAGTCTCGCAGTTCGCCGGTCTCCTGCGCGCCGGCTCGTCCGACCTCCGGCACCGCACGCAGCCCGAAACCTGGTCGCCGCTCGAATACGGCTGTCACCTGCGAGACGTCCTCCTCGTGCAACGCGAGCGCGTGCTGGCGGCCCGGCGCATCGACACGCCGTCATTCGAACCCATGGGCCGCGACGAGCGGGTCGTCCACGACGGCTACATCGACCAAGACCCCGGTGATGTGGCCCGGCAGATGACCGACGCCGCCTCCTTGATCAGAAACGTCCTGGCCCGACTGGGCGACGCGGACTGGGAACGCCGCGTCGTCTACAACCATCCGTCGGCGCTCGAGCGGTCGCTGCGCTGGGTGGCGGTCCACACCGTCCACGAGGTCCGCCACCACCTTCTCGACGTCCGCCGCCAACTCACCACGAGCGCCGACGATGCCTGACAACGGTGGCGCCGAGGTTCGCCGTCCCCGCACCCTTTCGGCTGCGGCGCGCCGGCTGGCCGATCGCGACCGGGTCGTCGCAAGGCTCGTCGACGTCTACGGCCTTCCCCGGCTGTCCAAGCCCGGCGACACCCACTTCGCGGCCCTGGTGCAATCGATCGTGTTCCAGCAGCTGGCGGGGGCGGCCGCCTCGACCATCCACCGACGTCTGGTGGCCGCCCTGGGCGGGGAGGTCACCCCCGAGGTGATGCTCGCCCTGGCGCCCGAGGACCTGCGTGCCGCGGGCATGTCGGGCAACAAGGCGGCGTCGGTGAGCGACCTGGCCGCCAAGGTCCTCGACGGCACGGTG
This sequence comes from Acidimicrobiales bacterium, assembly GCA_017882995.1. Lineage (GTDB taxonomy): Bacteria > Actinomycetota > Acidimicrobiia > Acidimicrobiales > UBA8190 > Chersky-840. Next base: position 2,307 of record JADGOL010000078.1, on the reverse strand, counting down.
GTGCTCGACCCTGGCGGCCTGGCGCGCGAGGGAGACGAGGAGGTGATCGCGCGTCTGACGACGGTACGCGGCATCGGGCGCTGGACGGCGGAGATGTTCCTCATGTTCCAGCTGCGTCGCCTCGACATCTGGCCTGTCGGTGACCTGGGGGTGCGCAAGGGCTTCGGCGTGGCGTGGGGAATCCCCATGCCGAGCGCCAAAGAGCTCGAACCCCTCGGGGACGCGTTCCGGCCCTATCGTTCCGCCGTCGCCTGGTACTGCTGGCGGGCGGCCGAGCAGCCCGGCCAGGCCGCCAGCCCCCTGACCGGCTGACCCGACTCATCCCCCCTGACGCCGACCCGGAGGATCACGTTGCCCCCAACCCGTCCCGGTGCACCGCCGCCGCCGCCGGACACCGACTGGTGGCGACGCGCCGTGATCTACCAGGTCTACGTGCGCTCGTTCGCCGACAGCAACGACGACGGCGTGGGCGACCTGCCGGGCTTGCTCGGTCGCCTCGACCATCTGGCCTGGTTGGGCGTGGAGGCCGTGTGGCTGAGCCCGGTCATGCCCTCGCCCAACGCCGACTGGGGATATGACGTCGCCGACTACGGCGCCGTGCTCCCCGAGTACGGGACCATCGACGATCTCGACGAGGTGATCGCCGCGGCGGGGCGCCTCGGCATCCGGGTGCTCCTCGATCTCGTCCCCAACCACACGAGCGACCGCCATGCGTGGTTCGTCGAGTCGCGCTCCTCGGTCGACTCGACCCGGCGCGACTGGTACGTCTGGGCCGACCCCAAGCCCGACGGCTCGCCCCCCAACAACTGGGTGGGCAGCTTCGGTGGCCCGGCGTGGAGCCTCGACGAGCCATCGGGCCAGTACTACCTGCACAACTTCCTCCCCGAACAGCCCGACCTCAACTGGTGGAACGACGGGGTCCGAGACGCCTTCGACGACATCCTGCGCTTCTGGTGGGACCGTGGCGTGGCCGGCTTCCGTATCGACGTGTGCAACATGATGATCAAGGACGCCGCCTTGCGCGACAACCCATCCGCCACCGAGGACGACCCCTTCATCATGCGGATGTTCGGCCAGCGTCCCGTCTACAACGGCAACCGGCCCGAGGCCCATGACATCCTGCGCCGGTGGCGAAGGATCTCGGCCGACTACTCGCCGACGCGGGTGCTCTTGGGGGAGACCAACGTCGACACCCTCGAGAATCTCGCCACCTATTACGGATCGGGTGACGACGAACTGCACATGGGATTCAACTTCCCTTTCATCGAGGCGCCCTTCGAGGCCGGCGCGCTGGCCGACATCGTGGCGCGCACCGAGGCTCTCCTGCCGTCCGCGGCGTGGCCGGTGTGGACGGGCTCGAACCACGACGTCTCGCGCCTGGCCACCCGGTGGTGTGGGGGCGACCCCGCCAAGGTGCGCCTGGCGCTGCTCATGCTCTTGACCCTCCGGGGCACGCCGGTGCTCTTCCAAGGCGACGAGATCGGGCTCACCGACCGCGAGTTCGACAAAGACGAGCTGCTCGACCCGGTGGGATTGCGTTTCTGGCCGTATTACCCGGGTCGTGACCCCGAACGAACCCCCATGCAATGGGACGACGGGCCCAACGCCGGCTTCACCTCGGCTGGGGTCACGCCCTGGATCCCCATGGCCGACGCTCCCGTGCACGTGGCGGGCCAGCGCGCCGAGCCCGGTTCGGTGCTGCACTTCGTGCGCGACGTCATCGCGCTGCGCCGGCGATCACCCGACCTGCTCGGTGGGGACTACCGGGCGCTCCCGGCGCCAGACGGAGCATGGGCGTGGCAGCGGGGCGCCGAGACGATCGTGGCGCTCAACCTGTCCGCCGAGGCGCGCCGGATGGCGCTGCCCCCGGGCCCCGGCACCGTCGTCCTCGGCACCCACCCCGGTCGGGACGCGTCACCGACCGGCGACGCGCTCGATCTCGAGCCCTGGGAGGGCGTCGTCGTCACCAGTCGAGCTTGAGCACCTCGCGCATGGCCTTCTCGAAGGCGGCGTCGTCCATCGTGGCCCGGGCGCCGATCACCATCTCGGCGTCGGTCCCCACCGGGACGCGCCACGCCGAGCCCGGTGACTCGAGTGCGTCGGCGATGGCGGTGGCGACCACCTCGGGCCCCGGCGCGGCGGCCCGGCCGAGCTCAGCTTCGAGCTTCCCCATGATCTCGTCGAGCTCGTCGTAGGGGGGCGCATCGACGCCGAAGTCGTGATGGGACTCCGAGATGTTGGTCTTGAAGAACCCGGGCTCGATGACGATGGTGCGGATCCCGAAGTGTCCGCCCTCGATGTGCAGGG
>JADGOL010000077.1 GCA_017882995.1 Acidimicrobiales bacterium | reverse complement strand
GCATGCTCCGAGGGCACCGCGGTGGGCCAGTGCCGTGCGCACGAGGGCGCCTTCGAGGTCGCGGGGATCGACGCCGGCTGCCGCGGAAAGCGACCGCACCCTGCCGAGTGCGTTGCCGGTGCGGGCGTCGATGAGACCGAGGTGACGAGCACAGGTTTCGGCCCGCGCATCGAGGGCGGGCGCGGCGAGCGGCCAGACACCACGCAGCTCGCGCAGGAACACGCCGACAGTGACGGGGCCCCACCCGGGGAGGTTGTCCAGCGCGGCCTCGAGCTCGGCCGACGTCTGCGCCTGGTCCGAGATGGCGCACACACGCCCGCCGTAACGCTCGCCGAGCACGTCGCACAGTGCGTGCAGACGCGAGGCCGTCTTGAAGTCGTAGCGCGCGTAGCCGCCACGATCGAGCAGGGCGACGAGGTCATCCCACGAGAACGCCCGAGCCGCGGCGACTGTCACCCCTGCCTCGTCGAGCACCTCGAACGTACGGCCTGCGATCGTGGTCGGAATCCGTGCCCCGAACAAGGTGGCCGCCAGGAACCACCGGTCGATCTGGGCTTCACCGGCCTCGACGTCGATCCCCAGCGCCGTTGAGAACCGGCCGCCGACCGCCACGAGGCGCCCGACCAGGGCGGGGAGGAACCGTCGTGCCGTGCGTGCTGGGACGGCGGCGACCATGTCCACCTCGTCACCGTCGCCCACGGCGGGCCGGCTTCACAAGTGCCCAAAGTCACTCGCTCGACAGGAGCCGGAGTCTGCCGTCGGTGGTCCGGTTCTCCTCTGGACTTTCGGCCCTGGTGGGCCGCGGGGGAAGGGGGGACGCTAGGGGCTGTGAGTGACCACAAGAATCGTGAGGAGACCGACGAGGCTGACGAGGTCGAGCGTCCGTCCGCGCATCCACACCTCCATCCGCATCCCAACGCGGACGTGTGTGAGCGCTGCGGGTCCAATGACAGCGTCCGTAAGGGTCTGTGCCATCGGTGTCGGAAGATCCTGCTCGGCGAGGGCACGGTGGTTCCGCCCGAGACCGAGGAGAAGCCACATCAGGCACAGCCCGAACCGCTGCACAGCCCGCCGTGGCGGCGCCGCGGCGCATAATCGTCACAATGCCCCGTCGACAGGCGAGGGATGATCCCGATCGGACCTCAATCAGCAACGACCTGGCGGGGCTCGAGACCCTCCTGCATCACTTGGAGAACGCTCACGGTGAAGACATTGCCAGTGTCCATCTCGCCCACCGACTGGACGCGGTCAACCTCGTTCATTACCTCACACTTCGACATGAAGACGTTCGCCGATTACAGCGGAGGTTGGCAGAGCGCGGTCTTTCGTCGTTGGGCCGATGCGAGCCTCACGTGCTTGCCACCATCAAGAGCGTCCGCGCCGCTCTTGATGGGAGTGTGCCTCACCTCGGACCGACCACGCTGAGCTTTGAAGAGGGGCGTCGTGCCCTCGACCGCAATACGGATGCCCTCTTCGGCCTCCGCCCCTCGGGTCGGGTCTCTCGCATCATGGTGACTCTCCCCACTGAGGCTGCCGACGACTACCTGCTGGTCCGGCACTTCGTCTCTCGGGGTATGGACGTCGCCCGCATCAACGGAGCCCACGACGACCCGGATCAGTGGGAGCGCATGGCGTCCAACGTGCGCAGGGCTTCGGCCGAGATCCACCGTCACTGCCAGGTGTCGATCGACCTCCCGGGGCCCAAGATACGGACCGGCCCCCTGGTCGACGGGCCTCGGGTCGTGAAGCTGCGTCCCCAGCGCGACCTGCGGGGCGTGCCGATCGCCCCGGCTCTCGCCACGCTCGTGCCCTCCGGCTCGAACGTTCTCACCCGTGTGCTCCCCGTGGATCTGTTGTGGATCGAACGCCGTCGCGTGGGAGACGTGGTTGACCTGATCGACACGCGCGGTTCGCCTCGTGAGCTACGAGTGGTTGAGGCAACCCCCGGGAAGCTCGTCGTCGAGGTCTGGGACACCACCTACGTGGAGACCGAGGCAACGCTGGCTTGCGGCGGTGACACGACCCGAGTGGGCACCCTGGCACCCATTCCCCAATGCCACGTACTACGCGTGGGAGATCAGCTCGTGCTGACCAACGACGTAGAGCCTGTTGACCCCTGGCGTCACGGCCAGACCGGATGTGCCCGAATTGGCTGCACCCTCCCGGTGGCTTTCGAAGCGGCCGAGGTCGGCCAGCGGGTGATCCTCGACGACGGAAAGATGACCGGCATGATCGAGGGCGTGGCCCAGGACGAGATCCGCGTCCGGATCCTGACTGCGTCGCCTCGGGGCTCGCGCCTTCGGGCCGAGAAGGGAATCAACCTGCCCGATACCGAGCTCCCCGTTGTCGCCGCCACCGACGCCGACCTTCCGCTGCTCGAGGTGGCTGCCAAGCACGCCGACATGGTGGCGGTGTCGTTCTTGCGCCACGAGCGCGACGTCGACTGCGTGCACGACTACCTCCGACGCGTCGGGGCTGAACACCTCGGGCTCATCCTGAAGATCGAAACCACCGCGGCGTTCGCACGCCTTCCCGAAATCCTGTTGCATGCCATGCGATCACCCCTCGTAGGCGTCATGATCGCCCGAGGAGATCTGGCCGTCGAAGCCGGCTACGAACGCCTTGCCGAGGTGCAAGAAGAGATCCTGTGGCTGTGCGAGGCCGCTCACCTGCCGGTGATCTGGGCCACCGAGGTACTCGACCAGTTGGCGCGCACAGGTCACCCCTCTCGGGCCGAGGTGACCGACGCGGCCATGGCCCAGCGAGCCGAGTGCGTCATGCTGAACAAAGGTCCTCATGTCGATACCGCCATCGTGGTTCTCGACGACATCCTCCGGCGCATGTCGGGGCATCAGCGCAAGAAGACACCGTTGCTCCGGCCCTTGCGCAGTTGGGTGGACACCTCTCCGTAACCACCGGCCGGCAGCACCAAGTCGGAGTCAGTGCACAGTCGGGGTCTTGCCGCCTGTCGCTCGCCGAACCGGCGAGCGCGGTGTTACTCGACGGGGCTCGGTGGGCTGGCCCTGGGCCCGGTTCGGGAGGAGGGCGAGCACGACGAAGGCGGCCACACCGACGACCACCGAGCCCACGGTGAGGCCGAGATCCATGCCGCTCACGAACGACCGCCGCGCCACGTCGGCCAGCTCGGCCCCGAGAGGCCCACCGACGCGCTGGGCCACAGCCAGGGCCCCGCCCACCGATCCCAGGATGAGATCGTGGATGGCCTTGGGGATGTGCTGATGCGCGAGCACCGGCGTCATGCGCGCCTGGTACCGACTATTGAGGGCGGTACCCAGCACGGCGACCCCGAGAGCCCCCCCGAGCTGCAGGGCGGTGTCGCTGGCCGCTGATCCCACGCCGGCCTCGTCGCGGGGGACGGACCCGAGGACCGACTCGATCGAGGGGGCCAACGCCAGGCCCGTACCCAAGCCGATGATGGCGAACAGGGGGAGGGCGTCGACGTAGGTGCCGTGGACGGTCGTCCGTGACAGCAGACCGAGCCCGACGGCAATGAGGGCCATGCCGGAAAAGACCACCGGTTTGGTGCCGACGATCCGAGCCAGGACGGTCGACACAGGAGCGGCCACCAGCAGGACGAGCGCGATGGGCCCGACGCGCACACCTGTCTCCAACGGGCTGTAGTGGAGCGAGAATTGCAGCCACTGGGTCAGCAGGAAGAACATCCCCAGCAGTCCGAACATGACGAGCCCCAGAGCGGCGATGGCAGCACTGAAGCGCCGCGACCGGAAGAAGGCGAGCGGGAGCATGGGGTGATCGCATCGCAGCTCCCAGCGCACGAAGACGCCGAGCATCACGACCGCACCCCCGAGGGCGCCCAGCACCAGCGGAGACGTCCATGTGCGGTTCGGTGCCTCGATGATCGCCCACAGCAAGGTGCCGAGCCCGGCCACCGAGAGGAGCGCGCCGACCGGGTCGGGGCGCTTGGCGGCGACGTTGCGCGAGTTGGGGACGAGGAACACGGCCGCGATCACCCCGACGAGCGCGATCGGCACGTTGACCAGGAACACCGATCCCCACCAGTAATGGGCGAGCAGCCACCCGCCGACGATGGGCCCTGCGGCCACACCGAGACCGGTGGTACCCGACCAGATCCCGATCGCACGCGCCCTGTCCCGTTCTTCGGTGAAGACGTTGGAGAGGATGGAGAGCGTCGACGGCATGATCCCGGCCGCCCCGACTCCCATACAGGCGCGAGCGATCACCAGGTGATCGGGGGTTCCGGAGAACGCCGACCCGGCGGACCCAGCCGCGAACACGATCAGGCCGGCCATCAAGACCCACTTTCGGCCGATCCGGTCACCCAGGCTGCCCAACACCAACAGGAGGCCGGCGAACACCACGGCGTAGGCGTCGACCGTCCACTGCAGCTGACTGGACGTGGCTCGCAGGCGCCGGACGATGGTCGGCATCGCCACGTTGAGGACCGTGGTGTCCAGACTGATCAGCAGCAGGGTGACACACAGGACCGACAGCACCACCCAGCGCCTGATTCCTGCGATGGCCCTCGGCGGCGCACCCTGAGGGCTGGTCCCCAGTTCGCCCTCCCGAGGAGTCATCGGACCCCGCTGGCGGCAGACTCCCCCGTCGGCCCAGGGCTGTCGGGGCGAACCACTCTCATGCCGGCAAGCTCCTGACGAGGTCTTGCCGGGTTCTCATGATCAACGCACGCTAGCGATCCAGGGGTCCACGGCGATGGGCGCAGGGCCGCGTTCAGCGTCTTTGCGGACCAGACGACCCCGGGACCACGAGGACCGGGCAGGAGGCGAACTCGAGCACGTGCTCGGTCTC
>JADGOL010000076.1 GCA_017882995.1 Acidimicrobiales bacterium | reverse complement strand
GGTAGAACTACGACGCGGTCTGCCTGCCGTGGGAGCGATGACGGCGGAGCCGTCCGGCGAGCGACGGCAACTGCCGGACCCCCCGACGGCTGCGCCCCAGCGTGCGCGTTCGGAGGGCGACGTCCACGACGTTGGTGATCACCTCGCCGAAGGCGTCCGGGTCGGCGATGAGCCACGCATGGGATCCGTCGATGGTGAGGGAATCCGGCGTGCCCAGGACCTCGCACATCTCCTCAAAAGCATCGCGGGTGATGATCCGGTCACGGTTGCCCCACAACACGACCACGGGGAGTCGTCGTCGTTTCAACTCCTGGAGTTCATCGAGCAGGTCTGCTCCCCGGGCCAGAGCGGCCACCCGCCAAAACGCCTGCGGCTCCCGAAGCAGGTTGGGCACAGCCTCCGACAGGATCACGGGCAGGACACGCCTCGCTTGACGTAACGGCCAGAGGTCCCCGGGGAAGTGCAGCCCCCAGTCCCACAAGGGGCGCTGTGTGATCGTCCGCGCAGTGACGCCTCGTCGCGCCCACGCCGAGGCGCCGATGGAGTTGATGAGCACGAGACCGCGCACGCGCTCGGGATAGTTGTGGGCAAAGACAATCGCCACGCCACCGCCAAAGGAATGGCCCATGACCAGGGCGGGCTCGGTGATCTCCAGGGTGTCGAGGAACTCCGCCAACCACGTGGCAAAACCAGCGAGCGTCGAATCCTGCGGCGCCAGAGATGCCGAACCACCGAACCCGGGAAGCGCAGGCGCCACGACGCGTACACCCGCGGCCACCAGGCGCGCCAAGGCCCGCTTGTACACCCGATGATCGAGTCCCCAGCCATGGAGGAAGAGGACCGGTACCCCGTCCCCAGCCTCGCCGTAGGCGACAGAGCGCCCGCCGACGACGATCGTCTTCCACGACAGCCAGAAGGCCTCGGGATCTCCGTGATAGCGCTGGGATAGGTCGGCCGGGGTGGTGTCGCGACTGACGGTGTCCGCCTCGCTCATACCTCCACCCTGATCCGACGACCACCAGCGCGCCCAGAGTCGAAGGTCCACTTGCCCGTGCGACTCAGCGCTAATGGAAGGTCCGATCTCGAGGGCAACGGCGCCCGGAATCTCCTTTGGGCGGAGAGTGTCTACGGGCTCGCTCGGATCATGGTGCCCATCGGTGTCTTTGGACCCAGCGGCGGGTGTCATCGGGCGTGGGCACGGCGTCGAGTCCGGCGTCCTTGGCGAGCATGGCCGTGATCGCCTCAGATCCGATCATGTGATCGGGCTCGCCGTGGACATAGATGAGGTCGATCCGGTGGCTCTGTTGGTGCCACACGATGCTGACGAGTTCATACCCGGCCATAAGGCCCTCCGGCTAGAGGCTACGCCTCGGAAGGTCGACGAAGCGCAGGAGCGATGTCGTGCCCCCGCCCCGACGGGTCCCCCCGGGGCGCTCTTGGCGAACCGGGGGCAGTCCCCGGGAGCTGTTACGAAGCGGGTACGCCGCAGGCCAGCGCGTGTCTTCGTCAAGAATGAGGTCTCGGTCGCCGGAATCCCCCGGCCGTCGAGCCGGGCCGCTGCGTTGTCGCGCGAGGCCTTTAGGCCCTGTTGTCGTCAGAGGCACAGGCTCACGATGAAGAGAGGGTGCGATTCAAGATCCCGCCCGGAAATGGATATGCCGATTTGCTGAGAGAGCCACCGGGCTATCGATAGGGGGGTTCAGATGCTGGTTTGCGAGTTCATGCATAGTCCTGCTGTAACCTGCAATTCCGACGCGACGCTCGAACATGCCGCTCGTGAGATGGACCGCTTCAATGTGGGATGTCTCGTTGTGGTCAGCGCCAATGGCCATCTGGTCGGCATCGTGACGGACCGCGACATCGCCGTGAAGGGCCTGGGCTGGGGTCACGACGCCGCCACCCCGGTCGACAAGGTGATGACCAGGAGTGTCGCCACGATTCAATCCAGCGCCCTCATCTCCGAAGTCGCCGCCAAGATGGCACTCTGGGGTGTTCGTCGGATGCCAGTCGTGGACGTATCGGGGGAACTCAAAGGAGTGATTGCTCTTGATGACGTGACCACCGCCATGAGCAACGAGATTGGATTCCTTCGGAAGACTGTGTCCACACAGACAAGCGGCGGTCGGGGTTGGGACGAGTCGTAGTTGCGACGAGGAGTGTCCAGATGGCGTCGGGAAAGGAGCAGGGATGACGGACGAACCATGGCACCACGTATCCGAGGTCCAAAAACAGTGGTGGCTCATCATTCGCCGGTCCTTTGCGATCCCAGACCTTGTCGGTGAGCATCATGCCGGGAAGGCCATCCTGGACAGGCTGTACCCCCAGGGAATGGACGCCCAAGCGGCTTTGGGACCAACCCAAGAGCACCTCGTGGAGAACACGCACAAGATCCTGAACGCCGTGATCAAGTGTGGATGCGCCGGGGACCTTGACGCACTCCTGGCGCGAGATGCACGGTTCGGTGACCGAGAGACCATGGTCAGTCTGGTTGAGACGACAGCCGATGTATTCGACGTTCGTGACGTAATCGGCACGATCGTCGATACCGTGACCGATTTCGTACAACGCCATCCGTTCAGAGATCCGAGCGGCTCCTACTTTTCCTAGCTGGGCTGGCGATACGGAGGCCGAACCCCGACTCCAGGGCGTCTATCGTCCTGCGTGGATAGGGTTATCGCGCGCTTGGACACCCGCCGAGGATTCCAAACCCGTCTCATAGGTTCCCCGGTGGGCGTCCGGGCGTGCTGACGCCACCGAGATCTCGATTCAGTTGAGGAGAGCGGATAGAGACCTTCGCCCCTGCCATGAAGGAAGGCCCCTTCGTACGCTGGTATTGAGCAGGATGGTCCTGCGGGAAGGGAGGGAGTCATGGCCCCCCGTAATGCTGTGCCGCTGGAGGAGACGGTCCTCGAGTTCCTCCGCAAGAGCGAAGAGGCCGTACTCGAGGTCGGGCGCAAGTGGGCCGATGCGGTCGGCGAGTTCGTGCCGGTCGAGATGCCCGCTGTACGCGATCTGAGGAAGCAAGTCTTCGACCTCGTCGAGGAGCTTCTGAAGATGCAACGTGAATTCGCCCACAAGATGCTGGGCCAGACGCGCAAAGCGGTCGTAGGCACCAAGCCTGCGCCGACTCAGGCACCACGGACAGCGAAAAGAGCCCGTAAGGCGGCCTGAACCTCACCGGGCTTCGATCCGTCTCCACACTGTGTCGGAGGCTGGGGGTGGACCGGAGCCCGGGAGAGACCCAATTCCTGCTGATGGAACGATCGGCCACAGGTGAGGTGGCGTCACAACCCTTCTCCCGGTGGTCTGGCCGTTGGCCGCACACGAGGCGCCCTCACAACTCGCGTTCGTCGATCACCACCCGGTGAAACGCTTGAATTTGCCTGCCCGCTTCGACGACAACCGGGGACATATTTGCCGAGGCAAGGTGTTCAAGATGACCCCCACTCACGACTACGGCGAGGTCGATGAGGGCGTTCTCAAGTCGGGTGAGCCGATCGTTCACGTCCATGAAGATCTCCTTTCTCATGCTGTCTACGTGTCGAGATGTCCAGCTTCCAGCGTGACCGATGTGGTCTTCGTGGTCTGGTGAAGGGCTCCACGGGAAGACAGCGGCCGACTTCCTTGTCTTGATTCTTTGGCGCCCCCGGCAGGACTCGAACCTGCGACGCACGGTTTAGGAAACCGACGCTCTATCCTCTGAGCTACGGGGGCATCTTCGGCCTCAGATTGAATTGGGCCGCTCTTTCGATCTTCGTTCTACGAGAATCACCGGGCCATTCTCCCATGAGAGATGCAAGACCACGACCGGATGCGGGCGAAGAAGCGCCGAATTCAAGTCACTTGAGCCCCGTTCTTGGTCGTGGGGTTCTTAATGCCATCGGCTAACACGGCCCGAATGATGTCTTTGTGCGGACCCTCTCTCCGTCACCGAAAAGTGTGCGCCCTGATCTCGTCTTGAGCGATTCTGTTCGAGGCACCAATCAGTGCAACAGAGGGAGTACAGGAGCCGAGGTCATATAGTTACTGCACACCTGCGGTAACCCTGGACTCACACTCCGTGGGCGGACCACATTGGCAGTTGTATCCGTTGCCCAATGGGGGTAGAGAAGGACAGGGAGAAACACCCTTGTCCACGTCCAAACATTTGGACAGAGGGACCGCAGAGCGAGAGAGGCCTGCCAATGGCAGCACTCGGTCCTTGGCCGATTCGACGCTCAGGCGTGATCAAGCTCGTGACGACGCTGGGCGTGGTGGCTGTGCTCGGCGGGGGGACATTGCTGGCCGCCAATGTGGTCGAGGTCAGCGCTGCCGCGACGACGACACTGCATCTGAGCACCACCGCGGCGGGCGCGTCGTGCAACAACACCAATCCGTCCGCTCCAGTGTGCAGCGGCCTGGCGTCGGGAGAGACCGTCTCGGTCTCTGGCACCGGGTTCTCCCCTGGCGCACTGGCATCGATCGTGCAGTGCAACTCCGAGCTCTCGCAGCCGGTGATCTTCTTCCTGGGCAACGACATCCCCGTCAGCTGCTCGCCCCTCGCCATCGTCACGATCCCGACCACGGGTGCGAACAAAGGAAAGCTCGCCGGGACTCACGTCCTTACGACTGGAACGGTGGGCCCGCCCATCACCGGACAGCCGGTGACGTGTCAGCAGGTGACCCCCACGTCCTCGACGATTGCAGGGTGCACGACCACCGGCACCGTGGCTGACGCCGCCAATTACCCGTGCCCGCCCACTCCCGCCCAGCAGGCCGCCGGCGACACGTGCGTTCTCGCCATCGGGGACCAGGCCGGCGACCGCGCCATCGGCGTGATCCTGTTCGGGACCGAGACGCCGCCCACGTCGAGCACCTCGACGACGGGCGGGGCTACGACCACCACGGGCGGGGGGACAACGACCACCGGGGGGTCCACCACGACCACCGGCGCCACGACCACCACCACCGGCACCACCACGACGACGACGTCTCCCACCAGCACCTCGACGGCCACCCAGGTCAGCGCCAGCGCGGTGACGTTGGGGGCATCGGGCTCGGTGAGCGACACGGTGACAGTGCGGGGCACCCCGACTCACGGGAGTCCGACGGGGAACGTGAACTTCTACGTGTGTCAGACCGGCACCTCCGGCACGTTGATACGGGGCCCCTGTGCGGCGACGACCGGTGCGCACGTGTCCACCGCGCACCTGACCGCCGGGACCGGCAACACCGCGACTGCGCCCTCCGGATCCTTCACCCCGACATCGGCAGGCACGTGGTGCTTCTCGGCGGTGTACGGCGGTGATTCGATCTACACGGGGTCGTCGGACAACACGAGCTCAGCCAACCTCGATGCCAACGAGTGCGTGTTGGTGACTCCCTCGCCCTCGACCACGTCGACCTTCATCTCCTCGGCCAAGCTCACCTTGGGGCCGTTGAACTCGGCGACCGACACGGTGACGGTCCTCGGGAACGTGGTGGGAGGCGCGCCGACCGGTGGCGTCACGTTCTACGCGTGTCATACCAGCGTCACCGCCACCTTCACTGTTGGCCCGTGCCCCACCACCGGCACGCCGCAGGATGCCGGCGTCGCTCTGTTGACCGGCGCAGGAGCCACCTCGGCCGCCACGTCGAGCGTCTTCGTTCCGACGTCGGTGGGCACGTGGTGCTTCTCCGCTGTCTACGGCGGCAGCTCGACGTACTCCGGGTCGTCGGACAACACGAGCTCGACCAACCTCGACTCCAACGAGTGCCTGCTGGTCGTGCCACCCTCCGCCGACGCCATCACGAGTGATCCCAACGCCTCGGCGAGGGCGGGCTTCTCCTCCTCGTTCTTGATCACGACATCGGGGAGCCCGACGGCGGTGGTCAAGAAGAAGGGCAAGCTGCCCAAGGGCGTGCACTTCAAGAACAACCACAACGGCACGGCCACCATCTCGGGCATCCCCAACCTGAACAAGGGCATCGGGGTCTACCACCTGACCATCCAGGCCACGTTCGGCAAGGGCAAGACCAGACACATCGTCACCCAGGCGTTCATCTACACCGTCACCTGAGCGAGCCCGGCTCAGATGCCGGGAAACACGGCGCGAATGTCGTCGAGGCTGATCCCCTCCGCGTCGAGCCGAGCCGAAGGGGTGTGCGCGGCGTCGAGTCGCCCGTAGACGAGGCGGAGCAACTCCTCCGATGAGAGGCGCAACACTCCGGCGACGTCGCGCTCGGACCACGGCTCGAGACGCACCCCGTCGGTCACGAGGGCAAAGGCGCGCTCGGGATCGGCCGTCGCCACCCGCACCGTGAGCAGCCCCTCTCGGGGCTTGCCCACCAGCGCCGCCATCTGGGGCAGACCGTCGAGGAGGAGCTCGACCGCGTCGGGAAGGACGGTGGCCGAGGAGTCCAGGGCCACGGCCACATCCCAGGAGTGCACGGCGTGTTCGGAGATCCGCAGCCGGAGGAACATGGCCAGGTCGAGGTCCATGCCGAAAGTGACAAGACGGAACGAGGCGCGCTGGGTGGCGTCGAGCCCCTCGAGTCGGCGCACGAAACGCGCGTTGGCGGCGATGCTGTCGGCGACCTGCGCCTCGGGGCTGCGGGCATTCCATGCCTCCCAGATGGGCGGGAACGATTCCTGGCCGGGAGGGTCCTCGCCGTTGATCCAGGAGTCGAGGAGCGCTCCGAAGATCTCGGCCTGGCTCCCGAGGTGCGACAGCACCTGGGCGATGCTCCATTCTTTGTCGTAGGAGGGACCACGCACGCCCGAGGCGTCGAGCCCGGCCACCGACGCGGCGAGGTGATCGTGGGACCGTCGCAGGGCCAGCACCGATCGTGACGAGTCGATGGGCATCGGATGCTCGCCAGGGTGCGAGGTTGCCGCCGCCACGTCGGATTCGGTCGTCATGATGCTTCTTGGATCGCGGCCATCGCGGCGCGCATTCTGAAGGCGCCGGGAACGAGTTCGCCCTGGGCGCGGCCTTGGGCCAGGAGCGCCCCCCACCACGCCAGGTCGTCGAGCATGACGGTCATGGCGATGTCGGTCATCGGATCGACCGGCACGCCGTGCGCGTCGAAGGCAGTGGCGACATGCGGGATGATCACGGTGTCGCGCAGCGGCACCATCTCGGATTCGATGGCGATGTGCATGAGGTGCTCGACGGCGCGGACCCCGGCCGCGATCCCCGAGCTGTAGCCGACGTCGGCCAACGGCTTGTTGCGCAACGCGAAGCTGACGAAGACGCTGTCGAGAGCGTTCTTGAGGACTCCGGGGACGGAGTGGAGATACTCGGGAGTGACGATGAGAAGGGCGTCTGCCTCCTTGAGCGTCCTGTTCCACTGCCGGACGACGGGATCGGAGTACGTCGGGTCGTTGAAGTCGCCGATCGTCCCGAGGTGCTCCTGGAACATCGGCAGCGACCAGTCCCGCAGATCGAGTACTTCGATGTCAAAGGCACCATGTGCACTGGCGCGCTCGAGGACCCAGGGGGCGACCAGATCGGCGGACCGGGTGGGTCGGGTGCTGCCGAGGAGGATCTTCAGCTTCAACATGGTGCTCCCGCTGTGCCTGTGCGTGAGTGCCGGGCTTGTTTGCGCCATCGACTATTGATCATCTCAAGTATCTCCACGAATACTTGAGGAAGTCAAGCTTTTCCTGCGAGAATGGGGCATGGCCGACGCACGGACTCCCCGAGAGCTCGACGAGGTCGTCGACGGGCTTCTGGAGGTGGCCAAGCGCACCCACGTAGTGATGGTGTCCGTGGCAGCGCGCCACGATCTCACCGCCCAACAGGTCGGGCTGCTGCGGGTGCTCGACGAGCCCGTGTCGATGCGGGCCTTCGCCGAGGAACTGTCGTGCGACCCGTCCAATGTGACCGGCCTCGTGGACCGGGTGGAACGCCTCGGCCTCGTGGACCGGGTCGCCGATCCCGACGACCGGCGCATCCGGATGCTCACCCTGACACCCAAGGGGCGACGACTGCGGGAAAAGATCAACGCCGAGGTGGCCCGGGATCTCGCCGCTGCCCTCGGTCTCGAGCCCGAGGACCACGGGCGGGTCCTTCGCCTCATCGCCAGCCTGACCCCGACCGACGCGACTCCGCCCCCGCGACCGTAGGACTCTGGACCCAAACCCCGGTTCGTTGCCGGTTTGTTGAGATCCGCTTGGATCGGAGTTGATCGTCGAAGCTCACTCTGACCCGTCGCGTGAATTGCTCGCGGGCCCGTGAGGCGGAGGGGACAAGTGGGAACCAGCTCTGAGCACGACGTCGAAGAGAGCTCGGAGGTCGAGCCCGTCGAGGAGACCACCGCCCCGCTGCAAGTCAGTGGGCCCGACATCTTCGTCCTGGCCCGGGCTTCACGTCGTGATCTGATGCCGGCCTCGCTGCGCAAAGGGCGCCACGGGGCCAAGGACGCTCGGCGGGCCAGGTCCCGGGCCAATCATCCCTGCCAGGGATCGACGCACATGCACCTCGTCGACGGCGACGGCGCCGGTGCGGTGGAGGAGTCGCGCATCGCCCTGCGGCGCCGGTTCGAGGACATCACCGTCACCGACGCCGCCAAGACCCAGGAGTCCGTGGCCGGCTGACCGGAGCCCGGGTCACCGGATCCCGGGTCACGGGAGCCCGCCGGGCTCAGGTGCGCTCGAACTCCCAGTACTGCAGCTCGCACAGCATCGGCAGCACGTACCCGACGTAGATCGAGTGGATCTTGATGGGTCCTTGGTCGTCGACCTTGAGATCGATGAGATCCACCCGGGGATCCTTGGTGCGGAACTCGACGGCACGGTCGCGCGCCGCGATCAATTCGTCGAGGGTCCCGACCGCGAAGCCGAAGTGGTCCATGCGCGGGCACCGCATCGGGTCGTCCTCGGCGATGAGGAAGATGAACTGGTCCCAGTGCACGCACGACAGGATCAGGCGCTTGCGGTCGAGGGTCATCGTCGGCATCTCGTCGAAGCCGAGCACCTGACCCCAGAAACCACAGATGGCGGCTCGGTTCGTCTCGTCGAGAAGCTCGGCGGGCACGCTCAGTGCCACATGGTTGAAGCGGGGGTTTCCCGAGGGGTAGTAGGGATGTGGCATCAGTCGCCCTCCAATGCAGATGCGGGACCGCCCCGGCCCGGGACCACCATGACCTTCCCGGCGATCCGACCCTCGGCGAGACTCTGCATGGCTTCGCCGAGTCCGTCGAGCGAGACGTCGTCGGGATCGATGAGCACGTCGACGGGCAACCGACCCGACCCCAGCATCTCCAGGGCGCGCTCGAAACCGTCGGCGTCATAGACGAACGAACCGGTCACGGTCAGCTCGTTGAGGATCAGGCGGTTGGGGTCGAAGCTCGGTGCCTCGATGCCCGCACCCACGAGCACGAGGTGTCCCCCTCGCCGGAGCTGATGGAAACCGCACTCCATAGCCGCCTTCTTGCCCGAGCACTCGAACACCACGTCGACGGCGCGCGGTGACTGTCGTTCGGGCTCCCAGGGCCGATAGGTCTCGAGCTCGGTCGGATCGAGCACCTCGGATGCGCCCAGGTCGGCGGCGAGGCGCCGTCGGCGCTCGCCGGGCTCGACGACGACGACCGGGCCCAGGTCCATGGCCGCCAACGCCGCGATGGTGAGCGCGCCGATGGGACCGGCCCCGAAGACCATGGCCGCGTCTCCGCGCACCATGCCCGAGCGGGTGATGCCGTGCAGCGCCACCGCCAGAGGCTCGGCCAGCGCGGCGACCCGGGGCGACATCGCGTCGGGCAACCGCAACAGTGAGCGGGCGTCGGTGAGCACGTAGCCCGCGAAGGCGCCGCCCAGGTTGGTGTCGACGGGTGCGGAGCGGCGCTCGCACTGCGAGGGCTTGCCCTCGAGACAGCGCCGGCACTCCCCACACCGGGGGGACGGTCCGCACACCACGGCGTCACCGGGCACCCAGCTCGTCACGCCGTCGCCCACCGCCGCCACGATTCCGGTGTACTCATGGCCGCCCACGGTCCCGGGCTTGCCCCAGCCCTCGATCATGATGTGGAGGTCGGACCCGCAGATGCCGCAGTAGGCCACCTCGACGAGCACGTCGCCGGGGCCGGGCACGGGCACGGGGCGCTCTTCCACGCCGATGTCGCCGGGACGGCGGTACACCGCCGAGCGCATGACGCGGGGAGTGGTGCTCGCCATGACCTCAGCCCACCGCTTCGGGCACGAGGTCGCGCTGGACCGGAGGCCGATAGCCGTCGCGCCGGCGCGAGTAGAAGTCCTTGCGCCGCACGAGCATGGCGAACACGGCCCCGACCGCCACGGTGACCGCCCCCACCATGACCACTTCGTTCATCCCGGTCACAAAGGCATGATGCGCCGCCATCACCACCGTCTGCCGGCCTCCGGAGATCTTGGCGGCCGCCCGGGTCCCACCCGCGGCGATGGCACGGGCCAGGACCGGGGCTTCGTGCCCGCCGACGGCCCCGTGCAAGGTGGACTGCAGGCGATGCTGGAAGACGGCTCCGAGCGCGGCGACGCCCGTGGCGACGCCTCCGATGCGGAAGGTGTTGGAGATCCCCGATGCCATCCCGGCCCGTTGGGGCGGCACGACACCCAGTGCGATCTTGGCGATGGCGGGATTGGCGAGGCCGACGCCGATCCCACCGACGAGGAGTCCGGGGAGCAACGCCTTCCAGTTCGACGCCACGGTGAGACCGGTGAAGAGCCAGATGCCCACCGCCGAGATCGCCAGACCCACGAACAGGGTCATGCCGGCGGGCACGCGTTCGGTCAAGGGCCGTGACGCCAGAGGCACCACGAACGACAGCGTGGTCAGGGGCAGGAGGCGCTCACCGCCTTGGAGTGGGGACAACCCGAGGTCGTTCTGGAGATAGAGGGTGAGGTACGGCAGCATCGCGAACATCCCGGCGCCGATGCCGAAGGTGGCGATTGACACTCCGGTGAAGGCGGGCTTGCGGAAGAGCGACAGGTCGAACATGGGCCGTTCCTGGCGCAGCTCCACGATCACGAACACGACGAGCAGCACGACCGCGGCGCCGAGGGTCGCAACGATGCGGTGGCTCGACCATCCGTCATCGTTGCCCTTGGTGAGCCCGAGGACGAGGAGGAACAGACCACCCGAGAAGGTGAGCAGCCCCATCCAGTCGAGCCGCTTGGCGCCTGGATCCACCTTGTTGACCATGCGCCGGCTCACCAGCAGCGTCAGCACCCCGATGGGGATGTTCACGTAGAAGATCCACTGCCATCCGAAGGCGCTCGTGAGGGCCCCGCCCACGAGAGGGCCGATGGCGACTGCTCCGCCGACCGTGGCTCCCCACACCGCGATGGCGGCGGACCGGGCCGAGCCCTGGAAGTCCTGGCCGATGAGTGCCAGCGAGGTGGCGAACATGCCCGCCCCCCCGATGCCCTGGACGGCCCGCGCCGCGATGAGCTGGGCCGGGCTGTGCGCCATCCCGCAGGCCAAGGAGGCCAGGGTGAACACGGCCACGCCGATGATGAAGATGCGCTTGCGCCCGAACCGGTCGGCCAGCGACCCCTGGGTGAGGATGACCGCGGACAGGCTCAGGGCATAGGCCGAGATGACCCATTGGAGGTCGCTGAAGCTCGCATGGAGGGACCGCTGCAGGGTGGGCAGGGCCACCTGGACGATCGTGATGTCGACCAGGAGCATGAACGTTGCCCCGCAGACGGCGATGAGGGTCCACCAGTGACGCTCGGTGCCCCCGGCCCGACCGGGGTCGGAGCTGGGGAGCGATCCCTTCGCGGCCACCTACCCTCCTCCCGCTGGCGGGGCGCTCTCCCCCGGCGCCGGCCAGCGACTCGAAGAAAGAGTCTCCTTCGTGCTGCGCCCGGTGTCCAGGACCAGGGAGGGGACCGAGAGCTGGTCGGTAGCCTGGGAAACGGTGCGAAGCGTGTGGACCTCCGGGCGTGCGGTCTCGCTGCATGTGGCGTTGATCGTCTTCGTCCCCGCCTGCGTGGCGCTGACGTGGTGGCAGATGTCGCGGGCCCTGGACGGCAACACCTTGAGCTGGGTCTACACCTTCGAATGGCCGATCTTCGCCGCCTACGCCACTTACATGTGGTGGAAGCTCGTCCACGACGAGCCGGCCCTCGCCACTCGTCACGGAGTCGGTCCCGGAGCCGACACCGCCGTCGACCCGATGGGCGACCCGATGGGCGACCCGGGGAGCGACCCGGTGGGCACCGAGGGCGAGCCCGACGAGGAGCTCGACGCCTACAACCGGTACCTGGCGGAGCTCAATGCCAGTGGGAGGCAGAAGCGGTGGTGACCCCCACGACGGTGCCGGCCCGGGCGCGCTGACCCGACGACTCGGCGGGGCCGGCGCGATGTTGCAGAAAATTCACACGCAGGGTCTTGCGCAGCGACGCCGCGTCGGCATGTATTAGGGACATGGAGTTCGAGGGGGGCAGTACACCGAGGCGACGACGTCCACGTCGGCACGCCCGCGGGGGCGACAGGGTCAGCCGGAGCCCGCGATGAGTGATCGGCGTCCGCCCCGACCGCCGGTCGAAGTACGCGCCAGCCCTCGCCGGCGCAAGACCGCCAGTGGCTTCTGGCAGGACGGCCGCGTGGTGATCCTCGTTCCCGCCCGGCTCAGCAAGGCCGAGCGGGGGGAGCTGGTCGAGGGCCTTGTCGAGCGCGTTCTCGCCCAGCGCCCCAACGTCAGCACCTCGGACCGGGACCTCGAGCGCCGGGCCGCCGCGCTGGCCGACGAGTACCTGGGTGGGGTCCGGCCCGGGTCGATCCGCTGGGTCGGCAACCAGCAGCATCGGTGGGGCTCATGCACATCTCGGACCCGCGAGATCCGGATCTCCGAGCGTCTGCGGTTCGTACCGGGCTGGGTGCTCGACGCCGTGCTCGTGCACGAGCTCGCTCATCTGATCGAGCCGACCCATTCGGCGCGCTTTCGTCGGCTCGCCAATCGCTATTCCCGCACCGACGAGGCCGACACCTTCCTGGCCGGGTACACGTTGGGCCAGGAGACCGCCACCGCCTGACTTCAGGCGCGCCCGTCGAGCACGGCCGAGGCCACGAGCTCCTCGAGGTAGCGGGTGTCCCACCACGAGACCTGGAGCGCCTTGGCCCGGCGGAAGTAGAGCTGGATGTCGAAGTCGACGGTGAAGCCGATGCCCCCGAAGACCTGCTGGGCCATCGCCGTCACGTCGCGGTAGGTGCGGCACGCGAAGAGCTTGGCCATGGGCGCCAACCGGTCCACGGGCCGGCCCTCGGCGCGGGCCCAGGCCGCTTCGTGGACCAGGGTGGTTCCTCCGTCGACGGCGGTGACGGCATCGGAGAGATAGTGGGCGATGGCCTGGAAGGCCCCGAGCGGCTTGTCGAACTGTTCGCGGTCCTTGGCGTACTGCACCGTGATGTCGAGAGCTTGCTGAGCCCCTCCCATGGCCTGCGCGGCCAGGAGGATGCAGCCATCGTGCATGACCGAGTCCCAGGTTCCCCAGCCCGATCGGGGCCCACCGATGCGGGCGTCCTCGCCCACGCGGACGGCGTCGAAGGTCACCTGGAACTGGGTGTCGGAGGCCACGGTCATCTGTTGGTGCAGCGACACCCCGTCGGACGCGGGGCCCACCAGGAAGAGGTCGACGTCGGCCGGGGCGTCTCCTGTGCGCGCCAGGACCACGAATGCATTCGCGGACGAGGCGAAGGGGACGTGGCGCTTGGTCCCGGTGAGGCGGTAACCCGCCCCGTCGGGCTCGGCCCGCATCATGATCCCCGTGGGCCCGCAGCTGTTCTCGGGCTCGAACCACGCCGGGGTGGCGATGGCTTCGCCGGTGGCGATGCGCTCCAGCCACTGGTCCTGCTGCTCGGCCGATCCCGACCGGGCCAGCGCGGTGCCGCACAGCACCGCGCTGGCGAAGTGCGGTGTGGGCGCGAGGGCTCGGCCCAGTTCCTCGTAGAGGACGACGCCCTCGAGCGCAGTCATCCCCGACCCGCCGTGGGCCTCGGGGAGCAACAGCCCGATCAGGTCGAGCTCGGCCATCTGCGTCCACAGGTCCGTGGCGTAGCCGACGGGGTCGTCCTCGAGCTCGCGCACCACCGACAGGGGGCTGTGCGTGGCGCACACCTTGCGCACCGTCTCGCGCAGCATGTCCTGCTCCGGACTGAATTCGAGGTCGAGCACGTCCCAGCTCCTCTCAGGGCTTCCAGCGGTCTGCGCTGCGATGCCAAGGGTTGTCGTCGTCGTCCACCGGCAACGCCACGCGTGCGGTGCAGGTGCTCTTCACGTCTCCGTCGACGGACAAGGTGATGTCGAGGCCGACCCACCCGCACCCGGTGTCGTCGACGGCGAGCTCGGACACCACCCCGTCGAGCACCATGGTGTCGCCGGGGAACACCGAGTCGCGCATGCGGAAGGTGACCCGGCCCATCCGTCCGTGGGGGCCGGTCCAGTCCGTGATGTAGCGCTCGAACCACGCCGCCTGGTTCGGGGTGTTCAAGAAGATGTCGCGGGTGCCGTTGCGCTCCAGCGCGAAGTCCTTGTCGTGGTGCATGGGCCGCCAGTCGCGCGTGGCCAACGCGCCGAGGACCACCGTGGTGGCCGACACGTCGTGGTGCAGCGACGGCAGGATGTCGCCCTCGGCCAGGTCGCCGAACACGAGCACGGGCGCCGGCGCGCTCACGACGTGCTCGCTTTGGCGTCGGACCCGCGCCGGTAGCCGAAGCCGGTGTAGCTCTCGACGCCGACGGTCTCGCCCTTCTGATTGGCGTACTCGACGTCGATCACCCAAAAGCGTCCCGTGCCGAGCTTGGTCGTCTTCTCGTCGCTGACCGAGCGCAGGATCTGGCGCGTGGTCAGCACGTCACCGGGTCGGACCGGCTCATAGAACACGATGGTGTTGTCGGTCATCACCGCCTCGGGGAGCCCGAGGCGCTCCTTCAGATCGAAGTGGACCTTGAGGGGCAGGTGCTCTTCGGTACGGCCCGGCGCCCAGTGATGCGGGCGGAACCACACCGAGAGCATGGTCGGGGGTGCGATGGGCCCACCGGTGAGCTCCTTGGCCACGGCGTCGTCCCAGAACAGCGGGTTGCCGTTCTCCACCGCCGCGCACATGGTCCAGACGTAGCTGCGCTCCACGGGGAACTCGCCGGTCTCCTCGTACTGGGGAACCCCGATGAGGATGCGGACGTCCTCGATGACGGTGCTCATCGGACCACCTTGTTCACGCCATCTGGGTTCACGCCATCTGGGTTCACGCCATCTGGGCTCATGCGATCACCTTCCGGGCCCGGAGCTCGGCCAGACGTTCGGCGGGGATGCCGACGTCGGCGAGCAGTTCGTCGGTGTCGGTGAGTTCGGTGTCGGGCACACAGACCGGCTCGGCCAACTTCTCCATGCCGGCCAGTATCGGGCCCACCTGACGGAACGTCCCCCGGCCGGCGTGCTTGGCCTCCACCAGCGCGCCACGGAACGCGTATTGCGGGTCAGCACCGATCTCGGCCACGACCTGGACGGGGGCGACGCAGGTGTCCGCGCCCGAAAGCTCGGCCACCCAGTCGTCACGATCGCGTCGGGCGAAGGCCGCGGCCAGATCGGCGCGCACGGCGTCCTGGACGCCGTCGTCGTACTGGTGCGGGGTCCACTGCTCGCAGTGCAGCGCCCGGCACAGGTTGGCGAAGAACTTGGCCTCGATGGCGGCCACCGCCAACCACTTGCCGTCGCCGGTGCGGTAGGTGTCGTAACAGGCGTAGCGACCGGTGAGCACGTCGTGTCCCGGCCCGGGCTCGGTCCCGGTGGCGAGGTGCTCATCGGCGGTCAGTGACATGAGCCAGAGGACCCCGTCGGCCACCGACACGTCGAGGAAGGTGCCCTCACCGGTGGTGGCTCGGCCCGCCAGCGCGGCGCAGATCGCCAGCGCGGCGTGCATGCCCCCGCCCGCGGCGTCGGCGATGGTGGCGCCCGGGATGGGCGGGCCGCCATCGGCGCGCGGGCCCGTGGCAGCCAGATAGCCCCCGACAGCCAGGTAGTCGAGGTCGTGGCCGGCCCAGCCCGAGCGCGGGCCGTGCTGGCCGAAGCCGCTCGTGGAGCAGTAGACGACCGCGTTGTTCACGGCGCGCACCGCGTCGTAGCCGATGCCGAGGCGCTCGACCACACCGGGCCGGAAGCTCTCGACCACGACGTCCGCTCCTGCCGCCAGGGCCAAGAAGGCGTCGCGCCCGTCGGGGTCGCGGACATCCAGCCGGACCCGGCGCATGCCCCGCTGCGCGCTGTAGGCGAAGAAGGGCGGGGTCACCGCGGCGGGGCCCTGTCCGGGCACGGGCCCGATCTTGACGACCGTCGCGCCGTAGTCCGCCAGCAGACGCGTGCAGCGCGCCGCGGGCCCCACACTCGACAGGTCGAGCACGACGATGCCCGCCAGGGGGCCGCCCGCATCGCGGGGTGGAGCCGCGTCCATCAGAAGTTCTTGGGAAGCCCGAGGCGTCGGCGGGCGATGATGTTCTTCTGGATCTCCGAGGTGCCGCCGCCGATGGTGTCGATGACGGTGTAGCGGTAGGTCGACTCGGCCCGGCCCTCCATCGGCGCCTCGGCGGTCTTGACCCGCAGCTGCGAGCCGGGACCGGCGATGTCCATGGACGCGTCGGCCAGGCGGCGCGACAGCTCGGTGGCGTAGAGCTTGTACTCCGACGCGTGCGTGGTGGGCGCGGCGCCACCCTTCTGGGACTCGTTGACAAAGCGCAGCCCGAGCACGCGTGCCACCTCGGCCTGGGTGGCGAGCTCGGCGATGCGGTGGCGCACCACGGGGTCGTCCTTGAGCGGGCGCCCGTCGCGCGTCGCCCCGGCCACGTACTCGCACAGCAGATCGAGGCGCTGGCCGATGGGAGAGAACGTGAACATGGTGAAGCGCTCGAGGTCGAGGGCCTCGGAGATGTACTGGAAGCCGTGGTTGAGCTCACCCACGACGTAGTCGTCGGGCACGAACACGTTGTCGAGGTGGACCTCGTTGGTGCGCTCGTCCCCCATCGTCCAGATGGCGTTGATGGTGATGCCGGGTTGGTCGAGGGGGACGAGGAACAGCGTGATGCCCGAGTGCTTGGAGCTCGGGTCGGTGCGGGCCCCCATCCAGTACCACTCGGCGAAGTGCGCCGAGGTGGTCCAGGTCTTCTGCCCGTTGAGCCGCCAGCCATCGCCGTCGCGCGTGGCCTTCAACTGCATCGAGGCGGCGTCGGACCCGGAGTTGGGCTCGGAGTACCCCACCGCGAACTCCACCTCGTTGCGCAAGATCTTGGGCAGGAACTCGTCCTTGAGCCGCTTGCTGCCGTGCCGGATGATCGTCTTGCCCACGATCCCGACGCCCTTGCCGATCTGCGGACCACCCCGACGGGCCAGGGACTCGTTCAACAGGTACTCGTAGACACCGTCGCCCTCCTGGCCCCCGTACTCCTTGGGCCAAGTGATCCCGAGCCAGCCCTGGTCCCCCATCTCGGCCATGAAGGCGCGCCGGGCCGGGGTGTCGACGATCTGGGCCATGTTCTCCCGGGTGACGTCGAAGACTTCGGGGTCGTCGTGCTCGTCGAGGAAGCGCTCGACCTCGGCGACGAAGGAGAGCTGCTCAGGCGAGAACTCGAAGTCCATACCGCTGCCTTTCCCTGAAACTGCCTTCCGGGGGGCCGATCTCGTGCCTGACCGACCCGATTCCTGACTGGTCGTCAGATCGTATCGGCTACCATCGCCGCCGTGCCGGGTGCGCCGGGGTCCGCTGAGCAGGTCCGAGGGATCGTGAGCGCCGGGGGCTATGTGCCACGGGCCCGGCTGCAGCGCTCCGAGGTCACCGAATTCCTCGGCTCGGGGGGCGGCAAGGGGGCCCGGGCCGTCGCCTCGCACGACGAGGACACCACCACCATGGGGGTCGAAGCCGCCCGGACCGCCCTGCGCGGTGCTCCCGCGGTGGCCGTCGGCGCCCTGTGGTTCGCCACCGCCTCGCCCGCGTACCTGGACAAGACCAATGCCACCGCACTGCACGCCGCGCTGCGACTGTCGGGGGAGGTCCCCGCCCTCGACTTCGGCGGCGCCTTGCGATCGGGGGTCGGGGCCCTGCTGAGCGCGCTCACGGCCACGACCACGACCCTGGTCGTCATGGCCGACCAGCGCGACGGCCTGCCCGGAGGGGCCGACGAGTCGGCCGGGGGTGACGCCGCGGCCGCACTCGTGGTCGGCGAGGACAGCCCCGGCTCCCCTGTCGTGGCGCGCTACCTGGGGGGGGCGTCGGCCACCGACGAGATCCTGGACCGCTGGCGCGCCCCGGGCGAACGCCGGTCCAAGGTGTGGGAGGAGCGCTTCGGCGAGACCCGCTACCTCGCCCTCGGGCTCGACGCGTGGTGGCGTGCACTCAAGGCTGCGGGCATCGAGGCGGCCGACGTCGATCGCGTCGTGGTCACCGGCATGCACACTCGCGCCACCAAGGCGATCACGGCCAAGCTCGGCGTCCGTCCCGACGTGGCCGCCGACGACCTCTCGACGTCGGTGGGCCAGTCCGGCACGGCCCATCCCGGCCTGGTGTTGACGTCGGTGCTCGAGACCGCAGGCCCCGGCGAGACCGTTGCGCTTCTGCACCTGGCCGACGGCGCCGACGGCCTCGTGTTCCGGACCACCGACGCCATCACCGCGTGGTCCCCCGCCCGTCCGGTGGCGACCCAGGTCGACCGGGGCGCGGCACTGCGCTACGGGAAGTTCCTGTCGTGGCGGGGCATGTTGAGTCCCGAGCCGCCGCGGCGGCCCGAGCCCCAACGCGTCTCGGCCCCCGCCGCCTGGCGTAGCGAGTCGTGGAAGTTCGGCTTCGTGGGATCACGTGACCGGACCAGCGGGGCGGTGCACATGCCTCCGGCCCGCGTGTCGATGCTCGGGGGGGCGGTCGACGACATGGAGCCCGTCGCCATGGCCGACCTGGTCGGCACCGTGGTGACCTTCACCGTGGACCGCCTGGCGTACTCCCCGAGCCCACCCATCGTGTTCGCGGTGGTGGACTTCGACGGCGGGGGGCGCTTCCCGGTGGAGCTGACCGACGTCGACGCCGACGCCGTGGGAATTGGGGATCGCGTGGAGATGACCTTCCGGCGTCTCTACAGCGCCGATGGCATCCATGACTACTTCTGGAAGGCGCGCCCGGCGGGGTCACCCGCCGCGCCCGCGCCCCAGGGCTGAACCGACCAGGCGAGGAGGACACCCCATGGCATCGCACGGGATCCGTGATCGGGTGGCCATCGTCGGCATGGGCTGCACCGCGTTCGGCGAGCACTGGGACCGGGGACTCGACGACCTCATCGTGGACGCCTCCACCGACGCCTTCGCCTCGGCCGGCGTGACCAAGGAGGAGGTCGACGCCTACTGGTTCGGCACCGCCCAGTCCGGGATGAGCGGCATCACCTTGGCCCGGCCCCTGCAGCTCGACAACAAGCCCGTGACGAGAGTCGAGAATTACTGCACCACCGGGTCCGAGGCTCTACGGGCCGCCGCCTATGCCGTGGCATCGGGCGCGTACGACATCGCCATGGCGGTGGGTGCGGAGAAGGTGAAGGACAGCGGCTACCAGGGCCTCAACGCGGCCGG
>JADGOL010000075.1 GCA_017882995.1 Acidimicrobiales bacterium | reverse complement strand
GTCGAGAGGGCCTCGGTCATGGCCTGTCGAAGATTCGCACCGTCTTCGACGGCGGCCAGCTTGTCGGTGATCGAGCCGTTGGCGAAGTCGAAGAGGGTGTTGAACGACTGGTCGATCGCCGTAGGCGACGGTTCGCTCGTCGACGAGTTGGTGGGAGGAGTCCTCCCCGAGGATGGTCGCACCGTCGTCCGAGAGGGCGCCGACGTCGACGCCACTGTTGTCGCGAGTGTCGTCGAGGCGCTCGATGAGCTCGCCTTCACCGGTGTTCGGATGACGGCGACGCCGAGAACCGACGCGCCGGTGACGCAGGCGACGATGCCCACGATCCACACCAGGCGTGCGTGTCGCCATGCCGGGGGCCCGTCACCGCCGGCGCGATTCGATGAAGGGACGTGGGGTGGAGTCGTTTCCCGCTCCCCTCGCGAAGAGGTCATGAACGATCATCGGGCTGTCGAGGATCAACCTGAACCGGCTGCCCTCGTGCCCGACGGCGGATCAGGCGGACCTCGACTCAGTGTGGGTGTCCCGAACGTCACGTGGGCTGATGGTCAGGTAGGCGACGAAGCCCGCGATCAGGATGGCGAGGGCGAGGCTGACCGGTCGGTCACCCAGGGCCAGGCCCCCCACACCCCGGGCCTTGCCCGTCCAGTCGGCAAACGAGGCACCGAGCGGTCGGGTCACGATGTAGGCGGACCAGAAGGCGAGGATCTCGTTGAGGCCGAACAGGCGGTAGGCCAATGCCGGGACGGTGATCAGGCCGGCGAAGAGCACGCCGGAGAAGAAATAGTCGAGGTGCACGGTGATGGCCGTCAGGTCACCCGCCGCCGTGCCGAGCGCGAACGTCGACACCACGGTGCACCAGTAGAAGAGCTCGCGGGGCCGTGACCTTGGCTCACGTCATAGCGCACCGGGTAGACGAACGGAACCGGACGCGGGACCAGACGGACCCGGCCGATGTTGGTCCGGGCCGGCAACGACAGACGCCCGATCACTCGGACCGTAGGAGGATGGCCGTGGGTGTGCGGGCCGCGAGGCGTCCGGGAACCGCCGCCACCACATTGGCGAGCACCAAGGCTCCCAACGCCATGAGGGCGATGGAGAACGTGGGGACGTTCGGCGCAGGCACGACGTGGATCTCGTTGGCGAACAGGGTCCACAGGACGCGCCCCAGCACGATGCCGAGCGGGACACCGACCACCGTCCCGATGAGCACGGCCACTGTGGACTGCCAGGCGACGACCGACGCCAGTTGACGTCGTGTCGATCCGAGCGTCTTGAGCAGGGCCAGGTCCCGGCGTCGACGCCGGACCGAGGCCACCAGAGTCAGTCCCAGCGCGACCACAGCCCCGACGGCGAGGGCCGAGCCCAGAACGGCCGGCGTGGTTCCCATCGACCGGTAGTTGATGATCTCGGCGGGGCGCAGCACAGGCCCCGTGAACACGCCGAAGTTGAACGTGTTGCTCAACTGCGTGGCGATGCGGTTCAGTGATGCCATCGCGGCCTTGTGGTTCACCCCGGGCCGGAAGTTCACGAAGATCTCCTGGGGGCCCGTGGTCGGGTCGTTGAAAGGGTCCCGGGCCGCGGCCGGGATGAGGGTGTACGACAGCAGCGCTCCCGTCCCAATCTCGAGGTGGGGGCCGCCGCCCGCGCCGATGGTGGGCATCGAGTCCACGCCCACGATCTTCAGGCTCGTGGACCTGCCCGTTCCGGCCCGCTCGGTGACGGTCTCGCCCACGTGCTTGTGCAATTGGGCCAGGGTGATCGCACCCAGGACGACCTGGTCGGGCCCGGTGAGGCGCTGTCCGGACAGGACGGGGGGCTGCACCGCGGCGCCGGGCCGTTGGCCCAGGACCGGGACGACCTGTCCGTCGATGTGCAGGTCGTACGCGTACGCGCCGGACCACGACAGCACGGAACGGTCGTGGTCGAGGAGCTCGACGGCTCGTTGGTCGGGGATATTCCCCGATCCTCCCCCTGCGGACAGGATCGCGTCCCAATTCCAGCCGTAGAGGCGGGGATGCGACACCAGCGCATTCAGGCTGGTCGAAAACGTCACCGTGGCCACCACGACGATGACGGCCAGGGCAGCACCCAAGATGGCCGAACGAACCGGCACGGCGTTGCGACCCACGCCGGGCTCGAGCGCGAACCGGACCCCGGTGACCGCCGGCGCGGGGAGGCCGAGAGAGGCCGCCGCGTTGGCTGCGGCCGACCGGTGTCCTTCGGACCGACGGCGACGCGCATCGGCGAGACGTGGTACCGCCCGGTAGCCCAACACGAGAGCGACGCCACAGAGGGCGACGACCAAGGCCGCGAACCCGAGGCCGAGCACCGTCCAGTCCAAGGAGATGCCTGGCGTGGGGTCGACGGGTCGGACCGGGCCGATGGGGGAGAGGGGCGAGAGGCCGACTGCCACACCCACCGCGACGATGGCTCCGAGAAAGACGGCGCCGACGATCCCGATGAGGCCGTCGATCGTGGTCATGGCCGGATCGGCACCGAGCGCCTGGAGCGTGCGAAGGTCGTCGGTCGCCAGTCGCGTCTGGCGGCCGATCACCTGGGCGGTGATCAGCAGCGCCGCGATCGCGGCGATGATGCCGAAGACTCCGAGGGCGATGGACTCGGGCTTGATGGCGCGCTCGGCCTTGGCGACCGTCGTGGCGCCGACGATGGGGGCGGGGAAGTTGGGGGGCAGCACACTCTGCAATTCGGTGTCGACCTGACCGAGATGGGCGCGCCCCGCGACCTGGACGCCGGACAAGGTGTAGTTCGAACAGCACGCCAGGAACTGTTGTGTGAAGGCAGGAGTGAAGAACGCCAACGACACCGAGTTGTCGACGTCGTCGGCGACCAGGTTTTGCGCTTGTGACACGAGGGCGGTGACGGTGACGTCGATCTTCCGATACGGCGCCACCTTGGCCGTGCCGAACTCCGGCGAGTTCGTCTGGGCGTTGGTGTAGACGCCCATGAGGATGTGCTCTCCGAGGTGGAAGTGCACGACCTTGGCCACCGCGGTGAGCACGGCGACGTCATGGACGCTCCGAGGATCGGGGAGACGGCCCTGCACGACGGTGAGGCGATCCTGGTTGAAGCCGTAGCCGTCGTCGCTCCCGAGTCCGTTCCCGGCGGCCGGAGCGAACGTGGCCACGTTGCTGGGGGTGTCATGGGGCCCGAGGGGGAGCACGTTGAGCCCCGATGCGCTGCCGACTCTTCGGACGTAGGGAAGTCGCGCCATCGTGCGCAGGATCTTCGGGTCGTATCCGAGGTTGGAGCCGATGAGGGGGTTGATGACAGCGGTGATGGCGCCGAAGTCGGAGGGATTGGTGCTGGCGATGTAGGCGGGGAACGACGACTGGGTCCTCCGGGCCGCGGCGATGGCCCCCATGGCGACGCCGCCCACCAGGCCGACGAGGAGGATCACCGACAG
>JADGOL010000004.1 GCA_017882995.1 Acidimicrobiales bacterium | reverse complement strand
CGCTCGGTTGGCCTCGCATCGACCTCGGCCTGCAACGCTGGTGGGACGTCTGCAGGCCCACTGACGACCCGCGATTTGAGTTCATCGAACGCGGATGGGGAGACGACACCGTCAAGCTCCTCGCCTGTTGCCAGTCCAGCGGCCACTTCGTCGACTCGCCAAGACCGTCGCCAGCGAGACCTCAACGCCCGGCGCTCCAGCATCACCCGTAGGGCTCACCGCCGAGGTAGGGCGTCTCGTCGAGGCTTCCACGACGGCGGGTAGACCCGCGGGATCCGGTGACGGGCTGCATGCGCCGCCGCTGTGGGCCACCCGGCCCGGGCTGCGCCTCGACTGGCACCGCGCCACCATGGCGCACCTCGCATCCGTGTACCTGTTCCACGCGGACGAAGGATTCGGGGAGCGCGGCCCGTAAGTCCCGGTCTTCGTCGAGGTGAAGCGCTCGACGGACACGCGCATTCGCCGCGAGGTCATCGGCCAGATGCTGGACTATGCGGCCAACGCCACGGTGGTGTGTGGTCAGGTTCGACGGCAGGGCCCGACGGGTGGGCTTGGGGGGGGTGGGGGGGGATCAGGCATCCGGCTTGATGACCGTGCCACGTGTGCCTCGCAGGAGGTCCACGACGTCGTCGAGTCGGCCGATCATGGCTGGCTTGCGCGTTGCCTCCACGAAGCGGCAGGCCGCCTCGATCTTGGGGCCCATCGACCCGGGTGGGAAGGACAGGGCGCGCATGGCGGCGGGTGTGGTGTGGCCGATGGGCTGCGGGTCGTCGGTGCCAAAGCCCGTCTCGACGTTGGCAACGTCGGTAAGGATCACGAGGGCGTCGGCTCCGAGTTGTTGCGCCAGGAGCGACGAGCCGACCGCCCGAAACGGCGGCCACAGCTACCCGGGCAACTATCCGAAACCGGACCCGTCCGAAGTAGAGGCCAAGGTCCTGACCGAACGAGGCCCCTGGGCCCCCGGTTGTTCCGGCGTTCTGCGGCGGTCGGCCCGGAGGACCGCCTTTCGGATCTCGTCAGGCTGTGGGGCGCGCCTCCGCCAAACCAGGGCAGATCAGCCGGCCGGGGGCGTGGAGGGCTCTGGCCTTCCCGCTCGGGAGTCATCCGCATTGGGTGCTAACTCCGGAGACCTGGGAGCCGGCCTGCTGGTCGGCTGCTCCCCCAACTAGGAGAACGATCATGAGCAAGCGTCTCGCCGGCTTCGTCGGCGCAATGGCACTCGTGGTGACACTGGGCCTCTCCAGCGTCCCCGCCGGTGCAACCACCACCGCGGCCCGTCACCACGAGCGGCACCGCCACCGCAACACCACCGAGCTGAGCGTGGTGCACGGCATCCCGAACCTCCCCGTCGACATCTACGTCGTCAAGAACTTCTTCCAAGTCCGCAAACTGGCCAACGTCAACTTCGGCACTGCCGCAGACCTGAACAAGGCGCTGCCCGGCTTCGTGACACCGGGCATCTACTTCGTCGATGTCGTCCAGGCGGGCAAGAGCCCGTTCCACCCGCTGCTCAAGCGGGCCTTCTTCCTGGCCCCGGGCCAGAGCAAGTCGGTCGTCGCGTACGTGACCGCCGACGCGGCAGGCCACGCCGGGCACCCAACGCTCGGCGTGTTCAGGAACGACGTCAGCTCGACCAATGGCAAGGCGCGGGTCACGACCCGCCACACCGCCGTCGCCCCGACCGTCGGCGTGTACGCCAACGGCGCCGTCGGCATCCCGCCCGCGTTCTCGAACGGGCAGAGCTTCAGTGGCGTGGTCCCCGCAGCCACCTACGGCGTGACCATCACCGCCCCCAACACGCCTGCCACGGTGCTCGCCGACCTCGGTCACGTCACGGTCGCGGCGAACACGAACACCCTGGCGTTCGCGATCGGGACCTACCCGGCCACCTTCAAGGTGGTCACCCTGCAGATCCCCACCGCCCACTGACCCGACCGGACATCACCCGAGGCCCCCGGGACCTACCGGGGGCCTCGGCCGCGCCCTGGCCCGCCGTCACTGCCGGACAATCGCGAGATGGGTCCCCGTTGATGGCTCGATGATCCAACGCAGCGGCCCGCTCCGTAGAAGCTCCGTCCCAACCATTTAGTGCTTAAACAACCGGAGCTCGAAACCCCATGAACAGACCACGGATCACCCTTCTCGGTGCTGCGGCACTCACCTGTGCCCTCGTCCTGGGAGCCTGCAGTTCCTCATCGAAGAACACGGCCACCCCGTCGACGACCACCGGCCCCGCGATGTCCGCCACCTCCACGGCGGCGGCAGACAAGACGATCGTCGCCATCGCCGCGGGCAACCCCGAGTTCTCGACCCTCGTCGCAGCCGTCAAGGCCGCCGGCCTGGACAAGACCCTCTCGGGAACCGGCCCCTACACCGTCTTCGCGCCCACCAACGCCGCGTTCGCCAAGCTGCCCGCCGCAACCCTCAAGTCGCTGCTCCTTCCTGCCAACAAGCAGAAGCTGGCCGACATCCTCACCTACCACGTGGTGTCGGGCAACGTCATGGCCAAGGACGTCATGCCCGGGCCCGTCACCACCGTCAACGGCGCCACCTTCACCGTCTCGACCGAAGGCGGCAACGTGATCCTCACCGATGGCCAAGGCAACAAGTCCAAGGTCATCAAGACCGACATCGTCGCCTCCAACGGCGTCATCCACGTGATCGACACCGTGTTGCTTCCTCCCACCAAGTAGCCACCGAACCGATGCGAGGGGACTTCGAACCCAGGCCCAGGTCGCAGTCCCCTCGCCTCGTTGGTGGTGACCGCGGGTGAGGATCTTGGTGATGGGCGCGACCGGGTACATCGGTGGGCGCCTGGGTCTGCTGCAGGTTCCAGGTCCCGCGGCTGTGTGAGTGCGATCCATTGACCGGTGAGGTGATCCGCTCATCGAAGACCACCGCGGTCCGCTATGAACGCGACCGGCCCGGCCAGCTGGTCCACATGGACGTCAAGAAGATCG
>JADGOL010000074.1 GCA_017882995.1 Acidimicrobiales bacterium | reverse complement strand
GTCACCGCCGGCACCCGCCCGTCGCACCACGTGGGCGAGCCGATGAGCGGTCGAAACGCCAGCACGAACGGCGAGCTCAACAGTGCGTAACCCGGGGGCTGGGGGAGCACCGAATCCTTGGCCGCGCCGTGCAGGTCGCCGTCGGCGAGGGCCGTGGCGGGGTTGGTCACGCCGTAGGCGTCTCCCACCGACGGCCCGCCCCGCAGCGCCACGATCCCGATGAACGTGCCCAGCGCGGCGAGATAGACCACGACCATGGCCGCGGTGGGGAGACGACCACCGACGAGCTTCGGGCGCGACGCGGGCCCAGGGCCTGGGCCGGGTCCCGTCGTCACCGACCCCTGTGGTGCGCTCACAGCGCGACGTCGAGGTCGCGCTCGACGGCCATGGCCGCGTTGCGGCCGTTGATGGCCATGACGCTCCCACCGGGATGGGTCGACGCCCCGCACAGGTACACGCCGGGTATCGGGGTCCTCGGCCCGAAGCGGTCGGCCCACATCTGGTCGGGAAGGCATTCCCCTTGGAAGATGTGGCCGCCGGTGAGCCCGATGCGCGCTTCGACGTCGGGTGGGCCGAGCACCTCGCGGTGCACGATCACCTCCGTCACGTCGGGCGCGAATCGGCTGATGGCGGAGATGGCGAGATCGCCGATCTCCTGGCGTCGTTGGTCCCATGTCCCGGTGGAGAGGTCGAACGGCACGTACTGGGCGAAGACACTCATGACATGTCGGCCCTCGGGGACCACGGTCGGGTCATACGCACTCTGGAAGTAGAGCTCGCACCACGCCGGGTCCGGCTCGCCCCGTCGGCTCGCCTCGTAGGCCGACTGTGTGGCGTCGAGCCCGGTGCTGATGGTGACCATGGCCCGGTGCGGGTCGACGTCGGGACGCGCCGAGGGGAAATGGGGGAGCCGGCTCAGCGCGCAATTGATCTTCAGCACCGGGCTGTCGCAGCGCCACGCCGCCACCCGCGCTCGAAAGGCGTCGGGGACACCGTGCTCGCACAGGGCGACGGTGCGCTTGGGATCGGCGTTGGACACGACGGCGCGGGCCCGGATCGTCTCCCCGCCCTCGAGCACGACCCCCTCCCCGGGCACCACCGCGGCGACGGGGACGCCGGCGGCCACGACCGCTCCGGCTTCGATGGCGGCATCGGCCAGCGCGAACGAGACCCGGCCCATGCCGCCGTCGACGTACCCCCACGCCCCGGCCCGGCCCTCGACGGTGCCCGAGGCGTGCATGAGATGCACGCCGGCTGTCCCCGGGTCGCGCGGCCCGGCCCAGGTGCCGATGATCCCCTGGCCGTGCAGGGCTGTGCGGAGCCGCTCGTCGCGCACGTGGTGCTCCACCACCTCCGCGATGGACGCCTCGAAGACGACGCCGATGGCCTCGGTGTCGCCACCGAGGAGCTCCTCGATCTCGGCCCGTTCAGGGGCGTCGCCGACCCAGGTGTCGCGTCGACCGTGGCGCAGCGCGCCCCGGATCCGGGCGAACAGCGCCTCGTAGGCCTCGAAGCCCTCCACGTCGCCGGGTGCGAGCTCGGCGACGGCGGCCGCGCTCCGATCGGGGTCGTCCCACAACGCGATCGAGGTGCCGTCCTCGAAGGGGCACCACAGGTGGGGGTCCACGAGCTGGACGCGATATCCACGGTCGCGCAGCCCGAGCTCGTCGACAACCAATGGGTGCAACAAGCCGACGGAGTACGCGCACGGGCTCACGATCCAGCCCGGGTCGGGAAACGGTTGCTCGAGCGTGCAGGCTCCCCCGAGCCGGGGGCGCCGCTCGAGGACGAGCACCCGGCGTCCTCCCCGGGCGAGATACGCAGCCGCGGTGAGCCCGTTGTGGCCGCCGCCGACCACGACGACGTCCCACTGTCGAGCAGCCAGCTCCGACACCGGGGCGGGAAGGCCGACTTGTCCGAACACCTCACGCGTCCCCACGACACGTCATGCTTACAGGTCGCAGGGCGCGTCCGGGTGTGGGTGGTTACGACGCGGCGGCCTCGTCGAGGATCGTGGACGGCACGAGCGACAACAGCGTGGTTCGTCGAGTCGAATGCCCGCCCACCCTCCGGTCGAGGGCACCGAAGACATCGGCGTCGTCCTCAATGACCCGGTGCACCGGGGCGCGCAGCCCGAGAACCGCTCCGAGGGTCAGGTTCGCCTCCCACGCCCGCAGCAGCGACGCCAACGAGGCCAGCGAGAATCCGTCGGCCTGCAACCGCAAGACGGCGCGCAGCCGATCGAGATGGTCGTCGTCGTAGTAGCCGGTGCGGCCGACGAGATGGGGGTGGGGGAGCAGCCCCTGGGTCTGCAGGGCCCGCACCTGTCGGGTTGTCGTCCCCGCCGCCCGGGCGAGCTCGTCGACGGTGAGCCGACGAGATCCGTCGGCCCCGGGGAGGGGGGTCTGGGAGGGCTCCGATCGCGCCATGGTTGATTGTAACATATATTCGTGTTACATATCAGGGCGGTCCCGGGACGCCACCCGGACCGCCGTGGACGGGAGGACCCCCATGCCCATCAACCTGGACGCCGTCGGAGCAGTCTCCGAGCCCGTCGAGCGTTCGTGGTCGTCGACCGATTGCCTGCTCTACGCCCTGGGCGTCGGCGCCGGCTCACTCGACGCCACCGACTTCGAGCTCGAGTACACGACCGAGAACTCGGCCGACCGTCCCCAGCGGGTCCTACCCACGTTCGCGGCCGTGGTCGGTGGGGGCGGGCCGGCGCGCACCACACTGGGCTCGTTCGACCTGGCCATGCTGGTCCACGGGGAACAGGCCATCGAGCTGTCAGGTCCCATCCCCCCCGACGCGACGGTGCGCACGACGAGCGTGGTGACCGGCATCTACGACAAGGGCTCGGGCGCAGTGGTCGTGTCGGAGTCCACGTCGGTGGACGCACACAGCGGCGAGCCCCGGTTCGCGTCGACAACGTCGTTGTTCATCCGGGGCGAGGGGGGATTCGGTGGGGCGCGCGGCCCGTCTTCGAGTGCGGAGCCGTGGCCACCACGCGAGCCCGACGACGTGGTGACCTACGCGGTGCGACCCGACCAGGCCCTCCTGTACCGGCTCTCGGGGGATCGCAATCCGTTGCACTCCGATCCCGTGTTCGCCAAGCGGGCCGGGTTCGACCGGCCGATATTGCACGGGCTGTGCACGTACGGGTTCACGGGTCGCGCCCTGCTCCACGCCGTGTGCGGATCGGACCCGGCCCGGTTCAGGTCCATGGCGGGGCGCTTCTCGCGACCCACCTATCCGGGCGACACCTTGACCATCTCGATCTGGAGCGACGGGGACGGCGTGCGGTTCCGCACCGACAACCAGCGCGGCGAGACCGTCATCGACGCGGGACGGTTCGTGTCGTTCTAACGGTGCACGACGGCGGCGCGCCGGGCCCGCTGCACCGATCGGGTGGCCTCGTCGAGACGGCTCCGGGCCACGCCGTGGCGCTCGTCGTCGGGGAGCCCGACCAGGTTGATCTGCGCCAGGCCGACGGCCGCCTCGACACCGGCGCCGGCCAGCACGGCGGCGACGAGCGCGTCCCCTCGGAGGTTCGGGTTCCCGTGCTCGGCCAGCTCGGCGCCCATCTCCGCCAATCGGGTGCCCGCCTCGATGACCGCCATGGGGACACCGGTGGCCGCCGACAGCGCGTCGGTGATCCGCTTTCGACGGCCGTCGGCGTCGGGTGCCGCGTCGGGTGCGCTGGATCCGGCCGCTTCTGACGCATCGGGCATCAACTGGGCGGCGATCACGTCGAGGTAATCGTGGGCATCTCGGTCGTAGAGCGGGGCCATGGCGTCGCGGATGACGAGCGCCTCGGTCGCCAGCTGCAGCGCGCCCGTCATCTGCGACGTCGAGAGTCGTGCCGCCATGGCGCACAGAGACGCCGAGAGCGCCACGGCGAGCACCGCCGCTCCGCCGCCGCCCGGAGCCGGGGCGGCACTGGAGAACGCCTCGAGAAGCTCGTCGAGGCGCAGGTCCCGATACGACCCGCGGCCGCCTCCTTCGGGATCAGCCACGGCGCGGCCGACCTTTCCCGAGCCGGTCGCGGTGCGGGCTCACGTCAGGCCGACGACGTCGCCGTTCTCGTCGATGTCGATCCGTTCGGCGGCGGGATGCGACGGCAGGCCGGGCATGGTGCGCATGTCGCCGCAGATGGGATAGACGAACCCCGCGCCCACCGAGGCGCGTACCTCTCGCACCGGAAGCCGCCAGCCCGTCGGCGCGCCCCGGAGGGTCGGATCCGAGGAGATCGAGAGATGGGTCTTGGCGATGCATATCGGCAGCGTCCCGAACCCGTTGCGCTCGTAGCTGTCGAGCTGTCGGGCCGCCGCCGGCGCGTAGTCGACCCCGTCGGCGCCGTAGACACGGGTGGCGATGGTCTCAATCTTCTCGCGCAGCGTCGCCTCGCTCGGGTACAGGAGTCGGAACTCCGAAGGTTCCTCGGCCGCCTCGGCCACCGCTTCGGCGAGCTCCACCGCGCCCCGGCCGCCGTCGACGAAGTGGGTGCAGACCGCGCAGCGGATTCCCATGGAGTCGGCGATCTCCCGAATGGCGGCATGCTCGGAGGCGAAGTCTTCGGGAAAAGCGTTGATGGCGACCACGGGCGTGGCACCGTGCATGGCCACGTTCTCGAGTTGCTTGCGCAGGTTGGCACCCCCGGCGTGCACCTCATCGGGGTTCTCTTCGAGAAGAGCGGGCGGGAGGGGTCTTCCGGCCACGACTCGATGGGCCCCGGCGTGCACCTTCAGCGCCCGGACCGTCGCCACCACGACGGCCGCGTCGGGGGCCAGGCCCGAGGTCCGGCACTTGATGTTGAAGAATCGCTCCGCGCCCATGTCGGCGCCGAAGCCGGCCTCGGTGATCAGAAAGTCCCCGGTATGGATCCCGATCAGATCGGCGATCACCGACGAGTTCCCGTGGGCGATATTGCCGAAGGGCCCGGCGTGGACGAGCACGGGCGTGTTCTCGAGTGTCTGGAGGAGGTTGGGCTTGATGGCGTCTCGCATCATCACGGTCATGGCCCCCGCGGCGCGCAGCTCCTCGGCGGTGATCGGCTCGCCACCGCGGGTGTAGCCGATGACGATGCGTCCTAGCCGATCACGCATGTCCCGCAACGAGCTCGACAGGGCGAGCACCGCCATGACTTCGGACGCCGCGGTGATGTCGAAGCCGGCCTGGCGCGGCACCCCGTCCTCGGCGGTGCCGAGGCCGACGACGAGGTTGCGCAGAGCCCGGTCGTTGACGTCGAGCACCCGACGCCACGTGATGTTGTGGATGTCGATGCCGAGCTCGTTCCCGTGATGCAGGTGGTTGTCGAGCATGGCGGACAGGAGGTTGTGAGCGGCTGTGACCGCGTGCATGTCGCCGGTGAGGTGGAGGTTGAGCGCCTCGAAGGGCACGGCTTGGCTGTACCCGCCGCCGGCGGCTCCCCCCTTGATCCCGAAGGTGGGGCCCATCGACGCTTGGCGGATGGCGATGGTGGCGCGCTTGGAGATGTGACGCATGGCCTGGCCGAGCCCGAGGGTCGTCGTCGTCTTGCCCTCACCGAGAGGCGTCGGGGTGATGGCGGTCACGACTACGTAGCGGGCGCGGGGTCGGTCCGAGAGCGCCTCGATGGCATCGAGGTTCACCTTGGCCACGTATTCGCCATAGGGCTCGAGCAACCCCTCGGGAATGCCGGCTTCGGCGGCGATCTTGGTGACGGGCTTGAGCGTGGCCTGTCTCGAGATCTCGAGCGCGCTCAACATGGCCATGTCTCTCTCCTTGACGACGAGGTGTCGGCGCGCATGCCGGGGAGAGGTGCGCGGTCCATCTTCCCCCCGGATGGCTGGCCCACTGTTTATAGCCCCTTCTCGGCCTTTGGCGCTTCGAGCCTGATCCGGCGTGCCACAGTGGGGGCCACCGAGAGCGGGAGGGACCGGCGATGTCGACGTTCATCACGCGCTTCGACACCTCGGGGCACGGTGTCCGGCTCGCGGTGAAGGATCTCATCGACATGGAGGGCGTGCCGACCACCGCGGGGTGCCGAGCGGTGGCGAACGAGGCCACGCCGGCGCCACGAGACGCAGCGTGTTTGCACGGCGCCCGGGCGGCGGGCGCCCGCATCGTGGGCAGGACCAACCTCCACGAGTTGGCCCTGGGGGTAACGGGCGTGAACCCGTGGTACGGGACGCCGGTGAACCCCCTCGACCCTCGGCTCGTGCCGGGGGGCTCGTCGAGCGGCTCCGCCGTCGCGGTGGCCACATTCGAAGCCGACATCGCCTACGGCAGTGACACGGGCGGGTCGGTCCGGATCCCCGCCGCGTGCTGCGGCACGGCCGGGCTCAAGACGACGTGGGGTCGCGTCCCTCTCGAGGGGGTGTGGCCCCTGTCACCGAGCTTCGACACCGTGGGCCCGATGGCCCGCGACATGCGCGGCCTGGTGCTCGGCATGGAGCTCCTCGAACCCGGTTTCACCGTTTCGGACCGGGCCCGGTTCCGGGTGGGGCGCTTCCGGGTCGACGCCGCCCCGCTCATCGACGCGGCCATCGACCGGGCCCTGGCTGCCACCGAATGGGACGTCGGCGACATCGAGTTGCCTCGTTGGCACGAGGCCACCGCCTCGGCGGGGCTGTTACTCGTGGCCGAGGCCTGGGAGACCGATGGCGAGCTGGTGGCTCGGCGACCGGGAGAGATCGGAGCCGACGTCGTCGGGCGCCTGAAGCTCGGTGCGTCGCTCGATGCCAGGGGCCTGGCCTCCGCACAGGTCGTCCAGCAGGAGTGGGGTGCGGTCCTCGACGAGATGTTCCAGCGTGTCGACGTCATCGTCACGCCCACCCTGACGGTCTTCCCGCCGGGGCTCGACGGCGGTGAGGAACTGCTGATGGCGCGCTGCACGCTTCCGGTCAACCTGGCCGGCGTGCCCGCCCTCGCCCTCCCGGTGCCGACCTCGGGCGCGCTCCCGGGGAGTGTTCAGCTCATCGGTCCCCGCTACAGCGAGGAGATGCTCCTCGCCGCGGGGCTCGTGCTCGAGTCCGCGATCTCCACCTTGTAAGTGCGTCGGCCGGATGTAAGTGCGTCGGCCGGACGTGCCGCCGTGGAGCGTCAAACGATGCAGCGGTTGAGCTCGGCGAAGCTGGTGGTTCCGCTCAGGACCTTGTCGATCCCGTTCTCGCGCAGTCGCTGCGTGCCCTCGGCTACCGCAGCCTCTTCGATGACCGCGGCCGAGGCTTGTTCGAGGATGAGCGTGCGGATGCGCGCCGTCACCACCATGACTTCGTACACAGCGGCCCGACCGCGATATCCGTTGTTGTCACAGTGCCTGCACCCGCCGGGCCCGAACACCGTCAGGTCGTCAGGGACTTGACCGGCGCCCGCGGCCGGCATCATCGCCACGATCGCCAACCGTTCGTCCTCGCTCGGCTTGTACGCGATCCGGCAGTGGGGACAGAGCCGGCGCACCAGCCGCTGGGCCACGACGCAGGTGAGTGACGACGCCACCAGGTAAGGCTCGAGGTTCATCTCCAGCAGCCGCGCGATGGCCGTGGCGGCGTCATTGGCGTGCAACGTGGACAGCACGAGGTGGCCGGTGAGGGCGGCTTTGGCGGCGGTGTGCGCGGTCTCGCTGTCTCTGATCTCCCCCACGACGATGACGTCGGGGTCGGCGCGCAGGATCGAACGCAGGCCGGCCGCGAACGTGTAGTCGATCTTGGTGTGCACCTGGGTCTGCTTGATCCCCGGGATGTCGTACTCGACCGGGTCCTCGACGGTGACGATATTGCGACTGGGTTCGTTGATCTCGCTCAAGATCGAATAGATCGTCGTCGACTTGCCCGATCCCGTCGGGCCCACCGCCAGGATGAGGCCCCAGGGCCGTCCGTAGGAGAGACGGAGCCGGTGGAGGGCGTCGGGCTCGAATCCGAGCGTGTCGATGTTGAGGAGCCCGTGATCGCGGTCGAGCAGACGCAGTGTCAGCGCCTCACCATGCGAGGTCGGCAGTGTGGCGATGCGGGCGTCGATGGGTCGGCCGTTCGATTGGAACGACATCCGACCGTCCTGGGGCCGGCGATGCTCGGCGATATCGAGGCCGGCCAGGATCTTGATTCGGTTCACGACACCGGTCGGGACCGAGGGTGAGAGGTCGACAGCGTCATGCATCACCCCGTCGACGCGCAGGCGGAAGCGCAGGCGGCCGTCGTTGGGCTCGATGTGCACATCCGATGCGCGTTCGGAGACAGCCCGGTCGAGGAGGTTCTCGACGAAGCCCGCCACCTGGACGTCGTTCTTCGAGGCGTCGTCGACGCCCGCCGAGCTGGTGGCGCTGGCCCGCTTCGACCGCTCGCCGGCGAACACCGCGGATCCCGGCGTGAAGGCCTGGTCCATGGCGTCTCGCAGTTGGCCCGGGCCGGTGATGACGGCGTCCACCTGGGTGCCGGCGACGACTTGGGCGTCGTCGAGGGTGAGCACGTCGGCGGGGTCGGAGATCGCCACCAGGAGGACGGTGCCGTCGAAGGCCACGGGCAGGACGCCGCGGCGCCGGCAGAAGTTCTGCGGCAGCCGGGCGATTGCCTTGGGGTCGGGTGGGAAATCGACGAGGTCGCGATAGGGAAGGTCGAAGATGCCGGCCAGGGCGCGGCTCAGCTCGTCCTCGTCGATGACGCCCCGGGCGACGAGCAACCCGCCCAAGGGGTCGCCGGTGACGCGTTGCTCGGCGAGAGCCGACTCCACGTCCGAGGCGGTCAGGAATCCGTGCGAGACGAGCCAGTCACCGAGCCGGGCCCGGCGTGACGAGTCGTCGCTGTCGGGGTCGATCGACGCCTCGGCGACTTTCAGCTGGGGCACGTGCGGCTCAAGAGTGACTGGTGATGGCGGCGGAGGAATCCTTGTCCGGCCACCAACCCTCGTCCGCCGAATCGGCGTATTGCTGGAGGGGGTTCTGGCGGAGTCCTTTACCTGCGGTGCCGACGAGGTGCCAGTCGATGCCGCGCCGACATCCTGCACAGTCGGGGAAACGCTCACCTTTGGTCACGACGATCTGCCCGTGTCCACAGCGTCCCGCCCACACGCCCGACTCTTCGCATGTCCGATTGGTGAATGCCATCGTGCCCCCTCGTTGCGACGACGTCGCTCCAAGGGCCGGTACCGCGCCCTCAACAGCGACCACTGGTGAATTCATCGTCGTGGGCACGACATCGAGTAAGGAGACATGGTCGAAGCGGCCAGAGTTGTGACTTTGGTCACTTTCTTCGAGAGTCACACCCCATGAGGTGGTTTGTGCCGGTGCGGCCCACGACGACGGGCGCG
Organism: Acidimicrobiales bacterium; assembly: GCA_017882995.1. Classification (GTDB taxonomy): domain Bacteria; phylum Actinomycetota; class Acidimicrobiia; order Acidimicrobiales; family UBA8190; genus Chersky-840. The sequence goes on along the minus strand of JADGOL010000074.1, from coordinate 12,525 downwards.
CCATCGAGACCCCCTGGCAACGACGCTACGGGGAGCGCTTCACCGCCCGTGAGACCTCGGGCGGCGCCCGCGGTCAGGGGTGCGAAGCGTGCGACGGCGGCTTGGGAGCGGTGTTGACCAGCGCATCTCTGAGGAAACGGAGCAGGTCGCACCGGAAGCAGTAGTCGCGGCATCGATGAGCCATGGACCGTTCCCCCCTTGCCGACGTCCGAACCGGACCCCCAAGCCCGGACCGGACAGCCCCCTGTCGCCTAGGGCAACGGTGATCCTCGAGCCTCACCGCCCGCCCTATCGCTTCCCAACACTTGCCCAACAGAAACCCCGGTTTCCAATTGGGGCGGCGGGCGAGGGGGCGACTTCGGTGTCACCGGGCCCCGTCGGCCCTGGTCCGGGCCCCGTAGGGCGGACCGTGGCTATCCTCGGCTCGAAAGGGCGGGGTACGACCCCGGGGGGTAGCACCGTGATCCGTGGCGAAGGGACCGCCGTCGTGAAGGGCGTGACCCCCGACGAGGTCTTCGACTTCGTGCTCGACCCGGCGCAGTACACCAAAGCCGACACCAAGATCGTCTGGGTCACGAAGCTCGCCGACCTGCCCGAGGGCATGCTGGCGCGCGAGGACGGCAGGTTCCTCGGCCTGTTCAAGGGCTCGGTCGTGACCCGCTACCGGTGGACGCGCCCGACGAGCATCGACGTCACGCTCGAACACGGTGTGCCCCGGGCCCTGCACGCGTGGTTCGACATCGCGGCAGTCGACGGGGGGACACGGGTGCGTCACGTCGAAGAGCTCGACCTCGGCCACGGGGCCCTCGGTCTGCTCCACGATCTCGTGGCCCGTTCGTGGTTCGCGCGCTCGGTCGCCCGCGAGGTCGCCGAGATCGCCCGACTGCTCGAGTCAGGCGAGCGGGGCAGAGGGCCCGATCACGGCGCCAGTCCCTGAGCGCCGACGTCGGCCTGGAGGGCGCCCTCGTCGGCGGTCAGGACTGTGCGAGATCAGGTCCGGTGAATCGAATGTCGAGCGTTCGCAGGTAGGTGTGCAAGCCGGCGTCTTGGATCGGCAGAAGGTTCGCAGCTCCTCCTGATTCGTTGTGATGGCTGTGCCACAGCCCCGGTGGTGTCACGAATGCGCCGCCGGGCTCCCAGTCCACCCGGATCGGGTCGACGATGGTGCCGTCGGGCCGGATCTCGGGGCCGACGAGCGTGTAGCACCCCGGGTCACAGTGCACGATGAGGTCCAAGGCGATGCTCTGGTGGCGGTGCGGTCGCTGCACGTGCCCCTCGGGCAGGACCCCGAGCATGGCCCACAGCGTGTGTGTCGCGGTCAGGGTCTGGTCGTTGCGGGCGTTGCCGAGGAGCACGGCCACTCGGCTGCGCCTGGTGGCGTCGGGATCCGCCGCCACCTCGGCGAGACGGGCGCGCGCCTGCCCACCGTCGAATCGTGTCGGTGCGAAACGGGGCGCGGCCGCGTCGACCCCGAGATAGGCCAGCAACGGTGAGTCGTCGACGTGGTACAGCACCGCATCCTGTTCGGCCTGGTGCCGGGGTGACGTGCCTCCCGGCACGGTCACGACGTCACCGGCCCGCCAGGGAATGCGCCGTGGACCGCCGGCGCTCTCGATCTGGCTGAAGCCACGGCCGCGCAGGCAGTAGAAGAGCATGCTGGTGGCGTTGGGGGCGAGGTCCACCTCGTCGCCCTCGGCGATGCACAGGAACCGGGCGAGCAGCGATGGGCCCGTGGCGGGGTATGGGGTGTGGAGCGCGTCGGACAGGTCGAGGTCGACGACCCGGGTTGTTCCGGGGTCGTGCCACTGGGCCGGGAATTGCCGGACGGGAATCGTGCTCGTGGCACCGGACCCGATGGGGTCGACCGCCGCGCTGTACTCGTAGAAACGCGCGTCGCCGGTCCAGTCTTCGACAGCCAGTCCGACCCCCACAGCGTCGGCCTGGCCCGGCTCGCCGTCGGCCCGGGGCTCGAGATGATCCACAGGACAAGTATCGGCCACGGCGGAGCTCGATGGGTCATCGGAAGCCATCCTCGGAAGCCATCGTCTGATGCCAGTTGGGGATGACCTGGGGAAGACCCTGAAGGTCCTGGGGAAATCTTCGCCTCAATTGGGGACGGCGCGACGAATTCTCTGGAGAACATAGGGATTTCGCGTCGCGCTATTGACCTTCGATTCCCACAAGAGCACAGTGGTCATCAGCCGAACGAACAACGACCCACCGGAAGCCGGAGAGAGCGCCGCAAGGCGAGATCACCGGAGGGACGGAGGGCGACGAGTTTGCCGGCGAGGCGGATGGTGAAGTGGTGGAAGGTTCCCTGGGATCGACCGCCACAACGCCCGGACCCGGGGTCGTCCGACCCATGGAAAGGGCGAGCTGTCAGCCGAGGGCGCGGCCCCGAGGAGTACGGGCGACTTCGGTCGAACCGGCTACTCGGGGTCTCGTCGCGTCCGGGGTCTGGTGACCCACGTCAGCGGACCGTGAAGGTCGTTTCCCCGCGCGGCGGCTCATCGATCACGTCGATGCTCTCCACACGCGCCCAGGACGGTCCGCTCCGGCACCACTGCACGAGCGCATCCACATCGTGCGCAGGGCCTTCGAAGGCGGCCTCCACTTCTCCGCGTTCGGTGTTGCGCACCCACCCACCGAGGCCGGTGTCCGCGGCCCGACGAAGGCACGACGCTCGGAATCCCACCCCTTGCACGTGCCCGTGGACCAGTACCCGGCGCCGGGTGGTGTTCGCCTCCGGGGCTCTCGGTGTCACCGGGAGGCGGCGCCCCGACTGTCGACCACGCTGTCCATCAGGCAAGGGTCGACCTCGCCGTCGATGCACCGTTCGCACTCGAGCTCCAAGGTGCTGTGGGCGATCGTGAACGGCTCGCCGATGGCGGACTTCACCTGGTCCCCCACGACCTGTGCCTGTTCGAGGGTGGGGTGGCCCGACAGCACGACGTGCGCGGACAGGGCTCGCACGTCGCTGGACAGGCTCCACACATGGAGGTCGTGGACCTCGGCCACCCCCGGGACTCGTCCCATGACGGAGGTGAGCTCGTCCAGGTCGACGTCGGCGGGGGACGATTCCAACAGCACGTCGACACTCGACCGCAGCAGGCGATAGGCCTCGACGACGATGATGACGGCCACCACCAGGGACGCGGTGGGGTCGGCCCACCGAAGCGAAGGGTTCGCCACGAGCACCACGCCGGCGCTCAGGACCGCCAGCGAACCGAGGGCATCGCCACCCATGTGGAGCGCGGCCGAGCGCATGTTGAGGTCACCGTCGCGCTCGCGGAGCATCAACGCGGCGAGGCCGTTGATCACGAACGCGATCGCCGCCACCATCACGACCAGGCCCCCATGGACAGCGCGGGGGTGCAGGAGTCGGTCGACACTCTCGGCCACGATGGCAACCGTTATGACCGCGATCACCGCGGCGTTGCCGAGCGCGGCCAGGATCGGCCCCCGGTGGTACCCGAAAGAGTGCGACGGGCTGCGTGGGCGCGTCGCCCATCGGACGGCGAGGAGAGACATCGCCACGCCCGCCACGTCGGTGACGTTGTGCCCGGCGTCGGAGAGCAGGCCCGTGGAGTGCGCCACCAGACCGCCGACGAGCTGGGCCGCGGCCAGGGCGATGTTGAGGCCCAGGGCGACCACGAGGCGTCGGGTGCGGCTGGTGGCACGATCCATCGCCGGGGTGGCTCCTCGATTGGTGTCGGTCCGTCCAGCCTACCGGGGGGTCTTGTGAACCTCTCTCCCTATCCGAACGGACCGAACCACGACCGCTCGGCATGCCCGGTCTGGTAGCAGCCGAGGAGGTGCTCGAACCACGCCGTGCTGTCCGCGAGCCCCCCGGGGCGAAAGCGTTCGAGCCACAGGCGGCGGTACCCCTCGATGCGGGCGTCGAGCTCGGCGGCCAGGGCGTGGCGGTCGGTTTCGCTCACCGACGCCAGGGTCCCGTCCCCGCCCAGGCGTAGGGCGAGGTCACGACAGGAAAGGCGAAGCAGGGCGGCGGTGGCCTTGACCTCCTCGATGACGAGCCGGCCATCGGCACGCCGGGGTCGGGCGTCCTCGAGAGCGACGTCGGTGTCGTCGAGGAGAGATCCCACGGCGTCGAGGTCGGTCGTGGTGAGACCGTCGGTCACCGCCTTTCCCATCGGCCACTGGGGAAGCAGGAAGGGCAGGGCCAGGGCCGACATGTTGGGGGGGCGCGGCACGATCATGCGGTAGGTCTGGCCGAGGCCCACCACGGCGCCCCCGGTCTGCCCGGTGGGGTCGTCGTAGCAGTGCACGTCCAGCGCGGTGGCGAGGTCGTCGGCATCGAGATCGGCGTGGGCCTCGACACACCATCCGAAGGCGGCGGCGGTGGCGAAGCCGGGATCGCTCACACACGGTTGTTGGTGATGGCCCATGTCACCCCAGTCGGTGACGAGAAGCCCGCCCGCACCGTGGGCGAGGCCGGCCGTCGCAGCCGAGCCGATGTTCTCGATCATGTTGTCGACGCGTCCCGAGATCGACATCCAGCTCGAGGTGCCCGGGCACACCCAGAACGGCACTCCCGCCTCCTCGAGTTGCCGGGTGCGCTGCTCGAAGGGATGGTTGCCCTCGTATCCCCATTCGCACACGGTGACGCCCTCGGGAAGCTCGGCGAGCAGCTCGGGATGGGCGGCCGGGACGTCGCCCCACACGAGCAGCTCTCGTCCGGCCAGGACCGGAAGTTGTCGCAACGAGCGCAGCCACTGCAGCCATTCGCCGTTCCGGTCGGAGCTGAGCTCCCAGGGCTCGTCCAAGCCGACGTGTACTCGGGTGCTGGTCATCTGCGGGACGAGCTGGCCGAGGAGGTCCGCCACCAGCGCGAACGCCTGGGGATTGGCGGGGTCGAGCGTGAGCGCAGGGCGACGGATCCCGAAGATCCAGTCGAAGCCGTCCGGCGCGATGGCAAGGGGTCGGTATCGCTCCAAACGCAGCCAACGCTCGTAATGGCCGAGGGTGTTCTGGTTGGCGACGAGCTCGACGCCATTCGCCCGGCAGTGCGCGTCGAGGGCGTGGACGTCCTGTGCGGTATAGGGATCGGCACGGCGCCAGACGTCCTCGTGGCCCGCATAGGCAAAGGTGTGCTCCATGTACAGCTGGAGCTGGTTGACCTTCCAGCTTGCCAACCGGTCGACGAGATCGTGGAGCGTGGCCATAGTGGGCACGCGGTCGCGTGACACGTCCAACATGACGCCGCGCACGGCGAAGTCGGGCCAGTCCGCGATCCGACACGCCGGCAGTGTGCCGTCGGGTCTTCCATCGGGGGCGTTGGCGGGGTGGCGCAGCTGGGCCAACGTGGCGCGCCCGTGACGGAGGCCCGCCTCGTCGGCGCCGACGATGCGTACGACGTCTGCGGCGACCTCGAGGTGATATCCCTGGGGCGCCTGCCCGGCGTCGATGGCTTCGTCGGGATCGCGGTCGGGGACTCGAGTGCCGTCGGGCGGTGCTTCGAACGAACGCGGCCGGGGGAGCAGGGTCGGGGTTGGTGCCACGGCGCGGCGTCGGAGAGCGGCGGTGTCCGGGCTCAGGGCGTGGGGTCCCAGGGGCCCTCGGGACGGAGTCCCTGGGCGACCATGAGGGCGAGCTCGTTGCGCACCACCGGGAGGTCATCGGCGTGGGTGACCCCGATGCAGCGGCCGGGCCCGTCGAGCACGCGCACCGCGGCGGGCTTCGAGTCAGCCGACCGCCCCGCGATCATGTCGCCCACCACCTCGGGGAGCAGGACCTCGGCGTCATGGGCGAGCGCGGAAGGGTCGGGCACCGAGCCGTCGGGAGCCACCGACGGGTGGGCACTGAGCACGGCCGCTTCGAGCACGGGCCAGATCGAAGGCTGGAACCCCCAAAGGTTCATCGAGACCGGGGTGTCGCCGGGAAGGACGTCGGGCTGGAGGCCGTCACCGACGTCGAAGGCCCCGTCCGGTCGTCGCTTCACCCCTCGGCGCTCCACCAACCGCTCCAGGTGTCCGTCGGGCCTCACCGCGCAAGTGCCGCGGGTCACCGGGGCGTCGGCAACGATGGTGTCGCGCAGTCGGTACGACACGATGGCGTGGTCGTCACTGTCGGCCAGCTGGCGGGCCAGCAGCGCCAGGGCCGGCGCGCCATAGACGTCGTCGGCGTTCACCACCGCGAACGAGCCGTCGCCGACGTACGTGCGCGCACAGAGGACGGCGTGGGCGGTGCCGAGCGGCACGCGCTGCTCGGTGAACGAGACGTCGATCCGCGACGGGAAGCAACGACCCACGTGGTACCGGATGGCCGGTCCCGTCTGAGGGCCCAGGACCAGGACGATGTCACCAAACCCCGCCGAGGTGGCGTCGCCGGCGATGAGGTCGATGACTGCTTCTCCGTGCAGGCCCAACGGCGCCAACGGTTTGCATCCGCCGTAGCGCTTGGCCATACCTGCGGCCAGTACCACCAGCACGGGCCGGTCGTCGGAGCCGCGGGCCGTCATCCTCCCCATCGTAGGACGGCGCTCGCCCATGTCATCCCGCCTCCGAAGCCCGAGAGCAGCACCAGAGCGCCGGGGCGGATGCGATCGGTCTCGAGCGCGTCGGCGAGCGCGAGGGGGATCGACGCCGACGATGTGTTGCCGTAGCGGTCGATCGTCACCACACAGCGATCGTCGGGGATGCCGAGTCGTTGGCTCGCCGCGGTGATGATGCGGGCGTTGGCTTGATGGGGGATGAAGAGGTCGACGTCGCTGGTCTGGAGCCCGGCCTTGGCGAGTGCCTTCTGGGACGATTCCACGATCACCCGCACGGCGTGGCGGAAGATCTCCTTGCCGTTCATGTAGAGGTAGCCACCGTGATCGCACTTGAGGAGGTGGCGCAAGGACCCGTCCGCCCCGAGGTCCCAGGCCAACAACTGGCCCGGGCCGTCGGTGGCCTCGAGGAGCACCGCACCGGCTCCGTCGCCCACCAGGACGGCGATGCTCCGGTCGTCCCAGTCCGTGATCTGCGACAGCGTCTCACTGCCGATCACGAGCACCCGTTTGGCACCGGCGAGCACGAGGCCATGGGCGACGACGAGCGCGTACACGAACCCCGAACAGGCGGCATTGACGTCGAAGGCACCGCCGCGTACGCCGAGGCCCTCTTGGACGGTGGCCGAGGTCCCCGGGACGAGGGCGTCGGGCGTGGAGGTGGCGAGTACGAGCACGTCGACGTCGTCGCCGGTTCGCCCGGCTCGTGCCAACGCGGCGCGGCCTGCCCCGATGGCCAACTCGGCGGTGGTCCCCCCGATCCGTCGTTCCCGGATCCCGGTGCGCTCGGCGATCCACTGGTCGCTGGTGTCGAGGCGCGCCGAGAGGTCCTCGTTGGTGACGACCTTGTCGGGGACGGCGATTCCCCACCCTGTGACGACTGCTCCGGGCATGCGGCTCAGGTTCTCTCGAGGACGTGCACGGCGACCAGGGCGGTGTCCTTGCCCGACATGATCCCGCCCGTGTTCACCGCGGCCGCCAGCCGCGGCTCGTGCACCTGCCGACCCGTCGCCGTGCCGCGCAACTGGGCGACGAGCTCGGCGATCTGGCAGATGCCGGTCGCACCCAGGGGGTGGCCCCGGGCCACGAGGCCCCCGCTCGGGTTGACGCACACGCCGCGCCCGCCCACGTCGGTGTCACCGGCCAAGGTGGCGACGCCGGCCTCGCCGGCGGGGAAGAACCCCAGCGATTCCAGGGCGTAGAGCTCCTCGGCGCTGGTGGCGTCATGGAGCTCGACCACGTCGATGTCCTCGGGGCCGACGCCGGCCGCCTTCCACGCCTCATCGGCGGTCTCGCGCAACCGGTCGTGGTAGTCGAGCTCGCCATTGCCGGATCGTAGGACGCTGGCGCGCACTCGTGGCGCACCCGAGGCGGTGCCGGCCGACAGCACCGCGGCGGCTGCTCCGTCGGTGAACGACGAGCACATCAGGCGGGTGAGGGGTGCGACGACGACCGGCGAGGCGAGCACCTCCTCCACGGTCACCGGGGACTTGAACTGGGCCAGCGGGTTGCGTGCCCCGGACCGGCGGGCCTTGGCTGCGGCGGCTGCGATCTGGCGAGGAGTGGTGCCCCGCTCTTCGATCTGATGACGGACCCACGTGGCGTTGAGTGCCATCAGCACGCTGCCGGCATCGTTGTCGAAACGCACTCGGAGCTCGGACCGCTCGTCCGACGGCAGCCCGTCCTCGATCCCGGCGATGGTCTCGCCCCGTTGGCCCGTCCACATCTTCTCGACTCCTACGACGAGCACCGGCGACTGTCCCGCTTGTGCCGCCAGCACACCGAGGTGCATCGCCGAAGACCCACCGGCACACGAGTTGTCCACGTTGACGACACCGGTGGTACCGAGGTCGACGTGGCGGAGCCAGCTCTGGCCACGGATGCAGCCCTGGTCACACAGTCGACCGCCCAGGGCGTTGGCCACGATCACGAGACCCACGTCACCGGGCGACAAGCCGGCGTCGTCGAGAGCGGCCCTGACCGCTTGGCCCGCCATGACGTCGGGCGTCAGGTCGCGCCGGTCCATCGGCGTCATCCCGATGCCGACGATGCTTACGTCCTGTCGCACGACGACCTCACCTCCAAACCTGGTCTTCGACCCGTGTCCCGTGTGCGGTCGACGCCATCTCGCCGACCCGAACCGGACCGCTGGCTTCGTGGTGCAGATCCGGAGCGGACCCGTTCGCTGAACCTGCCCCTCTGGACACGGCGGAACGAGACGCGATGAGGCCGGCGAACTCGCCGGCCAGGTCCTCGAACTGTACCAGCGGGTCGTCCGAGGTGACGAAGACCGCCACGTGTTGCGCTCCGGCTTCGGCGAATCGCGCCAGTGTCTCGGCACATTTCCGAGCGCTCCCGGCCACCAGATGCCGCTCGAAGGAGCGGGCCGGGAGCCCGTAGAGCGACGCCATCCACGACAGACCCTGTTCGGCGGCACCCGAGCTTCCCACCGACACGAATGCCACCGTGGCGCGCGCCACCCTGACGGGATCGCGTCCCACCCTCTCGGTCTCCTTGTCGAGGCGACTCAGAGCCGCGCCGTATTCGTCGGGAGGAATGAACAACGGGATCCATCCGTCACCGCGCCGCGCGGCGCGGCGCAGCGCGGTCTCACTGGACCCGCCGACCCATACCGGGACGGGGCCGACGGCGGGCAGTTGCGTGTAGCGCTCGCCGGGGGAGACCGCCCACGATCGCCGCAGGGTGTCGATCCCCTCGTCGAGACGCCGACCGCGCCCTCGGAACTCGACGCCCGCGGCCTCGTACTCGCCGGCGTGGGTGCCCACGCCGACACCGAGCACCAGCCGGCCTCCGGACAAGTGGTCGAGCGAGGCGACCTCCTTCGCGACCGAGGGTGCGTGGCGCAGCGGTAACTGCAAGATGCAAGTCCCGATGGCGGCCCGGCTCGTGGCGGTGGCGGCGACCCCCAGTGCGCTGAGGGCCTCGAGGGCGGGCCCGTGCCAGAAGATGTGGTCGCACACCCACAGCCCTTCGGCCCCGCCTGCTTCGGCCCGGCGGCACAGGTCTGCCAGGGCGGCAGCGCTCGGGAGCTCCACCCGGTGCTGGGGAAACGTGGGGAGGATGAGTCCGAGGCTCCCCGCGCCCGGCCCTGTCACGTGGCGTGCTGGCGCGGCCAACGTGTCTGAGGGCACGCCTCATGGTATCCGGGGCCAATTGTGACGATCCGTCAGATCCCGGCATCGTCCCTGCGGGGCGGCCGTGGCACGGTCCGCACCCAGTCACGGCACAATGGAGGGGTGACCCACCTCAGCCAACCCGACCTTCGTACTCCTGACCAGGGAGAGTCTGACACCCACCAGCCCGGGCCCGGCCCGGTCGGGGTGGGCGACGAGGTCCGTGCCCGGCGCGAGGCGGATCTCCGGTCATTGATCGAGCTCATGCGACCTGCCGTGCAGGCCGACGGTGGCGACCTCGAGCTCGTGTCCTTCGACGTGGACTCTGGACGTGTCGAAGTGCAGCTCCAGGGCGCATGCAGCTCGTGCGCCATCTCCTCGGCGACGCTCGAGGGTGGGGTCGACCGTATCCTGCGGGGCCGTCTGGACTGGGTCACCGAAGTCGTCGGCGGCGTCGACGAGAGCGCCGACCCCTTCGACAGCGCGGGGATGGGCCGAGGGGGCTACGTCCCCAAGTCCTGAGTGACGCGGTCCTGACTTACGCGGCGAGATCGGATTCGTCGATCGCCCCGTAGCGCACCAGCGGCTCGAACAGGTCGAGAACCGAGCGATCAGGGTCGGTGATCCCTCGCAGCGCCGGGGTGGCCAGCCGGCGGCTGATGAAGCGTCGGGCCACCGCCGCCTTTCGGGCGTCACCGTTGCGGTCGAGGGCCCACGCCGCTTCCTCGACGAGCAGGGCTCCTTCGACGGTGTCGGCGAGAAGCTCGGCGAACCTGCGACTCTGGAGCAACGCGATGTCGTCGGGTGCGCCTTCGAGATACGAGATCGCTTGGCGCGTGTCGCGCAGCGAGGCCGCCACCGTGTCGAGCGCGCCGGCCAGAACCTTGTGGCCCGAGCCGGTCTCGAGCGCCTGCTCGGTCCGGGCCAGCAGGGCGATGTGGGCCTGCTCGCCGCGCATGGCTCGCCGGACGTCGATGCACAAGATGTTCTCGGTGCCTTCCCAGATCGTGTGGCACTGCGCGTCGCGCAATTGGCGAGCCATGGGCCAGTCCTCCATGTACCCGTTTCCTCCCAGGACCTCGAGTCCCGTCGACGCCGCCCACAACGCCATGCGCGTGCAGCGCATCTTGGCCAGCGGCACGAGGATGCGCCGTACCAGGCGACCGGACTCGGGGTCTTGAGCTCCCCGGGCTGCCGCCGCGCACTCGTAGGTGGCGGCCATGCCCGCTTCGAGGTCCACGAGCATGTCCACCAGGGTCTCGCGCACGAGGGGGTAGCTGTCGATGCGGCTGCCGAATTGCGATCGCCGACCGGCGTAGATGGCGGCTTCGAGGAACGAACGGCGGTGGATGCCCAGTCCCATGAGCGCCACACCGAACCGGCTCCCGTTGACCATCTCCATCATGCGGTTGAGGCCCCGGCCGTCGCGCGCCGCATCTGCGCCGCCTGCGCCTGCACCGGCGTCGAGCGCGCCGGACCCGCCCGCCAGCCACGCCCGGGCTCCGTCGAGCGACACCTCGCCGGTCGGCACTCCGACGGTGCCGAGCTTGGGCTTGAGGCGTTTGATCCTGAATCCATTCGCGGATCCGTCGGGGAGGATGCGAGGGACGATGTATGTGGCGAGGCCGCGGCTGCCCGCCGGGGCGCCGTCGGGTCGGGCCAGGACGATGAACACCTCGGCGTCGACGTTGGAACAGAAATGCTTCTCCCCCGACAGGAGCCACTCGTCACCGTCTTGGACGGCGCGCGTCGTGTTGGCGCCGACGTCGCTCCCGCCCTGTCGTTCGGTGAGGAACATCCCGCCTTCCCATGCTTGGTCGGGATCGAGGCTCCGGAGCCGGCTGAGCAGGTCGTCGCGGGCCGCGGCGGGGGCGTAGCGCTCCACGATGTCAGCGGCACCCGAGGTCATACCGAGGCCGCAGTAGATGGCGGTCTCGGCTTGTGACACGAGGTAGGAGACCGATGCCGTCACCACGCCGGGCACAGGCCGTCCGGCCAGGGCCTCGAGGCTGACGAACCCGTTGCGGACCAGGTCCGCCTTGTTCTGCGTCCAGTTGGGATGGTGGACGACCTCGTCCACCTCCTCGCCCCAACGGTCGAAGCGGCGCAGGACCGGACCGTGCTTGTCGGTCACCTCGGCCCGGGGCGCGATGACCCCCCCCACCAGGGCTCCGAATCGACCGACGTGCTCCTCGGCCAACGAGCGGTCCCCGGGGTCGGGGAGATGGCGGTCCAGCAAGGCGCTCAGGTTGGGGTCGAGGGAGTACCAGTCGAGTCCGGCGGCCTGCTCGTATTCGGCGTAGTCGGGAAGCATCCTCCGATGCTACGGCCCGGGGCGTCGCCGAGGGCCCGCCCTCCCGCCACGGACCATCACTTAGGAAAACTAATTAGAATGGTGAACAATGACCACGATCGCCGACGACCCGCCCCGCCCACAGACCCCAGCGCCCAGCGAGGCGTCCCCGGTCCCGAGCCCCGCCCCGGGCCCCGGTGCGGAGGGCTCCGACGCCGAGATGGCGGCCCGGCTGCGACTGGCGATCCTGCGCTTGTCGCGTCGGCTCCGGCAACAGGTCGCGGGCGGTGTGACCTCGTCGCAGGTCTCGGCCCTGGCCACCGTCGAGCGTCTGGGCACGCCCACGCTCGGGGAGCTCGCTTCCTCGGAGCAGGTCCAACCCCCGAGCATGACCAAGATCGTGGTGGGCCTCGAAGCGGCCGGACTCGTGGCGCGCCAGGAGGAAGAAGCCGACCGCCGCATCGTGCGGGTGAAGCTCACCGCCGATGGTCGTCGCACCTTGGCGCGCAGCCGGTCGCTGCGCAATGCCTATCTGGTGCGACGACTGCGCCGGCTCTCGGTCGACGATCGCGCTGCGCTGACAGACG
>JADGOL010000073.1 GCA_017882995.1 Acidimicrobiales bacterium | reverse complement strand
GGCGCCTGCACCGGCACCGGCGTGGGGCCCCGCATGATCGGCGAGGTCATCGGCATCGCCAAGGCCTATGTCACCCGCGTGGGGGCGGGACCCTTCCCGACCGAGTGCGTGGACGAGGTGGGTGACCTGTTGGTGGAGCGCGGCCACGAGTTCGGCACCAACACCGGTCGGCGCCGGCGCTGCGGATGGTTCGACGCCGTCATGGCCCGCCAGGCCGTCCGACTCAACTCACTGTCGGAGGTGGCGCTCACCAAGATGGACGTCCTCGACACCTTCGACACCGTCAAGGTCTGCGTGGCCTACACCTCGGGAGGCGACCACTTCGCTTATCCCCCCTATCACCAGTCCGTCCTCCACCAGGTCGAGCCCGTCTACGAAGAGCTCCCGGGGTGGCACGCCGATCTGTCGGGCGCGACCGAGCTCGGCGACCTTCCCCCCGCGGCGCGCGACTACGTCGCCTTCCTGGCCGAGCAGATCGGCGTGCCCATCAAGCTCGTGGGGGTGGGCCCGGGTCGCGAACAGTTCGTCCGGTTCGCGGCATGAAGGTCTTCCGATGAAGGTCTGCGTCGTCGGGTCGGGCGGCCGGGAGCACGCCCTGGCGCTGTCGCTGGCCCGCACCGCCGATGTGGTGGTGGCCCCGGGCAATCCGGGCATGGCGCCGCACTCGCCCGAGGCTGCGGACTCGGCGCACTTCACCTTCGTCGGCTCCGGTTCCGGTTCGGGTTCGGGTCTGCCGATCACGGTCACGAACGACGCTCCCGAGGACGTCGACGCCGATCTGTTCGTGATCGGCCCCGAGCAACCGCTGGTGGACGGCCTGGCCGACAAGCTGCGCGCCGATCGTCGCCTCGTGTTCGGCCCCGGTGCCGACGGTGCCCGTCTGGAGGGATCCAAGGCCTTCATGAAGATGGTGCTGGCCGAGGCGGGTGTGCCTTCGGCGCGTTATGGCGCTTTCGAAGACGCCAAGGAAGCCAACGAGTTCCTCCGCCAGCTACCCGGTCCGTGGGTGGTGAAGACCGACGGCCTCGCGGCGGGCAAGGGTGTGCTCGTCACCGACTCACTCGAAGAAGCCGAGGCCGACATCACGGCCAAGTTGTCGGGGGAGAGCTTCGGCGACGCCGGCCGCCGCGTCGTGGTCGAAGAGGGTTTGGTGGGGCCCGAGTGTTCTCTTCTCGTGCTCTGTGACGGGACTCGCGTCGCGGCGCTGGCTCCGGCGCAGGACTTCAAGCGCATCAACGACGACGACGAGGGTCCCAACACGGGGGGCATGGGTGCCTACTCTCCCGTGCCGCTGGTGAGTGACCGCCTCATCGACGGTGTGCTCGATCAGGCCGTCGAGCCCTTGGTGGGCGCGTTGCGGCGGCGGGGGATCGACTACCGCGGCGTGTTGTATGCCGGGCTCATTCTCACCGTCGACGGCCCGCGCGTCCTCGAGTACAACGTCCGCTTCGGTGATCCCGAGACCCAGGTCGTCCTGCCCCGCCTGACCGAGGACCTGACCGGCCTGCTGGCCGAGGCGGCGGCGGGCCGCCTGCGCACCGAGCCCCGTTTCTCCCCCGACGCGTCGGTGTGCGTGGTGCTGGCCTCGGAGGGCTACCCGGTCGCGCCCCGTACCGGGGATCGCATCGACGGGCTCGACTCGGCGGCCGCCATCGAAGGCGTGACGGTGTTCCACGCCGGGACCGCGCTCGACGACGAGGGTTGCTTCGTCACCGCCGGCGGGCGTGTCCTCGGGGTGAGTGCGGTGGGCCCGACCATCGCCGAGGCGCGCGGCCGCGCCTACGCGGCCGTGGACCGCATCGGCTGGGAAGGCATGCACTACCGGACCGACATCGCCGCGGCCGCGGCCGTTGCTTCGAGTGCGGCGGCGGGTGTGGCGTGATCCCCCGCTACTCGCTGCCGGAGATGGCGGCGCTGTTCACCGACGAGGCCCGTTTCGAGATGTGGCTCGAGGTCGAGCTCCTCGCCGTCGAGGGTTGGGCCGAGGTGGGCACCATCCCCCCCGACGCAGCCGCAGCGGTGCGGGCCCGGTCGCCCAAGGTGACACCGGAGCTCGTGGGTGCGATCAACGACCGCGAGCGGGTCACCGACCACGACGTGGCCGCCTTCGTCGACGTCGTCCAGGACGCCATCGGCGCTCCCGAGGGATCGTGGGTCCACTACGGCCTGACGTCGTCGGACGTGGTCGACACCGCCCTGTGCGCCACCCTGACGCGTGCCGCCGACCTGCTCATCGACGCCTCGTCTGGGTTCGTGTCGGTCTTGAAGGCACGCGCCATCGAATTCATGGACACGCCCATGCCGGGCCGCACCCATGGCATGCACGCCGAGCCCACCACCTTCGGCGCCAAGCTGGCGCTGTGGTGCCTCCAGGCTGATCGCGACCGGGCCCGGCTGCGCGCCGCGCGCCACGGGATCGCGGTGGGGAAGCTGTCGGGGGCGGTGGGGACCTACTCCAACATCGATCCCCGCGTCGAGGCACACGTGTGTGGCGCGCTGGGGCTCACGGCGGTGCCCGCCACCCAGGTCATCGCCCGGGATCGTCACGCCGAGCTCCTGTGGGCGTGCGCGTCCGTCGGCGCCACCGTCGAGGTGATCGGCACCGAGATCCGGCACCTGGCCCGGACCGAGGTGGGCGAGGTCGAAGAGGCCTTCGGCGCGGGCCAGAAGGGCAGCTCGGCCATGCCCCACAAGCGCAATCCCATCCTCTCCGAACGTTTGAGCGGCCTGGCCCGGGTGCTGCGCGGCTATCTGGGTGCAGGGCTCGAGGACGTGGCCCTGTGGCACGAGCGCGACATCTCCCACAGCTCGGTGGAGCGCGTCGTCCTACCCGATGCCTGTCTGTTGACCTACTACGTGTTGCGGCGTGCGGCGGGGCTCGTCCAGAACCTCGTCGTCCACACCGACCGCATGCGTTCCAACGTGCTCGAGGGATCCTTCGGGCTCGTGTTCAGCCAACCCGTGCTCTTGGCGCTGGTGGAATCGGGGATGGAACGCGACGTCGCCTATCGGATCGTCCAACGCGACGCCCGGGCGGCCTGGGAAGAGAGGCGCCCGTTCCGGGGTGTGCTCGAGGCCGACGCCGATGTCAGGTTGGACGGCGCTGCGCTCGACCGCGCCTTCAGCCTGGACCGGGCGCTCCAACACGTCTCGAAGTTCCGACAAGCGATCGAGGAGGTTGAGGGGTGAGCTTGACGTTGGTGCACAGCGGCAAGGTGCGCGAGCTCTATGACGCCGGGGAAGGTCGTCTGCTCATGGTGGCGTCGGACCGCCTCTCGGCGTTCGACGTGATCCTGGCCGAGCCCATCCCCGACAAGGGTCGGGTGCTCACGGCCATGACGGTCCACTTCCTCCACGAGCTGGCCGACCTCGCCCCCAGCCATCTCATCACCGCCGATCCCGACCAGCTCCCCAAGGATGCCGCCGAGCTCGGTGGCGACGCCGGGCTCGACGGGATCGCCGGGCGTGCCGTGCTCGTACGCCGGGCCGAGATGCTTCCCATCGAGTGCATCGTGCGCGGCTACCTGGCGGGATCGGGATGGAAGGAGTACTCGACCAGCCGGACGCTGCACGGCATGCCGCTCCCGGCCGGCCTCGAGCAGGCCAGCCGGCTCCCCGAGCCCATGTTCACCCCCTCGACCAAGGCCACCGAGGGCCACGACCTCAACATCTCCTTCGACGAGGCGGCGGATCTCGTGGGCAAGGAGATGGCCGAGAAGGCGCGCGACCTGTGTGTGGAGGCCTATCGCCGCGGCGCGGCCGCGGCGGAGCGCAACGGCATCATCGTGGCCGACACCAAGTTCGAGCTCGGGCTCATCGACGGTGAGCTCGCCTTGTGCGACGAAGTGCTCACCCCCGACTCGTCGCGGTTCTGGCCCGCCGACGAGTGGCGGCCCGGCATCAACCCGCCCGCGTTCGACAAGCAACCGGTGCGCGACCTGCTGGAGGGAAGTGGCTGGGACAAGAAGCCACCGCCGCCGCCGCTCCCGCCCGAGGTCGTGACCGAGACGAGTGAGCGTTACATCGCGGCCTACGAGCGAATCAGCGGACGGCGTTTGGCCGACTGGTACGGTGCGGCCAGGTGATGGGCGCGTGAAGTACGAGGTGCTCGTGGAGGTCAGGCTGCGCCCCGGGATCGCCGATCCCCAGGGTGCGACCATCGAGCGGGCCTTGCCTGCGCTGGGTTTCGAAGGCGTCGACGACGTCAGTGTCGGCAAGGCCTTCCGCCTGTCGATCGAGGCGTCCGACGAGCCCGCGGCGCGCGACCGCGCCGTCGAGATGGCCGACCGCCTGCTCGCCAACCCCGTCATCGAGGTCTCCACCGTCACCGTCCTCGACGGAGCGCGCTGATGGCGACCAAGATCGGCGTCGTCGTCTTCCCGGGCAGCAACTGCGAGCACGACGTGGTGAAGGCCCTCGGGCTCTTCGGCCCGGCCCGGGTCGAGGCCGGGCTCGTCTGGCACGGGGAACGCTCACTGGCCGGCTACGACGCCATCGTCCTCCCCGGCGGCTTCGCCCATGGCGACTATCTCCGCCCGGGCGCGCTGGCCCGCTTCTCGCCGGTGATGGAGGCCGTGGCCAAGTACGCGGCCGACGGTGGGCCGGTGGTGGGGATCTGCAACGGCTTCCAGGTGTTGACCGAGGCGGGACTCCTTCCCGGTGCGTTGCAGAAGAACCGGGGCCTGCGCTTCCTGTGCACCACGGTGGGAGTGTCGGTGTGCACCACGCGTACCGTGCTCACCGGCGAGTCGACGGTGGGAGCGCAGCTGTCGCTCCCCATCAACCACTTCGAGGGCAACTTCACCTGCGACGCGGCCACGCTCGAGCGCCTGCGCGCCGAGGACCGCATCGTGCTGCGCTACACCGCCAATCCCAACGGCTCGCTCGACGACATCGCCGGGGTGTGCAACGAGGACGGCAACGTGGTGGGGCTCATGCCGCACCCCGAACGAGCCTGTGACGCCATGACGTCGTCCACCGACGGCATGGGACTGCTCGAGTCGCTCGTGGTGGCCGCCACCCGGCGCGCCCACGTGCCGGTCTGAGCGGACCGGGCCCTCTTCTCCGAAGCCGGCTGTTGTAGGGAAGCCGGCTGTTGTAGGCGGCGGCCTACTTCTTCTTGATGGACCTCGTGGCGCCGTTCTCACTCACGGTGCGTGTGATGTCGGCGCGATGGAGCACGGCCGCACTCACGCCCGCGGCGCGCCACGCGCTGTACTCGATGCCCTTGCGCTGGCCGTAGGCCTTGGCCACCTTGACGAAGGCCTTCTCGAGGGTGCCGAGATCGTTGGTCGACGACGCCCGGGCCAGTTCGGCCTCGAGATCGGTCTTCTCCTGGATCAGGTGGAGGCGCGACAGCGGGTCGGCCGACGCCAACTGGTCGTTCACGACTTCGAGGCGCTTGCTGACCGACTCCGGTGTGCGCTTGCGTCCCCGCTTCGGACGGTTGTGCTCGATGGCTTCGAGGTAGCGGCGGACGGCGCGACCCTCGTCCCGGCCCTGGGCGAGAGCAGCTTTGTGCGTGCTCGACATGGGTTGGCGGTTGGGCCGTGTCTCGAGGTCAACCATCGCACGGATTATGGGTTTGTCTTTGGCATGAATGCAACCTATTTGTCGCGAGCTATTTCCGGATAATCGGCATCGTCTATTGACGGGCCGCTGGTCCTCGCGGAGCGTGTCGGGAGCGTGACTCTCGGCCCCGACTTCGAGGTCGCAGAGCGTCGGGGGTGGCCTCGGCGCCAGGTACGGTGGCAACGATGGAGCTGCACCGGGCGCTCGGGTTGAGTGACGACGAGGCGGCGCGCATCGAGGAGATCCTCGGGCGCCCCCCCAACGAGCTCGAACTCGCCATGTATGCCGTCATGTGGAGTGAGCACTGTTCTTATAAATCGTCACGCCTGCACCTCAAGCGACTCCCGACAGAGGGGCCCCACGTCCTGGTCGGGCCGGGCGAGAACGCCGGGGTCATCGACGCCGGGGACGGCATCGCCGTTGCCCTGCGCATCGAGAGCCACAATCACCCCTCGGCCGTCGAGCCCTATCAGGGCGCGGCCACGGGTGTGGGGGGCATCCT
>JADGOL010000072.1 GCA_017882995.1 Acidimicrobiales bacterium | reverse complement strand
CTGTGGGGCTTGACATATCGCATATGCAGCAGGATTGCGCCGCATGCGAGGGCGGCATAGAAGCACCACAGCGAAGCGAACCCATCGGCGCTCAGCCGGGCCAGGACAATGACGGCGCCGAGGTTGGCCATGCCGAATACGACGATATGGCGAAACCCCGACGCGAGCAGTGACCCGCATGTGGCGACGATGTAGAGACCGATGACGACGATCCCGTGCTGCAATCCGATCGAGTAGGCGAGATGGTAGGTGCCTAAGCTGACACTCGGACGGTTCCGCACCATGGTTTCGAGCAATACCGTCGATACTCCCGCCCCGATGACCAAGAACGGTGCGATCCTCCATCTGCGACGAGCCGTAGGCTCGAGCAACATGACGATGACCGGCACGATGATGGGCAAAACCACGAAGGCGATGACGAGATAGATCCACATCGCTGCTCGACCGAGCTCATGGGGTACGACGCCTTGCAGGCCCCACCAGACGAAGGCTTCGTCGATCTGATGGAATCCGAGCAGCAGGGGGAGTACGGCCAGGGCGACGTGGTCTCTGCGGTGACGCAGATGGCGCACCGCATCGACACCGATGGCAGTGACGACGAGTCCGCCGACGAGGTCACCCTCGGGAGAGAAACACACCTACTACTCCCCGTCTCCTAATGCGCCAAGACGTGGATCACTGAAAGCACGGCATTCGCCCTCCCGAAGATCAATCAATAGAAGGTGTCGAGCCCGCACGGAGCCGACCAAGAGCTGTCGTCCTGCACAAACAAGGCGTCACTCCCAAGGGGAAACCAAGAGTCTACATCTCGGGTCCTACTCGATGATGTCGTCGGCTCAACCAGGCACGGGCGAGGCAGGCGTACTTTGTCGCCATGACGGGAGTTGTTGGCCTCTTGGGAACAACGTGATGACGGTCACCGCGCTTTGCAACGAACGACTCCCGACTCACCTGGTCATGGAGCGGTCGGATCCTGTTCCAGGCCTTCTTTCTTGATGGCGGAGGGGGCGATCCACTCTCCCGCTTCGGATCGGTCAGCCGTAGGGGGGATCGGTGTTCCTATGGTCAATCCCGGAGTCAACGCCCACACCGGAGCCATTGCCAAGCCCGTGGGCGGTGCCCGAGCGCAGCAGAGGACCGAGGGCCTGCAATTACCGGCGCAGATCGAGACAGGCCAGTCCTCCCGAGGCAGCGATGGTCCCTACCCGAGCTGCCAGGGTCGGTGAGAACGCGACCACACGATGGGCACGGCGGGAGAATCTCGGCCTGAAATGGGACGTTCTCCCCTGGGCGAATAGGCACAGAAGTGCACACTGAGTAGTGAGATGACCGTGTTTGGTGAGGGTCGCAACCCGACGATCGAGACCAGGGAAGGACGGCCGACATGAGAAGGCAATTCCTCATCCCAGGATTGGTCCTGGCACTGACCACACTGGCAGTGGCCGAGATCCCGACGACGGCATACGCCGACTCAACGTGCTACACGGGGTGCACGACGTCGGTAACGGGCAGTTCGACGCCCCCCGCCACTGGCGCCCAACCATCGGTGACCGCCCCGCCGATCGCGCCCAAGACCGCGACGAGCGCCAGAGGCCTGGCCTTCACGGGCGCAGATATCGAAGCGTTGGCGATCGTCGGCGCCGGGGCCCTCGTGGTCGGCGGTGTCGTGGTTCGCCGCAGTCGTCGTCGGCGTCGGGCCGCGGCCTAGTCCGGGCGTCGATCTCCAATCAGTCGACTAGATCATCCTCGAGCCATGTCCGTCGGACTGAGCTACCGCTCTTGGGTCAACACCCGGTCCAGGGGTGTGGAGGTGCCACCCGCCTCATTGCGGGCTCGTGCCACGCCCCGAGCGGCGATGAACGTGGTGGCGTTCCTCGACGCCGTTCTTCTCCTCGTCGTCGCCGCTGCTGTCGGCCTGCCGCTGACAGCGTGGTGGACGTGGGTAGCCGTCGCCACGGGCGTGGGGACGTTTGCCGCCACCGGGCACTATCGACCCCGGATCACCCTGAGCGTCGCCGTCGAGGCAGGGTCGTTGGCCGCCTGTGGTGCCGCACCATTCTTGGTCCTGGCACTCGCCAAGGTTCCCGGCCCCTCTACCGCTGCTTTGACGGTGGGTGCTGCGTTGTCCATGGTGGCCGTCGTCGCCGCCCGATGCGGCGAATACTGGCTCGGCCGGGTCATGCGGAGACGGGGCTGGTTCGCGCAGCGGACCCTGTTCATTGGCGCCGGTGATGTCAGCGCCAACATGGCGGCGACCCTCGACGAGCACCCGGAGTACGGCCTGCACCCCGTCGGGTTCTTGGACGAGGTCGACAGCGCCGGTCTCCTCCTCCCGCTGTTCGGGGGAGTGGACGTGCTTCGCATGGTGCTGTCCGAGGAGCGCATCGACCGCGTCGTCGTGGGCTTCGGCGTGACCCGGGAGGCGGAAATGGTCGACGTCTTTCGGGCATGCGAGGACGCCTCGGTCGAGATCCACGTCCTACCTCGGCTCTTCGAGCTCGCCACATCGATCAACGGCCCCAACGTCGACGACGTGTGGGGCTACCCGCTCTTCCACCTACCCCGATCGCTGGTGCGCAGCCGTGCCCGCTTTGCAAAGCGGGCGTTCGATGCGTCGGTTGCGGCCACCGCACTCCTCGTCATCTCTCCCTTGTACCTAGCGATTGCCCTTGTCGTAAAGCTCACCAGCCCCGGCCCGGTCCACTTCTGTCAGCAGCGGGTGGGCCAGCGCGGTGTCATCGTCGACGTCCGGAAGTTCCGCTCGATGCGGGTCAACTCGCGCTCCGATAAAGAGTGGAACCCCACCAACGACGCGGTGACGAAGATCGGACACATCCTCCGGGTCACCGGATTCGACGAGCTTCCGCAGCTGTGGAACATCTTGAAAGGCGATATGTCTTTCGTCGGTCCCAGGCCTGAGCGCCCGTTCTTCGTCGAGCAGTTCAAGGTCGATGTGCCCCGCTACGACGATCGGCACCGGGTGCCCGTCGGTCTCACCGGCCTGGCTCAGGTCCACGGGCTCCGGGGTGACACGTCGATCGACGAGCGTGCCCGGCTCGACAATCAGTACATCGAGAACTGGTCCTTGTGGCGCGACGTCGTGATCCTGTTCCAGACGTTCACCGCCGTGATCCGCAACACGTTCGAGAGTAGCCATCGGGGCAAGGCAGTCCACGATGCCACCACACCTGTCGATGTCGCGCTCGGTCTGCCCAGGCTGGGGGGAGCCGCCCCGCGCCTGACCGGCCTTCTCGATCCAGGCCCGTCTCGAAACAGCAAATCGGAATCCGCACGCGGAGGTCGGCTGATAAGGGCTGGCGTTGTTGGACGGGACGCCGGCGACATGTCATTGATGGAGCGCACGTTGCCGCCCGCCGAGCTGCGACCGCCAGCACATCGTCACACCAACTCCTCCGAAGCGTACTTTGTGCTCAAAGGACTGGTGTCGATCGTCGTCGACGACGAGGAAATGACCGTCGGGCCCGAGGGATTCGTCTATGTTCCTCGGGGCACTCCACACACCTTCGGCAACGCCGGCGAAGACGAGGCTCGGCTCCTCGTGATCCATGCCCCTGCGATGGACGCCACCTTGGCCGAACTGCACCAGCCCGCGGACCGTGAAGAAGCCCTCTCCCCCGCTGAGAAGCATGCACTCGGTGTTTGACGTCGTCTAGCGCCTCTCGATGTGGCGACGATACGAACGGCAGGCGGTCCCGCAGGCTTGGGTTGCAAGGTGAAACCCGCGAAGACCGTCGAACGGGTGGTGACCGCCTACGTCGGATGCTCGAGCGCCATGGCTAGGCTGCTGCTCGTGGTCTGGTATCTCCACTTGCACCGGCACCGTGGCGTGGCCACCCGAGCGGGGGCCCCGGGCTTCCTGTGAGTTGCGCGACGGCAGGTGGAATTTGACCTCTCACTCGTGGGTTGTCGTAGGACTGGACAACGGTGGCAACTCCAACAGCACCACCATGCTCGACCGCTCGGGGCGCTTCTTGGTGGACAGGCTGGTCGAAAGCCCCAGTCGCGTCCGAGAGGGACCGGAGATGGCGGTCGGAGCCCTCATCGAGGCCGTCGACCATGTGCTCCACCTTACGGGCGTGACCAGGGAGTCCGTGCGTGCCGTCGGCCTCGGGACGCCAGGTCCGGCGAGCGCGGATGGTGTGATCTCGTCGACGGGCTCGACGAACTTC
This sequence comes from Acidimicrobiales bacterium, assembly GCA_017882995.1. Classification (GTDB taxonomy): domain Bacteria; phylum Actinomycetota; class Acidimicrobiia; order Acidimicrobiales; family UBA8190; genus Chersky-840. The sequence continues at coordinate 221 of JADGOL010000072.1, read as the reverse complement.
TCCCACCCAGCGTGGCACGGCTTCGAGTTTCGCGCCGTGCTCGAACGTCGACTCGGCGTGCCCGTCATTTACAACAACGACGGCAATGCCGCCGCCCTGTGGGCTCATCACGAACACTTCGGGCACGAAGCGTCGCAACGATCGTCGGTGGCGGCGATCGTCGGCACCGGTCTCGGGGGTGGAGTGATCGAGGCCGGGCGTGTCATCCGTGGAGCTGCCGG
>JADGOL010000001.1 GCA_017882995.1 Acidimicrobiales bacterium | reverse complement strand
CCGCTTGGAGGGTCGGGTCGGTCCCCCGATCCTCCAGCCCTTCTTCGACATCCGCAAGCTCTTCCGAAAGGAACGAATCCGCCCCGACCAGGCCACATGGATCTTCCCTTTGGCTCCAGTGGTGCTCGTAGCCACCGTGGCTGTGGCCGCAGTGCTCACGCCACTGGCGACGACACACCCTGCGTTCGGCACCGGTTCCGACCTGTTTGTCCTTGTCTACCTCTTCCTGGTGGGATCGACGTTGCTGGCCTTGGCGGGTATGGATGCGGGGACGGCCTTCGGGGGCATGGGATCGAGCCGAGCCGTCACCATTGGCGCGTTGGCCGAGCCCGCTCTGCTCGTCACCATCCTGGCGCTGGCGGCCGGCGCCCACTCTTCGAACCTTCCGGCCATCGTGCGCGCCACCCTCGTCGACCCCGGGTCGGTGGCCACACCACAGCGGCTCTTCGCCTTGGGATCGCTCCTCATCGTCATCGTCGCCGAGACCGGTCGGCTGCCCGTAGACAATCCGGCCACCCACCTCGAGCTCACCATGGTGCACGAGGCCATGGTTCTCGAGTACGCCGGTCCCGACCTGGCGCTGGTCACCGTGGGCGAAGCCATGCGACTCACCCTCCTTCTGGGCGTGTTCGTGAATCTGGTTGCCCCCTGGGGCGTGGCGACCACGACGCAGCTGTCCAGCATCGCCATCGGGGTGGTTTCGCTGGCCGCCAAGGTGGCATTCGTCGGCGTGGTCATCGCCGTCTTCGAGGTGTCGATGGCCAAAGTGCGGCTGTTCCGCATTCCCGAGCTGCTTGCCGGCGCCTTCGTGCTGGCGCTGCTCGGCGTCGTAAGTGGGTTGGTGGTCAAGTGAGCACCTCGACTTACGCCAGCGCCCTCGGACTCGAAGCCGCGGCCGTGCTGCTGTGCGCCGTAGTGACGTTGTGGCGCCGGTCTCTCAGTGCCATCGTGCGGGTCCTCGCCATCCAAGGCTTGGCTCTGGCGAGCGTCGCCATGGTCATCGGACTGCACCGCCACGACGTCGGCCTCGTTGTCGTGGGCGTGCTCGTGCTCGGCGCCAAGGCGGTGGTGATACCAACGCTCATCACCCGGGTGGTGCGCGGCGACCCCGCCAGTCGCGAAACCCAGCCCCTGGTCAATGTGCCCGCGTCACTCGTCGCTGCCGGCGCGCTGACCTTCCTCGCGTTCGCCTCCACGCGTTCGGTGACGTCCCTCGTACCCACCACAGCGGGACGGCTCATTCCCATCGGGCTGTCCGCCGTTCTGGTGGGGTTCTTCGCGCTCGTGACCCGTCGCAAGGCGGTCTCCCAGATCGTGGGCATCCTGCTCGTGGACAACGGCGTGGCTCTGGTGGCGTTCCTGGCGACGGCAGGGGTTCCCCTTCTTGTGGAGCTCGGAGCATCGCTCGACGTCTTGTTGGCGGTGATCGTGTTGCGGGTGCTCGCCACCCAACTCCGCTCCCGTCTCGGGTCGCTCGACTTCGACCAGCTCACCGAGCTGCACGACTGATGCTGGTCACCGTCCTTCTGCTGCCTCTGGTTTGCGGACTCGTGTGTGGTGTGGCGCCATGGCGGCGCGTTCTCGGGTGGCTCGGCACGGCCGCAGCGTCGGGGGTGCTCGTGGCGGGTGTCGTGCTGGCCGTCGACGTCGTGCACGGCGGGCCGGTGATGGGACTCGATGGGATCTTGCGGGTCGACGCTCTCAGCGCCTTCATGGTGGTTGTCATCGGCGTTATCGCCGTGCTGGCCACATGGCAAGGGGTGCGCTACCTCGAAGCCGAGATCGCCGCGGACCGTTGCACGCGTCGCCACGCCTCGCTCTACAGCGTCCTCGTCCAGGCGTTTCTGGCCACAATGCTCTTGGCGGTGCTCGCGGCCAACCTCGGTGTCCTGTGGGTGGCCGTGGAGGCGACGACGGTGGTCACCACGTTCCTGGTCGGGCATCGCCGCACCCGGTCGTCGCTCGAAGCATCGTGGAAGTACATCGTGATCTGCTCGGTCGGGATCGCGATGGCGTTCCTGGGGACGGTACTCGTGTACCTGGCCGCGCTCCATGCCGGCGGGCACGGAGCGAACTCACTCGACTGGACGTCGCTCGTGGCGCAGTCGCATCACCTCGACCCTGGGGTGATGCGTTTGGGCTTTGCGCTCGTCGTGCTCGGCTATGGCACGAAGGTGGGTCTCGTGCCGATGCACAGCTGGCTTCCCGACGCACACAGCCAGGCACCGGCTCCCGTATCCGCCCTCATGTCGGGCGTGCTCCTGACTGTCGCCTTCTACGCCATCTTGCGCTTCAAGGTGGTCGCCGATGGCGCGCTCGGCTTGGCGTTCCCGCGCACCCTGCTCGTCGTTGGGGGGCTGCTGTCTCTGCTCGTGGCGGCGTCGCTCTTGCTCAGCCAGCGGGACTACAAGCGGATGCTCGCCTACCACAGCGTCGAGCACATGGGCCTCATCGCCCTCGGGGCCGCAGCAGGCTCGCCGTTAGCCATCGCCGCGGTGCTCCTGCATGTCTTGGGCCATGGTTTGGCGAAGGGGGTGCTGTTCCTGGCGTCGGGCGAGATCCTCTTGACCGAAGGCACGAGCGAGATCGAACGCGTCCCGGCCCTGCTGAGCCGCCGCCCGGTCCTCGGTGGCATCTTCGGGTTCGGGCTGGTGGCGCTCCTCGGCTTCCCGCCTTTCAGCCTCTTCGCGAGCGAGCTCAACATGCTGCGCGCCGAGTTCCAGGTCGGCCTCGGCTGGGTCGCGGCGGCCTCATTGGTGTGCATGGTGGTGATCTTCGCCGCAGTGATGACCCATGGTCGTCATCTCTTGTTCGGTCCGAAGGGCACGGCAGTTCCGGCGATGACCCCGGCCCTCGTGTCCGTGCCGCTCATCGGCGGGCTGGTGGGCTGTGCCTTCATCGGGGTCTCGGCCTGGCCTCTGGGACCGCTCCTCCACGCCGCCGCCCGGGTCGTGGCGCCGTGACCGATGAGTCCATTCTGCCCTCGAGCCTCGAGCGGGAGGGAACCGGGCGCGAATCCGTCGAGCTCTCGACGGATGCGTTGCATGTGGCCGCCGCCGCGCTCTTACAACGCGGCTATCGCCTGGCGCTCGTGGCTGCCCTCGACGGACGAAGAACGATGCGCATCACCTATCTCTTTACCTCGGGCCCCCCCGACCGGCGTGTCGAGCTAGCGGTGGAGGTCAGCCGTCGCCGACCCGAGATCCCCTCGTTAGCCGACCTCTCGTTCCCCGCCAGCCGCTTCGAGCGCGAGATGCACGACCTGTTCGGCATCGTGCCGCTCGGGCATCCGTTCCTCCGGCGGCTGGTACTGCACCAGCACTGGCCTGAAGGTTGGTATCCGATGAGATACGACGCGGGTCCAGTGCCCGCCATGGTGGACGATGCCGGCTCGTACCCGTTCGTCGAGGTGCAAGGTGCGGGTGTCTACGAGATCCCCGTTGGACCGGTGCATGCCGGACTCATCGAGCCCGGCCACTTCAGATTCTCAGTCGTCGGCGAGACCATCTTGAAGATGAAGGCACGTCTCTGGTTCGTCCACAAGGGCATCGAACGCCTCTTTCAGGGTCAGAGCACCGACGAAGGCGTGGTCCTGGCCGAGCGCATCTCGGGCGACAGCGCCGTCGGTCACGGATTGGCCTACTGCATGGCCGTGGAGGAAGCCCGGGGCATCGAGGTGAGCCCCCGCACGCGCGAACTGCGCTGTCTCCTGCTCGAACTGGAACGACTGTACAACCACGTGGCGGACATCGGCGCGCTGTGCAACGACGTCGGCTTCGGGCTCGCGAATGCGCGGGCACTGACTCTGCGCGAGCAGCTGCTCCGGCTCAACGCATCGGTCACCGGCCACCGCCTTCTGCGAGGTGCGGTGACGCCAGGTGAGGTCCATCTGCGGTCCCTGCCCGGGACCGACGAGCTAGCGGAGATCGGAGAGCGGTTCCACGACTTGGTTGAGCTGGCGCGAGGCCAGAGCACGGTGATCGATCGCTTTACGGGAACCGCTGTGCTCAATGCCGAGGACGCCGCCGCACTCGGCGTGTTGGGAGTGGTGGCCCGTGCTTCGGGGTCGACTCTCGATGCGCGGGTCGCGCATCCCATGATTGGGTCCATCCCAGGATTTGCTCCCGTGCGAGCCGAGACAGGTGACGTACTGGCCCGGTTCGACGTTCGCGTCGAGGAAGTGGAGGCGTCACTCGACATGGTGGCGGACTATTGCACGCGGTCGGGGCCAGTCGTCTCTAGCCACCGAGCGCTGGGCCGCCGGGCCCATCAGACCAGCTCGGGGAACAGCACGGGAGTTGGAATCATCGAGGGATGGCGGGGCAGCATTGTCCACCGTGTCGAGGTTGACAATGCCGGCCGGCTTGCGCGGGTGAAGGTCGTCGACCCATCGTTCTTCAACTGGCCAGCACTCTCGTTGGCGCTTGCCGACACGATCGTGCCGGACTTCCCCCTCGCCAACAAGAGTTTCAACTTGTCGTATGCGGGCAACGATCTATGAAAGCGAGGTAGGCAAGGATGGAAGTGAAAGACGCGTGCTCTCCATTAGGATTTGGGTCAAGAATGCTGGGTCTGGACGAGTCAGCCACCGGGCATGTACGTCCAGGAATCGAGATGCGGTGACCACACCGATCTATCACGTGAAAGCCGAGTTCTTCAAGACGCTTGGGCACCCGGCGCGCATCCGTGTGCTCGAAGTGCTCCGCGACGGTGAGCGGACGGTAAGTGAACTCGTTCCGGTCGTTGGCATCGAGGCCTCACATTTGTCCCAGCAGCTCGGGGTTCTCCGTCGAGCCAACTTGGTCCAAACGCGCAAGGAGGGAAACAGCGTCCTGTACTCCGTCGGCAATCCGCTGATCTTCGAACTGCTCGACGTGGCCCGTCGGATCCTCACCTCGTCGCTCGACGAGACCCGTGCCCTTCTGGCCGAGCTTGAATCATCACCCGAGCCGAGCTCAGCACCGAGGCGCACTCGACGCACCTAAGCCGAGCGGCAAGTTCCGACTTGTTGCGTCTTGGCCTGACTGCGAACCCCCCGGCGGCACCTGGATCGAGCGCGGCCCCCCGGGGCTGCTCTCTTCGTGGTCGCGATGGGATTCGCAAAAGAGCAACAGCACCCGGATCCCAAGGCGTTCGTCGTGTCGCTAACCATGTGATTAGATCTAGGCATCGACAGCCCTTCGACAGACTCCGAACTTCAGCACGTCTCCATCCACGGCCATGACGTGTGTTTCCGTCGAGCCGGCGACGGTCCCGCGATCTTGCTTATTCACGGAATCGCCGGCAGCTCGAAGACCTGGGAACAGGCAATGCCGCTGCTGGCGCGTAATTGCGACGTTGTCGCGCCCGACCTGATCGGCCATGGAGGATCCGCCAAACCGCCGGGCGACTATTCCTTGGGTGCACAAGCCAGCGTATTGCGCGACTTCTTGAACGTCTTGGGCATCAGACGGGCCACAGTGGTCGGCCAGTCGTTTGGCGGCGGAGTCGCCATGCAATTCGCCTACCAGTTCCCGGAGAACTGCGATCGGCTCGTCCTCGTCGGAAGCGGGGGTTTGGGCCGAGAGGTGAACTGGATTCTGCGCCTTCTCGCGACCCCTGGCGTCGAGTACGCGCTACCGCTCTTTCTTCCCGGCTTCGTGCGGGACCGTGGCAATGACTTCGTTCAGCTTCTCCACCGAGCCGGATTTCGCAACGCCCGGGCCGTCGAGATGTGGCGGGCGTATGCATCATTGACCGAATCGGAGAACCGAAAGGCCTTCGTCCGCACGCTTCGTGCGGTCATCGATCCCGGTGGACAGTCGGTGAGCGCCATGGATCGGCTCTATCTCACCGCCCGGATGCCGACACTGATCATCTGGGGTGATCGAGACAACATCATCCCAGTAAGCCATGCCCATGCTGCGCACGAAGCGATTCCCGGAAGTCAACTCGAGATCATCCAAGGGGCAGGTCACTTCCCTCACATTGAGGAACCTCTTCGATTCGTGGAGATCCTGTCTGAGTTCATCGACAGCACTGAGCCGAGCAACGTCACCGCCGAGGAACACCGTGAGTTGTTGCTGACCCACGACCCATCAGCGACGTGAGGTCTGGTCAATAGCTTCGAATGTGTGCAGCTGGCGGCGCCACCGTCGATCCCCCGAGCACAACCGGCTTGTTCGGATGGTCTGGCAGGTTCCGCGATGCAAGTAGGAACAGCGACATCAGATAATGGAGTGGTGAACCGCCGCTTGGTTGTCACCGTCCTGACGGTCCTGGTCGGCTTGGCCATCAGCGGATGCTCGCAAGCACCGTTGACGCTGCCGTCGTCCATCTCCGGCCACTCCACAGCCACCGTTGCCGACGTCAAGTGCGAGAAGGGCGGAGGAGGAGTCGTGACCGTATCGGGCGTACTCACCGGGAGAGCGCGCACGCGTCCAAGCGTTGGGGTGGGGGTCAGCGCTTCGGTATACGGCTCGAATGGTCGCCTTCTTGGGCAGGTCCTTTGGCCGCCCGCGATTCTTCGAAAGGGACAATCAAAACCATTCCTCATGCCCGTGGGTACGCTGCTCATCGAGGGTCGATCGAGTGCGACGGGGACGCCGCCCGTCCTCAGACCTCCGACGTGCTTCCCGGCGCCGGTCAGATGTTCCGTCAACCTTCGTGACTATGCCGTCCTGAATGCGCCCCCAGGCTGACAAGTCCTCGGGGTCCGCCGGCGAGCGCCGATTCGGCTGTCCAGATCCAGAAGGCTGCGGTCGCGGGGATCTCAGCGAGATGCCAGAGGGTCGGTGCGAAGGGTGAGTGCGAACGCCGTGAAGACCACGATGCAGGTTGTGAGCACGGGCAGTACACCCAGGGCCGAGCGCAGAGAGGTTACCGAGGCGAGCCACCCGATCATGGGCGGTCCGCACACGAAGCCAAGCCATCCGCAGGCCGAGACCGTCGCAATCGCCGTGCCGGGGTTGAGCCCGGGCAGCCGCCCCGCGGCGCTGAACACGGTCGGGACGATCAAGGCCAGGCCGATCCCCAGGCAGGCGAAGCCGGCGATGGTGCTGACGTCTCGTTCGCTGACGAGCCCCACAATGAAACCGACGGTCGCGATCGCGGCCAGGATGGGCAACACCCATCGAGCCGAGAATCGGGCAAGCAGACGGTTGCCCGACAACCGAAACACCACCATCGCCAGAGCGAAGGCCGCATAGCCGAGACCGGCCGTCGTGGCGCTCGAATGCAAAGGACCTCGCAGGTACACCGAGGCCCAGTCCGCACTCGCACCTTCACACAGCATCGACGCGAATGCGATGGCCCCCAGAACGAGCACCGGTCGCGAGAACCACCGGACTGAAGGACCGACGCCACGCGAAATGGCGGGCGATGACGCATCGGGGAGCATTCGGGTCGTCAGCACTCCCACGACCATCAGGACGAGACCTCCGAGCAGGAGAAGTTGGAGACTCAACGACATTCCGATGGCGACGCCGACGACACCCACGCCTGCACCGGCAAGGGCACCGATGCTCCAATAACCGTGGAATCCGGACATCAAAGGGCGTCCGCTCCACCGTTCCACTGCGACTGCTTGAGTGTTCATGGAGACATCGAGGGCGCCCTGGAATGCTCCCCAGACGAACATCGCCACGAACAGGGTCAAGAGCGAGCCGGCCGCGCCGATACCGGTCCCAGCGGCGCAGTACCCCAGGAGCCCGGCTCGGACCATCTGCTTGCTCCCAAAGCGGGGAAGGAGATGGGCCGACGCGAACATCGCCGACACCGATCCCAGCGGTGCGCCCAGCAGAGCCAATCCGAGTCCGGCGTCGTCCAGGTGCAGATGGGATTTGACCTGAGGGATGTGCGCCGTCCACGAAGCGAACAACAACCCGTGGGCGAAGAACACGGCCACCGTCGCGACCCGTGGCCCTCGACCGACGTTCGGTGGCACCACCGTTGCCTTCGTGCCACGCACGACCCCGTCAGACACATCGGACCTCGATGCCCATGGTGCCCAACCGATTCGCCACGCACCACGGCCACGGCCCTCGGGCGGAAGTTCGGAAGGACGACCGCCTCTTGAGGGTGGTCCGTCGGCACACCTTGGGTTCGATCAAGTTGCCCGCACAGGGTGTTCAGCCTTGGATCACGTTGTGCACCCGCGCCACCATCGGCTCGTTCAGCTCGACGCCGACGCCAGCGAGGATCGGTAGGAGGGTCTTTCCAAAGGCGTCGAACTCCTCCTGCGATTCCCAAGTATCGAAGACCTGGATCGCGCCGTCGGACTCGAGGGCAACGTGAAGAGAACGCCCCTTGGGTGCACCCGCACCGGCTTCGGCTAGCTGCTTGATCACCGCGTCGTACTTGTCGGGCGTGAACCCTCCGTGCGTGAAGTAGAAGCCGAGTGCCATCAGAACCAACCTTCCGTGTGTTCGACGTCATGACCCTCGACGTCGTGCGGGCATTCCCGCTGCAGCCGTGTGCCACGTAAGCACTCAACCGACGATCCCACAAGTCCCCGGCACCGTTCGCCACTGCACATATTGCTCGTTGATGGGCGAAGAGGCGAGACGAACTGGGCGATTGACCCCTTGCTCCGGCTCTGGAGGAGCGCAACAATGGCCGCGACCCTGTGCCAGATGGGGAGGAAAGCGAGGGAAACGATGAGCCAGCGTGGAGCATTGGTCACGAGCTGGGGAGCGGGCCGTCCCGGTGTGCCGACCGCCAAGGGGATGGCGGTCTTCGCCGAGGCACTCGGGTGGTACGACGACATGGCCAAGAGCGGTCGCATCACCGGATACCGCGTGTACGGGAGTGTCAACAGTGATCGGGGGATGATCGTCGCCGAAGGAGATGCCGCCGACCTCGCGGCGCTCACGACGGAGGCGCAAAGCATCAAGCACCTTGCACTGGCCGCCGCTGTCGT
>JADGOL010000071.1 GCA_017882995.1 Acidimicrobiales bacterium | reverse complement strand
GAGACCCGCTGCCCTTCGAGACCTCGATGATGGGAGTGTTCGCCGTGGGCGACGTCCGTCATGGATCGCTCAAACGTGTCGCGGCCGCAGTGGGCGGGGGGTCGAGCGCGGTGCGCTCCGTGCACGAGCATCTGACCACGAGCATCTAAGGCCTCCGCCGGGGCATTTCTGCGTCGCGCAGCTACCCTTGCGCCGTGAGCAGTGTCGTCACCGCTGAGCAGCGGCGGTCCTGGAACGAGGACGGATGGTGCGTGCTCAAGAGAGCCGTGGCCGGAGCGGAACTGGCAGCCGCGCAGAATGCCGTCGCCAAACTGTTTCCCCGCGTCGAAGAGATGGCCACCACGACGAGCGGCGACGGACTGGATCGCTGGCGGACGTGGGACGCACCCTGGCCCGAATTCCCGTTCCGGAGCCGATCGCTCAACGGCTTGGTGCTCAGTGACGTCATGATCGACCTCGCCCAGGAGCTGCTCGGCACCGACGACGTCCGGCTCTATCTGGCCATCGCCACCGCGAAGTACGCGGGTCAACCGTCGGAGTACAACCAACTCCTCCACACCGACTTCCCGAACCACACCCTGACGGTGCCCAGGGCCGAACCGGGGTATCACCAGATGGAGACGTTCATCTACCTCGACGATGTCGGCCCCGACAACGGCGCCACTCGCTTCGTGTCTCGCACCCGCACGCGGCAGATACCCGTCGAGGAGCACACGCTGAACTTCGAGGACTACGGCGACCTCTACGACGAGCCCGGAGACGCGTCGGCTCCCGCCGGATCGATCGTGGTCTACCGACCCGACGTGTATCACCGCTCCGTGGACTTCACCGATCCCACTCAGGCTCGCTTCATGCTCCACGTGTCCTACAAGCCCGCCGCCGTGGAATGGGGTGGTTACCAGGCGTGGCCTTTCAAGGGCTTCTCGGTGGAGTGGCACAACTTCGTCCAGCAGGCGACGCCCAGGCAACTGACGACTCTGGGATTCCCTGCACCCGGACACGCATTCTGGACCACCGACACCCTCGACGGCGTCGCACGTCGCTATCCCGGACTCGACCTCACCCCGTGGAGAGCCGACTCCCCGAAACGAGCTGACCGATGGAACGTCCAAGGACTCCCGGATGAATCCGCAGCGGCGCTAGCCGTCAGATCGCGATTCGCCTTCAGAGCCGGTGCCGACCGATTCCAGGGCCGTCAACGCGCCCTGAAGACGACGAACGACAACGGCGTCCTCGGGTCCGGTGTCCATCAACTCCCCGGACTCGATGGCCTCGATGAAGCGCCTGAGGACGTCGGCCTCATCGAGGACGGTGGTGTCGGTTGGGAGTCGGTCGGTGGACGCCATGGCCTCCATCCTGGACCGAGACGACGCCGAGAGGGTGGATTTCAGCGGTATCGGTTGAAGAACGACAACATCAGCGAGGTGGCGCTGACCTGCTCAGTCGTGAGGCCTACGGCCTGTTTCGGATCGGCACCCGGCCACGAGTGCCCGCCCCCGACGATGGTGTAGAGCACGACGGAGGTCCCACTCCTACACCCGTCCCACTGCTGGATCATCACCTGAGACCCGGTCCTCCGGCGTCGGGCCGTACCGTGACACTTGTCGAGACGGGCCCAGTCCCCCATGTTGAGCTGGGTGCCTCGGACCTTGATGCCGGGAAGAGACAGACCGGTCGCCCCGTTTCGGTACGGGACGAGCGGGTCCGCGGTCCCGTGCAACGCCAGGATCGGCATCGGTCGGGTGCAACCGAGTTGGAACTCGACCGCCACCGTGGCGATCGCCGCGACCTGGGACTCTCGAGCACACGAGTAGATGATCGTGAAGGCGGCTCCCGCCGAGAATCCGGCCGCGAAGACCGAATCGCGGTCGATGCAATAGGTCGTCTCGAGAGACTCGATCAACGCATCTACGAAACGGGCGTCGGTGCCGTGCGCTTCGAGCTGCCACTCCAACTCGGCGCCTTGGGTGTGCGGGACGACGACCAGGTAGCCACCGGTCGAGCCCCGTGCGGGCAACCTCGTCAACGCTGCGAATTGCCCGGGGTCAGAACCGAATCCGTAGAAGGCGAGAATGAGAGGACTCGGATGGCGCGGCCGATACGTCCGAGGGACCGACAACTCGTACGTCCCGGTCACACTGCCGACGTTCAATGGCTGAGTCTGCTCAACTCCGCCGGCAGTGACGTTCTTTGGTGCTCGGCGCACGCACCCGAGTGAGGGCTCGGCCTTGTGACTCGTCGCAGCCTCTGGCGTCACCGCATGCCCGTTGGAACACGACATCGTGCCCGCCGCGATCGAGACCACGACCAACGGTCCTGCGATCATCCGTAGCCCCCGGCGCCACGACCTCGTTCGCCCGAGTGCCCGTGGGGTCACGCGCCGATCCTAAGCCCGGAGCAAAGACCGCCAGGTCAACTGATCAGTACATGCCAGGATCTGCCGATACTCCGTCGTCACCTCACGACGACGGGTCATGGGCGCAGGGGTCCGGGCCCATCAGCCCAGGAACGAATCGAATGCCGCCAGGTCGTCGATGTAGTGCCACGCCTCGGTCACCTTGCCATCGGTCATGGAAAAGATGACTGTTGAGCGCACGTCCAGCGTCTTGCCCCCGACCTTGGCCGTATCGTTCGCGAGGCCGGCCACGTGTGTGTCGCTCGCCATCACGTCGATGGCATTGGCGTTCAACGTGCCCTGCGCAGCTTCGCCGTAGGCGCCCAGGACAGCCAGGGTGGCGTCCCGCCCGACGTGGTCTCCGGCCAGGCGGTTGGCACCCGGAAAGTGCCAGATGATGTCCTCGGCGAAAAGGTCGATCAGGCCAGCGATATCTTGCTGGTTGAACGCGTCGTACCCGGCGCGGATCCGGCTGGCGTTTTCCTTGGCTCCCATCGCTGCCTCCTTGGTCGGGATGCTGCTTGCACTTCGTCTGGGCGGCTCCAAACGGATCACTCGGTCCCCACGGCCGGTCCGGAAGACCTCGACCATTTCTGTGATCCACGGAACGGCCACGCGGCGAACAGCCTGCAATCTGACTCAGGGGGACTTCAATGCGCCGATTCGCCGCTGCCTTCGCCGTGCTCGTGGGAGCGACCCTCGTGGTATTCACCTTCACGGAGCATCTCGCGAGTCGCTCCAGCGACGCGCAGACGATCGCCGATCACTACCGACCCCTCATGTCCGCTCAGGGGCTCGCCGGCCTGCACAACGGGTTCGACACACTCAAAGCGGCCGGAACCCAGCTCGACGACGCCGCCCTCCCCCGGTTGCGCGACGTCATGGGCATGCCCCAAGCGCAATTCGATGCCTTGGTCACCACCCAGATGCCCCACATCAAGGCCTTCAACGACCAGGCACCGACCGTCGTCGGCTTGGTCGGACCGGTGATCGACAAGATGGAGGCAGAGCGAGCCGACTATGCGCTCGCGGCTCAGATTCCGACGAGCTTTCTGGGTCTGTCGAGCGCCCCATGGCTCTTCCTCGGTATCGGTGGGCTGCTCCTGGTGATCGGGGCATTCGGACTCGTGAAGCCCAGGAGGCTGGTCAGCTTCGCTCTCGTCGTCGTCGGCCTCGGCATCGTCCTCGCGCCGCTGGTCATCGGCATTCCCGGGAAGATCGACGCGGCCGTCCGGGTGACGCAGGTGGGTGCAATCGGTCTGGCTCCGACAACCGGACAGAAAGCCGTGGCGGCGACATCGCTGTTCGACGGCATGGCATCAGATGTCACCAACAAGCTCGAGCCAATGTTGGCCAGCGAACTCCATCTCAGCCCGGCCGAGGGCGAACGTACCTTTGCCGCCGACTTCCCGACGCTGGCGACATTCTCGACGAATTGGGAGTCTTCGATCTCGGCCCAATCTCACGCCCTGAGCTCGAGCCAGGTGGCACTGGCACCGATCTTCGCCAACGCCAACAAGATTCCTCTCCGACCCATCCCGTGGCTCTTCATCGGCCCCGGCATCGCCCTCACCCTGCTCGGCGCGGCGAGCTTGGTTCCGGTTCGACGCCGGGTGCACGCACCTGTTCCAGCTCTCTCCGTCGACCCGTGACCACTCAGCTCCACCCCCGTCATATCATCGCCATTCGGACGGGTGAGAGGGGACGCCACGAGGATCGGGGTGCTGGGCACGGGTGTGGTGGGCCAGACCTTGGCCACGAAGATGGTCGATGTCGGCCACGATGTGGTCATGGGGTCGCGCGACGCCGCCAATGACACGGCCGCCGAGTGGGTGGCGAGCGTGGCCGATGGTGGGCGGGCCGACACCTTCGCGGGAGCGGCCGAGCACGGCGAGATCGTCATCCAACGCCACGTCGGGCCAGGCCTCCTTGGCCGCTGGGGGCTGGCGGGAGCGGACAACCTGGCCGGGAAGGTGCTCGTGGACGTGGCCAATCCTCTCGACTTCTCCCACGGCATGCCACCGACTT
>JADGOL010000070.1 GCA_017882995.1 Acidimicrobiales bacterium | reverse complement strand
CGGGGAGGAAGTCGAGCAGGAGCTCGTTCACCGCATCGGGCGCCTCGAGCTGCATCCAGTGCCCGGGCCCCTCGATCTTCTCGTAGCGCCACGAACCCGAGACATGCGCGGCGGAGCCGAGCATCTGCGCCTCGGTGAGGGCGAAGTCACCGCTGCTCCACACCCCCATGGTGTTGGCCTGCACGGGCGGGAGCTCCAGCGGCGGTTGCACATAGGACTCGGGCGGCACGTTGGCGCGGTAGTAGTTGAGCGCAGGCGTGAGCGACTTGGTCGCCTCGAGATCGGCGATGACGCCGTCGATGTCGGGGTGGCCTCCCCACGCCCGCAGGTTGGCCCAGTCGTCGTTCGACAGCCACTGCTCGGCGACGCCCTCGAACTGGAAGAGGAGCATGTACCACGACTTCTCGCGCTGGACGTAGCCCGCGGATACGAACGACCCGGGGTGACCGACCGACAGCGCCACCAGATGGTCGACCCGGTCCGGAAGCAGTGACCCGAAGGCCCACGCCAGGGCGGCACCCCAGTCGTGGCCCACCACATGGGCGCGCTCGATGCCCTGGGCATCGAGGATGGCCACGATGTCACCCGCCAGGTACGGGATGGAGTACGCCTCGACCTCGGCCGGTTGGTCCGAGGCGCCGTAGCCGCGCAGGTCGGGGACGATGGTGGAGAACCCGGCCTCGACGAGGGCGGGGACCTGGTTGCGCCACAGGCGCCCGCTGTCGGGAAACCCGTGCAGCAACACCACCGGCGGCCCTTCCCCGGTGACCTCGTACTCGATGCCCACTCCACCTACGTCGACACGCATTGCGTCTCTCTTTCCCGCCCGGCCCGCGAGGGTCCGTCGGCTTCAGGCTGCCACGATGGACAGGAGGTCGCTGCGACTGGGCCCGAAAGACGGAGCGTCGCGCCACCCGGCTCCCAAGGTGAGCGCCTTCTCGAACACCGCGGCGTCGGCGAAGACCTCCTCGGGCCTCCCGAGCAGCGTCTGGATGGACAGTGCGGCCCGAAGACAGTCGGGATCCTGGCCGGCCGCGAAGAAGATGGACTTGACGATGTCCCAGTCGTCGCCCTCGGGTCGGTATGGCACGCCGCGGATCTCGGCGTCGATCTCGCCCAGGCGGTGACGATCGAACGACAGGGTGGCGCGGTACCAGGGCTCGACGACCGACTCGGTGGCTTGCGCCCACGCGGCGGTGAAGGCGGCGGGGTCGTCGACACCGGTGGTCCGCAACAAGTCGCGCAGCGCCTGGCAGTGCATCATGCCGATCGAGGCGCCCCGTCCGAGCGACGGGTTGGTGCACGCCCACGAGTCCGCCACCGCCACCACTCCTGTGGCCACCGGAGCACCGTCCACGGTGAAACTGCGGTGTCGGTCCTCGATCTTGGACATGGTGACGACCCGGTCCTCGATGGGCTCGCCGTCGAGCCAATGCGCGGCCAACGGCAAGCTGCGCACCACCGCAGTCCACTGATCCACGTCACGTAGGCCCCGGAGGGCTTTGTCGGCCGCGCTGGCGATGACCCCGATCCCCCAGGTGCCGTTGTCGGCCGGCAGCGTGAGTGTCGACACGCTGCCATAGGCCTGCAAACCCGGTCCCAGCGCGACCGGCGTGGTCCCGTCGGCAGACCGGAAGTGCCGTCCGTAGTACACGAACCCCGAGTCCTCGAGCTCCTCGACGGGACGGCGCGCCCCCGCCGATTCGAGCCAGTCGGGCAACGCGGAACGCCGACCCGTGGCGTCGACGACGAGGTCGGCGGGGATCTCTTCCCCCGCCGCCGTCCGCACGCCGGTGATATGGGGCACGCCCCGGATGGCCTGGGCGCCGGTCACGAGACCAGCGACGGCGACGCCGCGACGCACCGTCACTCCGGCAGTGGAAGCCGCTGCGATCCCCATGACCGACTCGAGCACGGGACGCCTCGCCGTCAGCGACGTGAAGTCGTCGTCCCCGGGACGCTCCCCACCGGTGACCGCCACCGGCACCTCGCCAATCAGGCTGAACCGCAGAGCGCCGGCCGCCTCGAGCGCCTTGGCCACCTGCGGCAGCTCCTGCTCGAGCGCGATCCGGAACCTCGGCATGAAGAAGTGCAGGAGCCTGAACTGATTGACACCGCGTCGTTCCCAGGCCTCCCACGCCTCGGCCGGCGCGGGCGGCTCGGCGGCGTCGCGTTCGAGCAGCGTGACGTCGTGGCCGGCCTCGGCCAAGAGCATCGAGGCGGACAGTCCCGCCACTCCCCCTCCGGTGACCACGATCTCAGCCATATGCACCTCGGTTCGACGCCGCCGCGGTCCGCGGACCACCCCGTGTCCGGAAGCTACCAGCGCGACCCGGCGACGCGCTCCTCGAGCGCTGGGAGTGCCCATCTGGGATGATCGATGGCGCGTCCGGGTCGAAGGCGCCGGGAACCGGAGGAGCCACCCATGCACGTTCCGCTCACGATCGGTGACTTCTTGGAGCGGGCCGCGCTCGTCCACGGTGCAGACCGGGTGGCGATCGTCGACGAACCGGACGTCCCGGGCTCGCTCGGCGCCATCACCTATGCCGAGATGCACGACCGGGCACGGGGCATGGCGCTGGCCCTCGACGCCATGGGTGTGGCCCACGGAGAGCGGGTCGCCATCGTGAGCCCGAACTCGGCCCGTTTCCTCATCTCGTACTTCGGCGTGAGCGGGTTCGGGCGCATCCTCGTGCCGGTGAACTTCCGGCTCAATTCGGATGAAGTCGCCTACATCGTCGAGCACTCCGGAGCGTCGGTCCTGCTCGTCGACCCCGAGATCGAGGAGTCGCTGGCCGGCGTGTCGGCCAAGGTGCGGTTGCTACTCGACGGCAACGAGGACGCCGAGCTGTTCGCGCCGGCTCCTGGCGACGCGCAGCCCGCCCGCTGGGAGGGCGACGAAGCCGCCACCTGCTCGATCAACTACACCTCGGGGACGACGGCACGCCCGAAAGGCGTCCAGCTCACCCATCGGAACTGCTGGCTCAACGCCGCGGTCTTCGGATGGCACACCACCGTGAGCGACCGCGACACGCTCTTGCACACCCTGCCCATGTTCCACTGCAACGGTTGGGGCATGCCCTACGCGGTGACCGCCATGGGCGGGCGCCACGTCGTGATGCGCAAGATCGACGGCGAGGAGATCCTGGCCCGCATCGAACGCGAAGGCGTGACGATGTTGTGCGGCGCCCCCGCCGTGGTGGCCGCCATCCTCGGCGCCGCCGCGGCGCGCCGCGAGCGGGGGGAAGAGGTCCCCGGCCGGGGAACCGTACGGATGGTGGTGGCCGGTGCCCCGCCCCCTTCGAAGACCATCGAGGCGGTCGAGACCGAACTGGGTTGGGAATTCATCCAGATCTATGGCCTGACCGAGACCACTCCCCTGCTCACCATCAACCGGGCGCCCTCGGAATGGGACGACCTCGACAGCTCCGCGCGAGCCTCGATGTTGTCGCGGGCGGGTGTCCCCGCTGTCGGGGTTCGCATGCGCATCGACGGGGACGGCGAGATCCTGGCCCGGACGAACCACGTCTTCGACGGCTACTGGGAGCAACCCGCCGAGACGGCCAAGGCGCTCGAGGGCGGCTGGTTCCATACCGGCGACGGCGGGTATCTCGATGGTCCCTATACCGTCATCGCCGATCGCAAGAAGGACGTGATCATCACCGGCGGCGAGAACGTGTCGTCGATCGAGGTGGAGGACTGCCTCTACCAGCACGCCGCGGTGGCCGAGGCTGCAGTCATCGGCGTCCCCGACGACAAGTGGGGCGAGACGGTGAAGGCGCTGGTGGTGCTGCGCCCCGGTGCGGTCGCCACCGAGGAGGAGCTCATCGAGTTCTGCCGGGCCCGCCTGGCCCACTTCAAGGCGCCCACGTCGGTGGAGCTACGCGACGGGCTGACCCGGACCGCCACCGGGAAGCTCCAGAAGTACAAGTTGCGCCAGACCTACTGGGAAGGCCAGGACCGAAAGGTCAATTGAGCTGCCCGACCACGCGGTCAATCCGGGAGGAGCCGGTAGGAACCGACCACCGTGGCGTCGGCCGGGACAGGTCCCTCGACCACCCGCTCCTTGAGCCCCGACTGGAACTCGCCGAAGGCGGCTGAGGTGGTCAACGGGTTCTCCTCGCCGTCGAGCACGGCCACGTGCACGAAGCTGACGCCGTCGTCGAGTCGGAAGGAGGCGTAGTGGAACCCTTCGGGGCTCTTCGTCGCCAACTCGGCGAACACGGCGCGTACCAGGCGCTGGTTCTCGTCGGCACTCTCGGGCGTCGTCTTGTACCTGACAACCTTGGTCACAGACATCGTCATCTCCTCATTTCGTTCAGGTCGCCCGCATCTTGTTGTTGCGGGGATCGTGGGTGATCTCGGCCAGCCCGAGTTCCTCGAGCAGCGGGGGGAGGTACATGCCGAAGCGACCGCGATATCCGTTGCGCAACCCGTACCAACCCCCGACCGGGTTGTCCGACGCCCGTCCCCATGCCTCGACGGTGTCGGGCGCGGCGGGCTTCTTCTCGTCGGCGGCACCCAGCACCACCCAATCGCCCTGCTCGACCAGCCACCCGTGCAGGTCGTCGATAGCCCGGAGGTGGTACTTCAACGTGGTGGAACCCACCTGGCAGACGAGGGCGGGGGGATCGGCCTTCTCGTCTTTGTACATCGTGTACTCCGAGCTCCCCGGCGGGGTCTTGAGCACCCACGGGTCGTCTTTGGTCCCAGCGGCCATCAGTGGTCTCCTTTCGCGATCGCACCTTGATAGTGCGGCAACAACGTCTGCCATCCGGCAAGGTTCTGTTCACGCCACTGTTCACCGGCCTCGCCGAGGCGCTCCCACCCGCGGTGCTCGATCTCGACCCGCGCCGCGCTGTCGCCCCGGGCGATGAATCGGATCTCCACCTCGGTGGCATCGGCACGGTCGCGTCGGAGGTGCCACAGGTAGGTCACCTGGGTCGGAGGCTTCCACACCGTGACTTCACCCCAGTCGTGCTCGACACCGTCGGAGGTGCGTTCGAAGATCCGGCCACCGACACCGCTCTGTAAGACGACGACGAGATCGCCTTGCCCGGTCACGGTGTGATCAGACGGCCACCACGACCCGATCCCCGACGTCCACACCTCGAAGGCGTGATCGACCGAGCACGCCACATCGAACGACAGCGTGAGCGGAGTGCTCATCGGCGCGCCGTCTTGTCGGTGTTCTCGGCCAGCATCCGGAACCGCGCCGCGGCATCCCCCCAGATGCCCTCGAGGTACGCCTGCACGGCGTGCAGTCCCTGCTCCTGGAGGTGATAGATCCGACGGGTCCCCTCGGCCTGCTCGGCCACCATGCCGGCGTCCTTCAACAGGCGGAGGTGGCGAGACACCGCAGGGCGACTGATGGGCATGGCGGCGGCGATCTCCTGTACCGGCTTGTCGCCATTGCTCAGAAGACGGAGGATCTCCCGCCGGTTCGGATCACCGAGCGCTTCGAACGGGTCTCCCCAGGCGTGCGAATCGGCCATCGGCTCAGCCGCCCGTCACGACCGCTTCAGAGGGCATTGGTAACACTCCGGTTACCGTAACAGGTCCGTTACAGAAAGGGGATCCGCCCCGGGCCCGTTCCTGGGCTCCCCCGACGCCCCGGTAGTTTCGGCTGATGGACGCGCGTCACTTCCTGGGGCTCGAGCCGACCGACGACCCCCTGCGCTGGCGGCTCCCGATCACCCCGGCGGTGTGCACCCCGGGGAAGTTCCTCTACGGGGGATGCGGCCTCGCCGCGGGCATCGTGGCTCTCGAAGAAGCGTCGGGACGCCCGATGGTGTGGGCCACGGCCCAGTACCTCGCCTACGCGCCCACGGGCACCGTCGTGGATTGGGAGGTCGTCCTCCCCGCCATCGGCCGCAACACCACCCAGGGCAGGGCCATCGGCCGACTCGGCACCGAAGAGGTGCTCACCGTCAATGCCGCTCTGGGCCGCCATGACCTCGACCTGTCGGGCACGTGGGTCCAGTTCCCCGACGTGCCGGGTCCCGAGGACTGCCCCGTGCAGCAGATCCCACCCATGTTCGCCGACTCGGTGCTCGTACGCGTCGAGCAACGCGTGGCCCGGGGCCGGCTCATGGTCGAGCTCGATGGGCGCCCCGGCGACGCGCGCTCGGCGTTCTGGGCGCGCGTCCCGGGTCATCTCGAGCCGTCCGCGGCCACCTTGGCGGTCATCGGCGACTTCGTGTCCGGAGGTGTCTCGCAACCCCTCGGGGTGCGCACCATGGGCCGGAGCCTCGACAACACGCTGCGCATGGCCCAGCTGGTTCCGACGGAGTGGGTGTTGTGCGACATCCAGATGCACGCTCTCGCCCACGGTTTCGGGCAAGGCCTCGCCCATCTGTGGGCACAGGACGGTACCCTGCTGGCGACGGCCAGCCAGTCCATCAGCGTGCGTCGGTGGCCCGGAGACAACGCCGTGGTGTCGGGCGCGGCGCTCTCGAAGTCGGTTCCCAACCCGTAAGGACAGTGATGCGGACACGCAAGATCGGCTCACTCGAGGTCTCTGTCGTCGGTCTCGGCTGCAACAACTTCGGTGGACGCATCGACTACGACGCGTCGGCCGCCGTCGTCCACGGCGCGCTCGACGCGGGTATCACCTTCTTCGACACCGCCGACATCTACGGCGGCACCCACAGCGAGGAGTTCCTGGGCCGCGCCCTGGGCTCACGGCGCGACGACATCGTGCTCGCAACGAAGTTCGGCATGCAGGTCGACGCCGACCACAAAGGGGCCAAACCCGACTACGTGCACAGCGCCCTCGAAGCGAGCCTCCGGCGCCTGCAGACCGACCACGTCGACCTCTACCAATTGCACGCGCCCGACCCCGACACGCCCATCGCGGAGACCCTCGGAGCCCTCGACCAGTGCGTCCGGGACGGCAAGGTGCGTGAGATCGGATGCTCGAACTTCACCGTCGAACAGCTGCGCGAGGCCGAGGGTGCGGTGACAGACGGCTCGGCGCGCTTCGTGAGCGTCCAGAACGAGTTCAGCATGTTGCGTCGCAGGGCCGAGCGCGACGTCCTCCCCGAGTGCGAGCGGGCCGGCCTGTCGTTCCTCCCCTATTTCCCCCTGGCGTCGGGGGTGCTGACCGGGAAGTACAGACGCGGCTACGCGCCTCCGGCCGGCACCCGACTGTCGGGAGTGAAGCAGAGCGAGGGACCCCTCTCCGACGACACCCTCGCCGTGGTGGAACGGCTCACCGAGTTCGCCCAGAGTCGGAACCGCACCATGGTGGAGCTCGCCATCGCCTGGATCGCGGCCCACACGCCCGTGGCGTCGGTGATCTCGGGAGCCACGTCGGCCGAACAGGTTCACGCCAATGTCGCCGCCGAGGACTGGGTCCTGGGTGAGGACGACCTCACCGCGATCGACGCGCTCATCGAGGCGCCGTCGTCGTAACGGCCGGGCCTCGCAGCGACCTCTCCTCACAAACCCGGCGTGGCGACGATGCGACCGGAGCGGACGGCCTCGACGAGTAGGGCAAAGTCCCGTTCGGTCTGATCGGCGTAGCCGACGGCAAACCGGCTGATGGCGTCGTCGAGTACTCCACCGTTTCCTGCGTAGCCGGCGATCTGTGGCGCCGCGCCCGAGCGGGCGTGGGCACGAGCGAGTGCCCACCCGCACAGCTTGGCGTAGCTCACGAGACCGCGCCCTCCGAGCGACGTGGTGTCGACGGTGCCCTTCATGTCACGCAACTGCCGGATGTAGAAATCGGTCTCCCCCGCGCTCGCCCAGCCCAAGAAGATGTCGCTGGCGGCCTGCATCAGGCGTTGTCCGCCCACGACCCGCCGACCACCGGCTCGCGGTGACTCCGGGGTAGGTGGACGCGCCCCGCGCGCCGCCTCGGTGCGGGCGGGACGGCGCGGCACCGACCCCGCCACGAGTGACCGGCCCGCCTCTTTCACCTGGAGGAACAGAGGGTCCCCGAGGTCGCTCATGAGCAGGGCCACGAAACAGCGCGTCCCCACACCGCCCACACCCACCACCTTCCAGGCCAGGTCGACGAGCTCGAATCGCTCCACCAGGGCCCGACGGTCGCTCTCCAGGGTGGTCGGGTACTTCGCCAGGACGCCCCGAACGGCCTCGGAGTGCTCGTCGACACCCTCGTGCGACACGAGCGGAGGATGGTCGACGATGCGCCTCTGGCCCCCGTCCGTTCGCACCGTCAACTTGGGGAGCTCCGCTCGCGACGTCTGGTGATGCGCTCCGGCCACCGCCGAACGGACCGGCGCGGGAGCCCGGCGCCCGATCGTTCGCAGTGCAGCCTTGGCGTCCACCCGCTCGTACCAGACTTCGAGCGTCCCCATGCCGGCGAATCTCGCCATGTGACGGCGATAGGCGCGGGCCGCGGCGTGGGCCGCCTCGGCCTGGGTCTCGGGCCCGATGCCCGACACCCGCCCGATCACGACCGCGCTCACCGCCAATCGCTTGAGGTCCCACTCCCACGGACCGGGCGTGGTCTCGTCGAAGTCGTTCACGTCGAACAACAGACGTCGTTCGGGCGATGCGAACACCCCGAAGTTCGCCATATGGGCATCTCCGCACAACTGCACGTGCAGACCGGTCGAAGGGGTGCGCGCCAGGTCGGTCGCCATGAGGCCCGCGGCGCCGCGCAGGAAGGCGAAGGGCGACTCGATCATCCTCCCCCATCGCACCGGCACGAGGTGACCCAGTCGCCCGGCGTTCTCGGCGTCGAGGACGGCGATGGGATCGGGGCGATCGGCGGGGGGCTCCCACGCACCGTGGCTCGTGCGCGGCACGACCGTTCGGCGCCGGCGGCCGATGCGGCGCTCCCGGTCCCTCCCCGTCTCAGGCATTCGAGCTGCGCTCCTTCACCCGAGTGGCCGTCGCGAAACGATACCGGGCGCCGTCCCCCTCGAAGGGAACGGCGCCCGGTACATACATCCGATTGCCATCGCTCACCGGCCGTGTCATTGCACGCCCGGTCACGGGTCGGTCAGGCGGCGCCGACCTCCTGGTCCTGGCTCTCCTGGCGCAAGACCGCCTCGACGTTGAGCTCGATGCGGACCTTCTTGCCCACGACCACGCCACCGGCCTCGAGGGTCTGGTTGTAGGTCAGTCCCCAGGCTTCGCGGTCGATCTCGGTCGACGCCGAGAACGCCACGGCTTGGGTGCCCCACGGCGTGGTGTTGGCGCCGTCGAACTCCACGTCGAGCACCACCGGTCGCGTGACGTCGCGCACCGTGAGGGCGCCGGTCACCTTCCAGTTGTCACCGTCGAGCTCTACCGCTGTGCTCTTGAAGGTGAGGGTCGGGTACTTCTCGGCGTCGAAGAAGTCAGCACTGCGCAGATGCGTGTCGCGCTGCTCTTGACTGGTCTGGATGCTCGCCGCGTCGATGGTCACTTCGACCGAGGACTCTTCGGGGACCTTGGCGACGTTCACCGATCCCGAGAAGGTGGCGAAGCGGCCCCGGACCTTGGTGATCATGAGGTGGCGGGCTACGAACTCCACCGTTGTGTGGGCCTGGTCGAGGTCGTAGACGCCGGCGGCGGGAACGACGGTGCCCTGGTAGGGCCGGGTCGAGCTGGCCAGCGGGGTGGTGGTGGATGTGGTCATGGTGCGCCTCCTGAGATATTTGCGACTCATACTTTTGAGTACGCAATCATCATAGAGCTAGATACTTGCGGTGTCAAGCATTTCTTGGGCCCGGACGGGTCCGGGGAAGCAAGAGGTGGGACAAGCCGGAACGAAAGATCCAGGTCACGGCCCCGGAGATGGGGACGAGTCGCCGGGCTCCCCCGGCGACGCTCAGGCGCCCAGGGGAAGGGTGAACTTCTCGATGAGCTCGTGGGCGGGCACGGGCCGGGAGAACAGATATCCCTGTGCGAAGTCGCAGTCGAGACGGAGCAGGGCGTCGAGCTGGCGCTCGGTCTCCACGCCCTCGGCGATCACCTGCAGTCCCAGGGCATGGGCCAGCTTGACCACCGCGGCCACGATCTCGGTTCCACCCTGGTCGATACCGAGTTCGTCGACGAAGCTCTTGTCGATCTTCAAGATGTCGAGCGGGAACCTCTGGAGGTGACTGAGCGAGGAGTAGCCCGTCCCGAAGTCGTCGATGGCGAGGGTCACGCCGAGGTCCTTGAGCGCCTGGAGCACCCGCAACGCAGAGGCGGCATCGTTCATGAGCGCGCTCTCGGTGATCTCCAGGGTCAGGTTGGCCGGCGGCAGCCCGGTGTCGTCGAGGATCCGCTCGACCGTCGAGATGATCTCGGGATGGTCGATCTGTCTGGCCGAGAGGTTCACCTCGACGGCGCCGCGCGGGCCGCCGAGGCGATCCGCCCGCCACATGCACAGCTGGCGGCAGGCCTCGTGCAACACCCAGGCTCCGATCGGGATGATGAGCCCGCTCTCCTCGGCGACGGGGATGAACTTGCTCGGGGCCACGAGCCCCTGCTCGGGATGCTCCCAACGCAACAGGGCCTCCACCCCCACCGCTCTCGCCCCGTTGATCTCCACCACAGGCTGGTAGAAGAGGCGGAGCTCGCGACGCTCGAGGGCGCGGTGCAGCGAATGTTCGGTGTTCATGCGGTCGAGCACCCGCATGCGCATGACCTCGCCGAAGACCTCGATCGTCCCTCCCCCGCGTCGCTTGGCCTGGTACATCGCGGCGTCGGCATTGGAGAGCAAAGGCGTGGCCTCGTTGACGCGGGCGCTGGTGCAGGCCACGCCGATGCTGGCGGTGATGAACACCTCGTTGTCGCCTGCCGCGATCGGGGTGGACAACGCGTGGAGCACCCGCTGCGCGTAGGCCACGGCGTCTTCCTCGGCGTGATCGGTGTCGAAGAGGACGAGGAACTCGTCACCGCCCAGCCGGGCAATGACCTCGGCCGCGCCGTCGGCCGCCTCGAGCCGAGCTGCCACCGCCACGAGGACCTCGTCACCCACTTCGTGGCCGAGGCCGTCGTTGATGGCCTTGAACCGGTCGAGGTCCAGGACGAGCACGGCGATCGAGCCCGGCTCGTTGTTGCCCTTGGCGAGGGCATAGGCGAGGCGGTAAGTGAACAGTGTCCGGTTGGGCAGGCCGGTCAGCGAGTCGTGCAGGTACGCATGGGCCAACGCCTCTTCGGCCGCTTTGTCCTCGCCCTGGTCGTAGAGGAACCCGCCGATGCGCAGGTCGGCTCCGGAACCGACGATGTAGGCCGAGCCGAGGACCTGGACCTCGTATCCCTCGCGGTGCAGAAGGTCGAGCTGGCGCGGACGTGTCCGCTTCATGGTGTGCAAGGAACTGCCCACCGACTCGAGCTCGTGCCACACTGCCCGCCGATGACGGGGCGGGATCAGGAATTCGGTGATGCACCGGCCGAGCACCTCGTCGCGTGACCATCCGAACAGCACCTCGGACTGGCGGTTCCATTCGGTGAGGTTCCCCTGTGCATCGGTCTCCACGAACGCGTCGCGCGACATGTCCAGGACGTGCTCGATCCTCGACCGCAGGCGACTCACGACCAGCCCGCCATCTCGGCCCGTGCCGACGCCGGTCGAGAAGTCCACCATCCGCTCTGTCACCTGGACCCCCCGTGGTGTCGTCTGTGTCGTGCGGACTCGTGCGCACCCGCGCCCAAATGGACAAGGTTCGTGGCGGGCGCCGGCCTACCGGAAAGGAGGCTGCAGGGCCGAGCGCGCCATGTTGGCATCTGTGCTTTTTGTGGTCAATGGAGCGAATGTGAAAATAGTGAAGAACCAGGAGGTATTCACGGATACCGCCCATGACTTCACTCTGTGTCGTCGCCTCACCCGCCTGGGCGGCCACGTCGCGCCGCGCCCGAGGCGTCGGGTGACCACCGATGGCTTGGTCGTCGTTGGGGTTCCCGCCTAGGTTGCCGCCATGGTCGTTGTCACGGGGGTGCTCCAGAAAGAGGCGTGGGATCGCGACGTCATGCCCCCCGTGGAAAGGGTGCGGCCCGGGCTGTGGTCGATCCCGGTGCCCATCCCGGACAACCCTCTGCGCTATGTCCTCGTCTATGCCTTCGAGCTCGACAACGGGGTCGCCATCGTCGACGCCGGCTGGAACACCGAGGACGCCTGGACGGCGCTGAACAACGGTCTCGTGGAAGCGGGCGGGTCCATCAAGGACGTCCAGGCGGTGCTCGTCACCCATATCCACCCCGACCACTACGGCCTGGCCGGGCGGGTGCGCGAGGAGTCCGGGGCGTGGATCGGACTGCATCCTGACGACGCCGAGATGCTCGAGGCGCGCTATATCGAGACCGACGACCTCCTCGCCCGGATGC
This sequence comes from Acidimicrobiales bacterium, assembly GCA_017882995.1. Classification (GTDB taxonomy): domain Bacteria; phylum Actinomycetota; class Acidimicrobiia; order Acidimicrobiales; family UBA8190; genus Chersky-840. Next base: position 714 of record JADGOL010000070.1, on the reverse strand, counting down.
GCGAGTTCCTGGCCGACGCGGGGGTGCCCGCCACCAAGCTGCCCGATCTCAACTTCGCCTCGATGATGATCCGGGGACAGGTCACCATGGCGGTGCCCGACGTGTTGTTCGAGGACGGCAAGCGCGTCGACGTCCCGGGGTGGGACCTCAAGACGGTGTGGACACCGGGACACTCGCCGGGACACGTCTGCTTCTATAGCGAGGAGCACCGGCTCCTGTTGTCGGGCGACCACGTCCTGCCCCGCATCACGCCCAATATCGGCGTGCACACCCAGCAATTCCCGAACCCACTCGGTGAATACCTCGAGTCATTGCTCAAGTGCCAGAACCTGGGCGTGGACGAGGTGCTCCCCGCCCACGAATACCGGTTCGCAGACCTCCGGGGACGGCTCGACGAGATCATCACCCACCATGCCGACCGCCTGGCCGAGATCGAGAACCTCATCGACGAGCATCCGGGCTCGACGGCCTGGGACATCTCGGTGGCCCTCAAGTGGTCTCGCCCGTGGCACGAGATCGCCGACTTCATGCAGCGTGCCGCGGTGGGCGAGACCCTGGCGCACATCGTCCTGCTCGAGAACCACCAGCGGGTGCGGCGCGAGGGTGGCTTCCCGTCGCGCTTCTATCTGCCCGAACAGCGCTGAAAGCCAGAGCTCCGCAGGCCGTTCAGGGGGTGTCGTCGCCCCCCGACTCGGCCGCCTCGCCCCACTTCCG